>CALUFQ010000056.1 GCA_944319925.1 uncultured Paraprevotella sp.
AGAAAGGAAGAAATATGCAGCATCTTTGTTAATAAAGCATAAATATAAGGTTGCTAAAACGGCGAAAGTACTCTTTTTTTTCTTTTCGTCAGGAAGTACACTTTTAGTACGCCCGATAAAAAGAAAAACCCTTGATAATCAACTGATTATCAAGGGTTTGAAGTACCCAGACCCGGGGTCGAACCGGGATGGGTTTCCCCACTGGTGTTTGAGACCAGCGCGTCTACCGATTCCGCCATCTGGGCTTCTTTTTTTGTTTTCGTGTGCAAAGGTAGGCTTTTTTCTTGAAATACCAAAAGAAATGGAGCGTTTTTTCTGTTTTTTTCTTTTTGGGGGAGGTGAAGAAGGAGATCTTATTCGGTGGAAATGTTTCGGGACCTTGCTCTTATTCTGCAAGTTAATGGGCGAAAAGTTGGTGTCGATGGCTTTTTTTATTAGCTTTGCGGATGTTAGTTGTTTAATCTAAAAAAGAGTGTGTATGAAAACATGGAAGAATTGGATTTCCGGCTTGTGCTTGTGCGCGGGCTTGGGAGTGGGTGTGGCCACATTGGAGTCCTGCACGGCGCAAGGACAGCAGGGTAGTGGACAGGCGGCTGACTCAACGGTGGTGGAAGATAAGAATGTGGTGGTCGAGACCATCATGGCCCGTCGCAGCATCCGCAAGTATAAAGACCAGCCAGTGGAGCGCGAGAAACTGGAGGTGCTGTTGGAATGCGGCATCAATGCGCCCAGCGGCATGAACCAGCAACCATGGGAAGTGCGCGTGGTGGATGATGCGGATTATATTAACGGGGTGACGGAGATATTCAAGAAGGTGAACCCGAAGGCGGCGGAAGAAGAAGGTTTCAAAAATATGTTCCGCAATGCACCGGCGGTGATTTTCATTGGGTCGCCCAAAGATGGCAGCGGGCAATTCGACTGTGGCTTGTTGGGTGAAAATATCGTGTTGGCAGCCCAATCCATGGGGCTGGGCACGTGTTTCCTGGGCGGCCCGGTGCGTTTCATGTTGGACAATGAGGAAGCCAAGCCATACGTGGACCGTTTGCAATTCTCTGCTGATTATGGTTTGTTGTACGCGATTGCCGTGGGGTATCCCGATGAATCGCCCGAGGCCAAGCCGAGGGACGCCTCGAAGGCAAAGTTCGTGGAATGACGATGCTTCTTTCATAGGTATATAAGATAAGAAAATGGGGCGGCGGCTGAGAAGTTGCCGCTCTTTTTGTTGTTCGTTTTTGGAAATGGCGGGTGCGCGGGAAGTGATAAAAAGCATTCTATAACGGTGAAGTTCAAAAACTGTTTATTTAAGTGATTTTAAATCTCCTTTTTTCGGTTTGTGACTGAAAAGGGGTATCTTAGCAAAAGATTAAGACCAACCTGTTTGCTTATGGAATCAAAAGAGTTGAATTACTGCGTGATTTTGGCCGGTGGCATCGGTAGTCGTTTGTGGCCTGTAAGCCGTAAGGAGTTGCCCAAACAGTTCCTTGATTGGTTTGGTACGGGCCGGACTTTGTTGCAACAGACGTACGAACGTTTTCGTAAAATCATCGATATTCAGAATATCTTTATCGTAACGAATGAACATTATGCGCAACTTGTCACCGAACAATTGCCCGATGTGCCACAAGGAAGGGTATTGAAGGAGCCCATCCGACG
Organism: uncultured Paraprevotella sp.; assembly: GCA_944319925.1. Taxonomy (GTDB): domain Bacteria; phylum Bacteroidota; class Bacteroidia; order Bacteroidales; family Bacteroidaceae; genus Paraprevotella. The sequence continues at coordinate 1,654 of CALUFQ010000056.1, forward strand.
GAACACGTTGCCCAGCGTGGCTTGGGCCACGACATGCGTCAGCCGCCTTTGTCCCCGGGCCAACGTCATCGTTTCTCCGGCCGACCAGTTAATCTTGGAAGAGAATAATTTCGATACCGACGTGCTGAAAGGGCTGGACTTCGTGGGTCGTTCCGATTGCCTGCTCACCATGGGGGTGAAACCTACGCGTCCCGACACGGGCTATGGTTACATCCAGGCGCATGAGGAAATGGAGGACGGCATTTTCGCTAGGGTGAAGTCATTCACGGAGAAGCCGGCCTTGGAGTTTGCCCGCATGTTCATGGAGAGCGGGGAGTTTTACTGGAACACGGGGTTGTACTTATATAATGTGCGCACCATGATGAAAGCCATCCACGACCTTGTGCCCGACTACCGCGACAGCTTGACGGAGGCCATTGATGCCATTGGGGGAGATGAGTCTTGTAAGGTGCCTGCCCATTTCGACACGTTGCCGAACCTTTCCTTGGACTACAGCATCTTGGAGAAGAGCGAGAATGTGTATGTGCAGGTGTGCGATTTCGGATGGGCCGACTTGGGCTCGTGGTGTTCGTTGCACAACGACACGAAGCACGACAAGCAAGACAATGTGTTGCTCAACACAGAAGCCTTGTTGTACAATAGCGAAGGCAACGTGGTTTGCCTGCCCGAAGGGCGGATTGCCGTTATTGACGGGCTGAAAGGCTTTGTCGTGGCCGAGAAAGGCAACGTGCTGATGATTTGCCCGAAGGACGACAGCGCGGCGCTTCGCCGCATGATGACCGACGCGCAGATGAAACTTGGCGAGGAGTTTATCTGACAGGTAGAAATAAGTGGCGACAGACGGGGCGCAAATTCCATTCATCAAGGATTTGCGCCCCGTCCGTCGTCACACATTATTATATACAGTGTTTGTTATGCTTCCTTGTCCTCGAAGTTGTCGCGGATGGCTTTGGCGATGGCCTGGAACTCCTCGTCTGTGAAAGAGAGTTTCGGATTGCTGAAGAGCATGTCCTTTTCGCTCTGCATCGGGATGAGGTGGATGTGTGCGTGAGGCACTTCCAGCCCGAGCACGGCCTGTCCCACCTTGATGCAGGGGAACGCTTTTTTAATGGCTGCGGCCACGTGCTTGGCAAACACTTGCATCGCGCCGATTTCTTCGTCCGTGAGGTCGAAGATGTAGTCCACTTCCCGTTTGGGCACGACCAGCGTGTGCCCCTTCACGAGCGGGTTGATATCGAGGAAGGCGTAGAAACGTTCGTTTTCCGCGCATTTGTAGCTCGGGATTTCCCCGGCCACGATTTTGCTGAAGATGGTAGCCATGGTGTTATTCGAATGAGATGTTCAGAATTTCCATTTGCACGGTGCCGTGGGGGATTTTGATGTCCACGATGTCGCCCACTTTCTTGCCCAGCAGTCCTTGCGCGATGGGCGTTTGCACGGAGATTTTGCCTTCCTTCAGGTTGGCTTCCGTTTCCGACACGATGGTGTAGGCCATCTTCATGTTGTTTTTCACATTGCGGATTTCCACTTTCGACAGGATTTGCACCGTGTCGGCCTTCAGTTTCGACGTGTCGATGATCTTGGCATCACCGATGACGGCCTTCAGTTGGTTGATTTTCATTTCCAGCATGGCCTGGTGCTCCTTGGCGGCATCGTATTCCGAGTTTTCGCTCAGGTCGCCCTTGTCGCGGGCTTCCGCGATGGCGGCCGATGCGGCAGGCCGCTGCACGGTTTCCAGTTCTTTCAGTTGGGCCACGAGTTTGTCGTAGCCTTCTTGTGACATGTAAGCCATAGTCTTATTCCTCCTAATTTTAATTATTATGCGTTTTGCTTGTGGACAGTAAAAACAAAAGAATCCCGGCCTGTATAGCCGGAATCCTTTTATCCTTTCCTTATGTCTCGGGGCAAAGTTAAGCTTTAATTTCTGAATGGCAAAGTTTTTTGCATTTTTTTCGGTCTCCTTTTCGGGGATTATTGGCTGCAAAGCTCCTTCACGGCTTTGTCCACGTCAGGGATTTGTTCGTCCCGCGCCACGAGGTCGCCGTTGCGGTCGATGAGGAAGTAAGTCGGGATGCGGCTCACCACGTATGAGGAAAGATAGTCCGAGGCTTCGCCGCGGGCTTCATACACGCAGATCCAAGGCAGATGTTCGCAGGCCGTCTTCCAATAATGCTCGTTGGGGTCGATGGACACTTGGTATATGTTGAATCCGCTGGCTGCGTACTTGTTGTAAAGCTGGCGCAGCTGCATGATACGTTCTTGGGATTGTGACATGGAATAGGCCGTGAAGTCTAGCAGCACCACCTTGCCTTGCATGTCTGAGAGGTTGCGTTGCCGCCCGTGGATGTCCGGCAGGCTGATGTCAATGAGGCCGGATACGGTGATTCTCGCCGTGTCGATTTCGTTCCACGCGATGGGGGCGCGGCGTTTGGTGTTCTGCAGTCCTTGGAGGGCGATGTTCCGCAGGTTTTCGGTGCGTGTGGTGCCCGGGTAGCGGGCATCCCAGGCCGTGGCCACGGCGGCCGCGTATTTCACGTCGTCCGGGTTACTCACGGGGTCGAAGATGAGACGTCCGCCCACGGCCTGGAACAAGGCGAAGTAGGCGTATGCCGCCGCCGGGTCTTTCAGGATATAGTTCTGTTTCACCTCATCCTTGTAGCGGGCCACCTGTTCGTTGGTGATGCGTTGCTGTTCCCCGATGGTGAGCTGGCGGTTGTCGAACAGGTTGATGAGCGTTTGTTGAAGTTGCATCTGTTTCAGGCTCAGTTCGCGGATGACTTCGCATTGCGGCGATCCTTCCACGCGGTAGTCCGTGGCCATGTCCGGCCATGTGGCTTCCACGCGGATGGTTTCCGTGGAGTCCACGCTCAGGTTGACGATTTGCCCTTGGATGCGCAGGCGGTAAAACTCGGGGTTGAACGGGCGCGGCCCGCAGAATTGGAAATCGCCTTCGGCATCCAACCGCGCGGAGTCGAGGATTTGGATGCCGTCGAGCGTGGCGGCCTCGAAATAGAGGGTTTGCCCGTCGGCGGACGCGATTTGCCCGTTGATTTCAAATTGTTCGCCTTTTTCGTCACCACAGGCGGTGAGCAGTAAAAGAGCGGAGAGGAGCAAGCTGGTATTTTTTCCCATGTCGTTGGTTCGGATTTTCTTTTTGGTTACAAAGATAGGGGCTTTGTGCCTTTTTGTGGAGGGCTTACGGCGATTTTTTGTGGAAAAGACTGCATTTGGTGTTTTTTTGCTCGTTTCGGGGCTTGTTTATCAATATTTATGTGTAATTTTGCCCGAATTATTTGATGAAACAAATTAGAAACCAATGAACGTAATTACGAAAACAGTCGAATTGCCTGATGGAAGAACCATCAGCATCGAGACCGGGAAATTGGCCAAACAAGCCGATGGAGCCGTGATGCTCACGATGGGCAACACCATGCTCTTGGCCACTGTCTGTGCCGCCAAAGATGCCGTTCCCGGAACAGATTTCATGCCTTTGCAGGTGGAGTACAGGGAGAAATATGCCGCTGCTGGTCGTTTCCCCGGAGGGTTTACCAAACGCGAGGGCAAGGCTTCGGACAATGAGATCCTGACTTGCCGCCTGGTGGACCGCGCCTTGCGCCCCTTGTTCCCGAGCAATTTCCATGCAGAGGTGTATGTCAATGTGATTTTGTATTCCGCCGACGGTGTGGACATGCCGGACGCTTTGGCCGGATTCGCCGCCTCCGCAGCACTGTCGGTTTCCGATATTCCTTTCGAAGGCCCCATTTCCGAAGTGCGCGTGGCGCGCATCAACGGTGAGTACGTGGTGAATCCCACGTTCGCACAGTTGGAACAGGCCGACATGGACATCATGGTGGGTGCCACGGAGGAAAACATCATGATGGTGGAAGGCGAGATGAAGGAAGTTTCCGAGCAAGACCTCTTGCAGGCCCTCAAAGTGGCCCACGAAGCTATCAAGCCCATGTGCCGCTTGCAAAAGGAGCTGGAGAAAGAGACGGGCAAGGACGTGAAGCGCGAATACTGCCATGAGGTGAACGATGAGGAACTGCGCGAGGAAGTGAAGAAAGCCTGCTACGATGCCGCTTACCGCATCGCCGCCGAAGGCAACCGCGACAAGCATGCCCGCGAGGATGCCTTTATGGAAATCCGTGAGAACTTCAAGGCCGCATACGCTGAGGCGCATACCGACCTGGCAGCTGAAGAATTGGAAGAGAAGAACGCCATGATCGACCGTTACTACCACGATGTGGAGCGCGATGCCATGCGTCGTTGCGTGTTGGACGAGGGCAAGCGTCTCGACGGGCGCGCCACGACCGACATCCGTCCGATATGGTGCGAGGTCAGCCCGCTGCCCGGCCCCCACGGTTCGGCCATCTTCACGCGTGGAGAAACGCAGTCGTTATCGACCTGCACACTCGGCACGAAGCTGGACGAGAAAGTGGTGGACGACGTGCTCGAACAAGGCAAGATGCGTTTCCTGCTTCATTACAATTTCCCCCCGTTCTCCACGGGTGAGGCCAAGGCGCAGCGTGGTGTGGGGCGTCGCGAAATCGGCCACGGCCATTTGGCTTGGCGCGGACTGAAGGGGCAGATTCCTGCAGACTTCCCCTACACGGTGCGTGTCGTTTCCGACATCCTTGAATCCAATGGTTCTTCGTCCATGGCCACTGTATGTGCCGGGACATTGGCCTTGATGGATGCGGGCGTACCGATGAAAAAGCCCGTGAGCGGCATCGCCATGGGGTTGATCAAGAATCCGGGTGAAGAGAAATATGCCGTCCTGTCCGACATCTTGGGCGATGAAGACCACTTGGGCGACATGGACTTCAAGACGACGGGCACCATCGACGGGCTGACGGCCACGCAGATGGACATCAAGTGCGACGGCCTGAGCTATGAAATCTTGGAGAAAGCCCTGATGCAGGCCAAGGCCGGGCGCGAATACATCTTGGGAAAACTGACGGATTGCATGCCCGCTCCGCGTGCCGAACTGAAACCGCACGTGCCGCGCATCGTCCAGATTACTATCCCGAAAGAATTTATCGGCGCAGTCATCGGCCCGGGCGGAAAGATTATCCAGGGCATTCAGGAAGAGACCGGTTCGGTCATCGCCATCGAGGAGACCGACGGCGTGGGCATTGTGCAGGTGAGCGGCCCGAACAAGGAGACCATCGATGCCGCATTGGCCAAAATCAAGGCCATCGTGGCCGTGCCCGAAGTGGGCGAGGTGTACGACGGGGTCATCCGCAGCGTGATGCCCTACGGCGCGTTCGTGGAGTTCATGCCGGGACGCGACGGCCTGCTCCACATTTCCGAGATTGACTGGAAGCGGTTGGAGACGGTGGAAGAAGCTGGGCTGAAGGAAGGCGACCACGTGAAAGTGAAGCTGATGGAAATCGACGAGAAGACCGGCAAGTTCAAGCTTTCGCGTCGCGTGTTGCTTGAGAAACCCGAGGGCTACACGGAGCGTCCTGCCCGTCGCGAACGTCCGGAACGCCGCGACCGCCGGCCGCGCAATGGCGAATAATTTTGTTTCATCAAGTTGGACAATAGATGCAAGCCGCCCGCGAGGAGTCGCGGGCGGCTATTTTATGTTTGCCGGGAAACCGGGATTTTGGATTTTGTTGCAGTTCCTAATCTTGGGGATTCAACAAATGACAAATGTTCGTTTGTGTCAAATGCATTGCTACCTGTCGCTTTCTTTGCTGCGATGGCCTTATAATCATAGGTGGTTGAAAAGGTTTTTTCGGATACTCTTTGTATAATCAGAGTCTTGAAGAGGCTCAACGATACGTAACCGTGGGTGGTGAGCGGAGCGAACCTGTGGACGAGCGTACACTTTACTTATCGGCTTCGAGGAATTCGAATAACGTTTCGGATCGCGGTTGGACTTCTTCTTTGGCGAATCGTTCAACCACTCCACAGGGCGTTACGCTGCGACGGATTCGGAAATCCGCACCTTTAGTTGAGGGTGTATCAAAATAAACTCCTCCGCCTTGTAGGGGAGGTGGCGCGAAGCGCCGGAGGGGTCTCACGTCCACAAAGACATACTTTATGTGTGTGTCCGTGGGTGTGAAACCCCTCAGGCCCGTTGGGCCAGCTCCCCTACAAGGCGGAGCAGTTGCTTCTCGCAGGTTTTGCTACACCCGCAGCAGATTTTTTGGATTGAAAATCTTGACAATCAGATGCATGGGATTTGTAATTCCACGCGACAGGGTCGTAACGCCCCTTTTGTTTGCCATGCGGATGCCCAAACAGTTCCCCCTGCGTGGCGGGACTGTTTTTATTCCTGCCGACTTTGACCGGGTCATCCTTACGGAACCGTAACGGGGCGCGTCCGGATGAAGGATGAAGGAAATGAAAAAGTTGTGAATTTGGCTGTGCCTGACGTTTTTCTCGAAAACTATTCGTAAATTTGCATGAGGAAAATGGGTATATATTAAAATAGAAGAATTATGGCAAAGAAAGCACTTTTGATGATTCTCGACGGATGGGGAATCGGCGACCGGGGCAAGGACGATGTGATTTTCTGTACTCCCACGCCTTATATGGACTATCTGGCGCAGAACTACCCGATGTCGCAACTGCTGGCTTCGGGCGAGAACGTGGGCTTGCCCGACGGGCAGATGGGTAACTCCGAAGTGGGGCACCTGAACATCGGGGCGGGGCGCGTCGTTTATCAGGACTTGGTGAAAATCAACCGTGCCTGTGCCGATGGCAGCATCTTGAAGAATCCCGAGATCGTGTCGGCCTACGAATATGCCAAGAAGACGGGCAAGAGCGTCCACCTGATGGGGTTGACTTCCACAGGCGGGGTGCATTCCTCGCTGGATCACTTGTTCAAATTGTGCGAAATCTCTAAGGAATATGGCATTGCGCATACTTACGTGCATTGCTTCATGGACGGCCGCGACACCGACCCGAAGAGCGGGAAAGGCTTCATCGAGCAGTTGCAGGCCGAATGCGAGAAGACGGGTTGCGTCATCGCTTCCATTATCGGGCGTTTTTACGCCATGGACCGAGACAAACGTTGGGCGCGTGTGAAGGAAGCCTACGACCTTTTGGTGAAAGGCGAAGGCAAACAGGCTACGGATATGGTGGCAGCCATGCAGGAATCTTATGACGAAGGCGTGACAGACGAGTTTGTGAAAGCCATCAACAACGCTACTGTGGACGGGACAATCAAGGAAGGCGACGTGGTGATTTTCTTCAACTACCGCAACGACCGTGCCAAGGAACTGACCGTGGTGCTCACGCAACAGGATATGCCGGAAGAAGGCATGCAGACGATTCCGGGCTTGCAGTATTATTGCATGACTCCGTATGATGCAAGCTTCAAGGGGGTGCATATCCTCTTCCCGAAAGAAAATGTGGAGGACACGTTGGGCGAATATCTGAGCAAGAAGGGGCTGAAACAACTGCACACGGCCGAAACTGAAAAATACGCTCATGTGACGTTTTTCTTCAATGGCGGGCGCGAGGCACCCTTTGAGGGGGAAGACCGCATCTTGGTGCCGTCGCCCAAAGTGGCCACCTATGACCTGAAACCCGAGATGAGCGCATACGAAGTGAAAGACAAACTGGTGGCTGCCATCAAGGAGGACAAATACGATTTCATTGTGGTAAACTTCGCCAATGGGGACATGGTGGGTCACACTGGCGTGTATGCAGCCATTGAGAAAGCCGTGAAGGCCGTGGACGAATGCGTGAAAGAAGTGGTCGAAACGGCCAAGGCCATGGGAGACTACGAGGTCATCATCATTGCCGACCACGGCAACGCCGACCACGCCATTAACGAGGACGGCACACCGAACACGGCGCATTCGCTGAATCCCGTGCCTTTCATTTACGTGACGGAAAACAAGAACGCCAAGGTGGAGAACGGTATCTTGGCCGATGTGGCACCGTCTATCCTGCACATCATGGGCTTGCCGCAACCGGCGGACATGACGGGCAAGGATTTGATTAAGGATTGAGAAAACTTTCATTAATTTCATGTGTCTCGGGCGAGGCCATTGTGCGTGATGCGCCGGTGGTTTCGCCCGTTTTTTGGGAATAAGGCAAAAGGAAGATGTCATGGATGTGCAGATAGAACCCAGCTGGAAACTGCGTTTGGCGGGGGAGTTCGAGAAACCTTATTTCGCGGCCCTGACGGATTTCGTGCGTCAGGAATACCGCACGGCGACCTGTTATCCGCCGGGAAAACTGATATTTAATGCGTTCAACCTTTGTCCGTTTGACAAGGTGAAAGTCGTCATCATCGGGCAAGACCCTTATCATGGGCCGGGGCAGGCGCATGGGTTGTGTTTTTCTGTGAACGAGGGAGTGCCCTTCCCGCCTTCGTTGCAGAATATTTTTAAGGAAATCCACGATGATTTGGGCGTTCCGGTGCCGCAGAGCGGAAACCTGACCCGTTGGGCGGAGCAAGGGGTGTTGTTGCTCAATGCCACGTTGACGGTGCGCGCCCACCAGGCAGGGTCGCACCAAAGGCATGGATGGGAAGAGTTTACCGATGCCGCCATCCGGTTGTTGGCCGAGGAGCGCGAACATTTGGTGTTCATCCTTTGGGGGGCATATGCGCAGAAAAAAGGCGCGTTCATCGATCGTGGCCGCCACTTGGTGCTGGCTTCTGCCCATCCGTCGCCTTTGTCGGCTTATAACGGTTTCTTTGGAAACCGCCATTTCAGTTTGGCGAACGCTTACTTGGAACAACATGGGGAAACCCCGATTAAATGGTAGAAAAATGAGTGAACGGTGTATTCCCGTGGTGCAGATTGACGACACGCTGATTTCCACGGATTGTCTGACGGAGAAATTTTGTTGTGACCTTGAGGCTTGCAAAGGCATCTGCTGTGTGGAGGGCGATGCGGGTGCGCCTGTGGACCTTGACGAAATCGCGGAGATAGAGGAGGCCCTTCCGGCCGTTTGGCCGATGTTGTCGGCTTCCGCACAGGCGGTGATCGACCGCCAGGGAGTAGCTTATACGGACGAAGAGGGCGATTTGGTCACCAGCATTGTCAACGGGAAGGATTGCGTGTTCACGTGCTACGACGACCGCGGGCATTGCTATTGTGCCTTGGAAAAGGCTTTCCGCGAGGGCAAGACGCATTTCCGAAAGCCGCTTTCCTGCCACCTGTATCCGATTCGCCTGAAGCGGGTCGGTGATTGTGTGGCCTTGAATTACCATCGCTGGGATGTGTGCCGGATGGCCGTGGAGAAAGGGCGGCAGCTGGATCTCCCCGTTTATCGTTTCCTGAAAGAGCCGTTGGTGCGACGTTTCGGCGAAGCTTGGTATGCCGAGTTGGAGAGTGCCGTAGAGGAACTTCGGGCGCAAGGGTATATCAAATAGGGCGGTTTCGCCGCGTGGCCGGTTGTAGGAAAAAGTTTTCACATCCTTGCCTGAACCAATGTGGTCACGTGTAAGCCCGCAAGGGCTTTCCTATGACGCGAATGAATGCAAATAGAATTTATTTTTGCGGATTATAAATCCTGATACTCAATTGCGTGGGATTGCGAATCCCACGCGGCAGACTCTCTTCGATTTATGCGTACCCACATTGATTTTCCGCTGCCCCATAAAAAGGACTTCCCGCAAGGAAGCGTATAGCATTCCTTGCGGGAAGTCCCTTATATGGCGTACCCCGTTTATGCGTCAATTTCCGCGTAGGTGGCGTTCTGCTCGATGAACTCGCGGCGCGGCCCCACGTCCTCGCCCATGAGCATGGAGAACACATAGTCGGCTCCGGCGGCATCCTCGATGGTCACCTGCTTCAGCAGGCGCGTTTCCGGGTTCATGGTGGTCTCCCACAACTGTTCCGGATTCATCTCGCCCAGACCTTTGTAGCGTTGGATTGTTACGCCCTGTTCCGTGCCGTTGTTGTAGTCGCGCAGGAAACGCAGGCGGTCTTCTTCACGGTAGCAGTATTCCTCGATTTTGCCTTTCTTGCAGCGGTAGAGCGGCGGGGTGGCGATGTAGAGGTGTCCTTTCTGGATGAGTTCGGGCATGTAGCGGTAGAACAGCGTCATCAGCAAGGTGTCGATGTGCGAGCCATCGACATCGGCATCGGTCATGATGATGATTTTGTAGTAGCGCAGCTTCTCGTAGTTGGCTTCCTTGCTGTCTTCGCCCATTCCAAAGCGTACGCCGAGGGCTTGGATGATGTTGTTCACCTCTTCGTGTTCGAAAGCCTTGTGCCACATGACGCGTTCCACGTTGAAGATTTTACCGCGGATGGGCAGGATGGCCTGGTATTGCCGGCTGCGCCCCTGTTTGGCGGAACCGCCGGCCGAGTCACCCTCGACGATGAACAGTTCGCAGTTGGCCGGATCCTTGTCCGAGCAGTCGGCCAGCTTGCCCGGCATGCCGCCGCCCGACATGGGGCTTTTGCGCTGCACACTTTCGCGGGCTTTCCGTGCGGCCACGCGGGCCGTGGCGGCCAAAATGACTTTATCGACGATGAGTTTAGCCTCCTTGGGATGCTCTTCAAGGTAGTTGGTCAGTGCTTCGCCCACGGCCTGCTGCACGGCACCCATCACCTCGTTGTTGCCCAGCTTCGTTTTGGTCTGTCCCTCGAACTGCGGTTCGGCCACTTTGATGGAAATCACGGCGGTGAGGCCTTCGCGGAAGTCTTCTCCGGAAATCTCCACCTTGTTCTTTTCCAGTTTTTCCAATTCTTTGGGGTATTCGTCCTCCGCATATTTTTTCAAGGTGCGGGTGAGTGCCATGCGGAAACCGGCCAGGTGGGTGCCGCCTTCGATGGTGTTGATGTTGTTCACGTAAGAGTGGATGTTCTCCGTGTAGCCTGTGTTGTACATGATGGCCACTTCGATGGGCACACCCTGTTTTTCCGTGTTCAGGTAAATCACGTCGTTGAACAGGTGGACGCGGCTGGAGTCGATGTAACGCACAAACTCTTTCAGGCCGTCTTGGCTGTGGAACACTTCCTGCCGGGGCTTTCCTTCTTCGTCTTTCTCGCGCATGTCGGTCAGCGTGATGGTGATGCCGGCATTCAGGAAAGCCAGCTCGCGCATGCGGTTGGCCAGGATGTCGTATTTGTAGGTTGTCGTGATGAAGATGTTGCCGTCCGGCCAGAATTGCTGGCGTGTGCCCCGCAGTTCTGTCTCGCCCACTACTTTGACGGGATAGAGCGGTTTGCCGCATTCGTATTCCTGTTGGTAAATCTTGCCGTTGCGGAACACCTGCGAGAGCATGTGGGTGGAGAGCGCGTTCACGCACGACACGCCCACGCCGTGCAGTCCGCCGGACACCTTGTAGGAACCTTTGTCAAACTTTCCGCCTGCGTGGAGCACGGTCATGACCACTTCAAGGGCCGACTTGTGCTCTTTCTCGTGCATATCGACGGGGATGCCGCGGCCGTTGTCCTGCACGGTGATGGAGTTATCTTCGTTGATGGTGACTTCTATGTGGGTGCAATATCCGGCGAGAGCCTCGTCGATGGAGTTGTCCACCGTTTCATACACCAAGTGGTGCAATCCTTTTTCGCTGATGTCGCCGATATACATGGCCGGACGTTTGCGCACGGCCTCCAGGCCTTCAAGTACCTGGATGCTGCTGGCAGAATAGCTGGAGCCTTTTATTTCTTCTTCTGACATGGTTTTGAGCATTCAAAATTGATGCACAAATATACGGAAAAAAAACGGGCTGGGAAAGAGAACGGAGTTTAAAAATCGGGGAATATTCCCCTCTTTCGGGTGCAAAACAAAAAGCCGTGCTTTCAAAGGCACGGCTTTCCATTTAAAAAATCATGAAAAATATTATTGTCAACCTAACTTGTTGATATAGACTGCGAGTTTGGACTTCAAATTGGCGGCTTTGTTCTTGTGGATGATATGAACCTTTGCCAATTTGTCCAACATCTTCTGTACGCTGGGGTACATTGCCTCTGCCTCCTGCTTGTCGGTCGTGGCGCGAAGCTTACGCACAGCGTTACGCATGGTCTTCGCGTAATATCTGTTGTGGAGTCTTCTTTTCTCCGCTTGCCTGATTCTTTTTAATGCCGATTTGTGATTTGCCATCTCAATGTTTATCTAATTCGTTCAACTTAGTAGTCCCTAGGAGAGTCGAACTCCTCTTTAGAGAATGAAAATCTCTCGTCCTAACCGATAGACGAAGGGACCATACCTTTTTTGGCTTTCGCCGTTTGCTTTTGAATGACAGTCTCTTATTTTGTCTTTAAGGCTGCATTTTTCTTTTGCGATGCAAAGGTAGTGTTTTTCTCCGAACCGGCAAAATATTCTGGCAAAAAACTCACAAAAAAAGTGCGTTGACTTTCTTTTTTGTGGCTGTTTGGTCGTTTTTTCCTAATTTTATAGGTCGTAAGGCGGAGGAAAATGCAGGAAAAGGCTAGGGGAGTGGTGCTAAGGGTGCTGAAATACAGTGATAGCGCGTCGGTGGCGGACATTTACACCGACACGCGGGGGACGGTGTCTTTCATCGTGCGCATTCCCAAGTCGCGCAAGGCGGTGGTCAAGGGGGTGTTTTTCCGTCCGCTTTCCATTTTGGAGCTTGATTTCGAATTCCGCCCGAAGGCTTCGTTGCAGCATGTCCGCGATGTGCGTTTTGCATACGCCTACCGTTCATTGCCTTTCGATCCCCGTAAGGCGGCTATCGGGCTTTTTCTTTCCGAGGTGCTTTCCCGGGTGTTGAAACATGAGGCTTCGGGAGGCTCGCTTTTCGAATATGTGGGCTATTCCTTGCAGTGGCTGGATGCTGCTTCACGCGGTTTTGCCAATTTTCATCTTGTGTTTCTCACGCGGCTCACCCGTTTCCTGGGTTTCTATCCCAATGTGGAGGGGTGGCACGAGGGTGACTATTTCGACATGGCAAATGCTTGCTTTGTCCCCGTGCGGCCTTTCCATCATGCCTGCCTGGAGCCGCGCGAGGCCGCGCTCATTCCGTTGTTCATGCGTATGAACTACGACTCCATGCGTTTCTTTGCGATGAACCGCCGGGAGCGCGACCGTTATGCCGAGGTGTTGGAGGCCTATTACCGGTTGCATGTGCCGGAGTTTCCGGAATTGAAGTCGTTGGACGTATTGAGGGAAGTTTTTGCCTGATTTCGCATTTTTTCATTATCTTTGCCTGCCTATGGAACAAGTCGCTTTTGTCATACTCGTCGTGATAGCCACCATCCATCTGATGATGGCGGCCGTGTTGTCGCTTTATTCCCGCTACAAGGTGCAGTATCTTTCGCTGGCATGGATCATGGGATTGTTCGGGGCCATGTGTTGCGCGGGCATCCCGTTCGCCTCCTTGCTCAAGTTCGAAAACATAGGGCTGTTCCACCCTTTCATGTTGCTGGCTTTGGTGGTCACTTCTTTCCTTCAGGGCATCTATCCTCTGGGCATCACCATGCCGGGTTACTTGCAATGGGGGCGCATGTGGCGTTACGCTTCGCCGGCCATTTTCCTTATTATATTATATGGGGGAAGCCTGCTTCTTGGCAACCGGCCGGAGATTGTGCTCTCGTATGGCCAGTTCGCCGGCAGCTGGTGGGGGGGCGACATGCTGTTCCGGCTGGCGGGTTTCGGCTTGTCGGTCTATTATGTGGTCAACATCCTGCGCTTGCCCCACGTGTTGGCCCGGAATGCCGAGATACCCCGTTATGTGAAGGGCTATGTGACGGCCATGGGGTTGACCTTGGTGGTCTACGTCGTTTCGGCGGCGGTGTTCAACGTCACGTTGCTGTTGGTCTACTTCTGTTTGTTCTGCCTGCTCAATATGTATTTGTTCTTCCGCACCTTGGAGACGATGGCCATGCATCTGCCCAAGCCCGAGCGGATGGAAGTGGCCGAGGCTCCGGCGGAGGAGGCCATCGTGCAGGCCGACCTTGAGGATTTCAACGAGGCCAATCTCAAGCGTTTCGAACGTGTGGAATATTTCATGCAGCATGTCCGTGAATGGCAGGACAACACTTTCGGGCGCGACCGTTTGTGCGAAGCCACGGGCATCAACCGCCATCTTTTGCTGCAGTGCCTGCGCAGCCAGGGATATAACAACTGCCACGATTACATCAATTCCTACCGCATCAACGCCTTGAAGCACGGCGTGTCGGCCGGCAAGATTTCCACCGTGACCGATTGCCTGGCGGTGGGCTTTGGCTCGCCCAAGACGGCCCGCAGTTGTTTTGAGCGCATGGAAGGCATGTCGCTCGATGATTATTTGTGCCAGAAGTCGAAAGGCCGGACGGCCCTGTGAGGGCGAAATGGTTCGGGCCGCAGGGCGGCTTCCGGGTGTCCGCGTGCCGTTTCCGCATGGTCCGCGTGGCTTGTGTTTCTTTTCCTTGTGTCATAGTCCGCTGTTTTTTCAGGAAGCCAGAAACGCCTTAAGTCTTGGCGTGAGCCTATTCTTTCCCGGGCAATAAAAAACAGGAGGAAGGCGGTTGCCGCCTTCCTCCTGCCGGATAGTTTGTGTCTAAGCTGTTTTTGCCTCAGCCTTACAAGTCCCACACGTTTTTGTTGGAATGGAACATGCCATCGAACACACCGTCGGACATCTCCACGTTGTTGGTGTCGCCATTGCCCAAAGAGGCTTGAAGGATGTTTGTGTTGACTTCCATTTCAGCCACTTCCACTACCGGGGTGGCATATGCATTTTTCTTGTTTGTCATTTTGGTCCTGTTTTAAAGGGTTGATGAATCTGTTTATTTCACGACTACCTTTTTGCCATTCACGATGTAAATGCCTTTTTGCAAGCCGTTCAGGCCGGTGGCGTTTTCACGCACTTTCACGCCTCCCAGGGTGTAGACGTCGAACGTCTCTCCGTCGGTCGTCACCTTGTCGATGGCTGTGGCGCCGCCTTCAAGCTGGATGCGCATGGCGTTCGCTTGTGCGACGGCCACGGTGAAGTAGGCCGAAGTGCTGCCCAAGGTGCTGTTTGCGCCGCCCTTCATGATATATTGCGAGCCGTTCTGGTCTGCCACACCATAGAGTCCTTCCATGTCCTTGCCGGCGGTGTAGTTGCCAGTGAAGGTCACGTCGCCGAAGGTGACGGCGGCAGGGGTGAAGTCTTCAGATGAGCCGTACAGGGTCACTTCCGTCTCATTTTCGTAGTAAACCAGATACGGCGTGTTAGCTGTCAATGCTTTGTTGATGTCCAGCTTGTTGAACGTCAGTGTGTTGTCGGAAAATGCCGTAAACTCTTGCACCTGTCCTGCATTCAGTGTCGATTCACTTTGAGTTGTGCTGAACGGCAGGCAGATGGTGTTCCATCCAGCCGGGAATGTACGGGTGTAGGTGATGTTGTACAATCCGGTCGTTCCGGCGAAGCTTGTGGCCTCGTTGATTTCCAATGCGGGGGCGAAAGTCACATTTACTTCCATTGCTCCGGGTACGAGAGGAATGTTGATGGAGGCCGTCAGGTTTCCGTTGGTTTCGCTGGCTTGCAAGGTGACGGGGACTTCTGTCTTCAAGAGTTCCACATATACCATGGCGTTTTCTTTCGAGTAATTGGTGGTCGCTTCATCTTCCGTTACGTCAAGGTTATTGACTACAATGTCGCCAATCCGTCCGAGCCCTGTGAGTTCGAGGTTTTCGAGGGAGAAGGAATAAGAGTCGTCGGCATTGTGAATTACGCCAACGGTCTTTTCGCTTGGGGGAAGATAAGAACCGAATACATCAACCAGCAGACTGTTTTTGTAATTTTCTACGCTTAGCGGTTTTTTGAACTGGATGGTGTATTCGCTGTAAGCGTCCGCATTGCTTTCGGCATTGTAGTCCTCGGCTTCCACCCGGATAGTGAGTAGGGCGGTAGCGACATTATAAGCTGTAGTGACGGTTGCACCCTGTCCTTTCTTGGTGTAGCTCAATTTAGATTCGTCATAAGCCACATCGGATAGGTAGTAGTTGTATGTAGTTTCGTTGAACTTGAGGGTTGCTCCTTCGTAGGAGAGGGCTTCCAAGGCATGATAATAGAGCAGTTTTACGTCGTCAATGCTGAAAGAGTTGTTTGGTACGATTTTGCTGCGGGCGGCGAAATAGTCGTTGGCGGAGAAGATGATGTTGATTTTCTCCACGTCTACCTCTTTGTTTTTAAATTCACCGTAATTCAGTTCGATGATGCCGTCGGTCCAAGTCGTTGTGACTTCGCTATAATAGCTTTCACCGGCTGCAACGAGTACGCCGTCCGATTCAGGGTCAACCTCCCCGCCTTGTGTTCCCGCCATGTCTTTTCCTAATACGCAACGGTCGCGGTCTACCATATTTACTTTAGTCGGATTTCCACCTATTGCAATATTGCCAGGCACGTCTTTTTGCGTCCAAGAGCCATTCCACAGATACGCAATGGCTGACGCCCGTTCATCTCCATGGGAGTTGTCACGTTGATAACGGAAACTGATGGCATCGGGATGAGCTGTAAACTCCATGCCTCCGAATGTGCCTCCGTCGGCATTATCACCGAGTCCAGTGGCTGTTGACCATGGGGTTCCAAATGTTAAATATGCAGGTATTGAATTGTTGAATTTTTCCGTATTCGTTAGTTTTACAGCATTATTCTCTCCGTCTTGTATTTGTGTTGCAATTGTAGCATTGGCTATAATGGCATTTACATTTGATGCCTTCCAAGACTTGGGCTGAGTTCCTACTTCATTTTCTCCAGTGGATGTCCATTGCATGCACTTTACCCATTCCGCTTCAAAATCTCCATTGGGAATCTGAAATTGCTGTGCGTTCGCCGTAGCGGCGGCGCATCCGAGCAAGAACAAAGTAAATAGTTTCTTCATGTTCTATTTTCGTTTAAAAAGTGAATAAATAAGTTCGTTCTGAATCGGGTGCAAAATTAGGAAAACATGGTCAAACGGAAGGGAAATTCGGTACAAAATGCGGATTTGGCCGCATTTACCGAATTTTCGGTGCATTTCTTCTTTGCCGATTTGTGTATGTTGTCGTCCCCTGTGAGGCAGGATGGTTTTTTCCGTCCGGATGGCGAACAAGAGGGTATGGCAAAACCTGCGAGAAGGAACTGCTCCGCCTTGTAGGGGAGCTGGCCCAACGGGCCTGAGGGGTTTCACGCCCACGGACACACACATAAAGTATGTCTTTGTGGACGTGAGACCCCTCCGTCGCTTCGCGCCACCTCCCCTACAAGGCGGAGGAGTTTATTTTGCTACACCCTCCTCCTATCCCATAAATGTCATTTGGGAATGCACAAACCTATTCCGCGCTAGGTATAAATGAAGCAGGGGGATTTTTGTAGGAATTGGCTTAACAACGAAAATTCTCCTTAGTCCGCGCGTTTTTCTTGCGGGGGATGGCGTAAAAAGCGTTTTTTTTGTTTTTTCTTTCCGCAAGAGCGCAATGTTTTGTTTAATTCAGTATATTTGTAATCCAAGCCGGGGCGTTGTGCCGCGGCGTTAAAAGGAATGGCATTATGAAGAAGTTTTTGTGGATATGCGTGTGCGCCCTTTTGTGCGGGGCGATGACGGCGGAAGCCCAGGTCTGGGGCGGACAGTTGATTTTGCGTGGTGGTTTCTCCACGAATAATTTCAAGGGGGACCGTTCCCCGCAGATGGGGCGGTTGCCCGGCTATAATTTCAGCTTGGATTTCAACAAGGCGTTCCGTAAGGGGCGAGGAGCCTATTGGAACACGGGTGTCATGTTCGGGACACGCGGGTACGAAATTGATTACCGTCGTTCGAACGTGAAGTTCCGCGCGCACAATTTCGGGATTCCCTTCACGTTGGGATATAAGTATAAAGTGATGGGCAACTTGGCTGTGGACGGACGTTTCGGCACGTTCTTCAGCGTGGATATGGCAGGGAAATGGCGCGATGACGGGCATGATTTCATGATAAGCGACATGGACGGTTACCACCGTTGCGACGGAGGCATCTTGTTGGGCATGGGCGTGTGGTATAAACGTATCAACGTGGAATATACTTTCCGGCGGGGCTTTGGTGCGTTGGAGGACAACGGGACTTCCGGTTCGGCCAACCACATGATTCGTTTGGGTTATGCGTTCTGAGTATCAGAAGTTTCAATCCGAAAAAGGGCTCTCTATTACGCACCTCCTATAAAAATCAGAATGTCATGAAATGCTTGTGAAAACAGACAAATTGTTCCGTCTTGCCTGATTTTCGTGACACGGCTTTTGCGCAATCCGGCCCAAATAGCGGATTTCTGCGCGATTTTTTTGCACAAAACGGGGCTTCTGTGCAAGGTTTTGTCAGAGTCATTCACTTTTTGGAGCAGTCTGACGAGAAAATTCGGGGCCGGAACGCGAAATTCCAAGCCCCGGAATTTCTTTTTCGGGGCTTGGAATTTTTATTTCGGGGCTCGTATGAAAAAATCCCGGTACAGAAATCTTTTCGCGGCGGC
>CALUFQ010000057.1 GCA_944319925.1 uncultured Paraprevotella sp.
TCGGACGAAAAAATCCCGGTACAGAAACTTTTTCGCGGCGGCTCCGGGGGCGTTTTTCTTTCCCGTTGGGACTTTTTTCCGAACATGTTCCCCGTGTCATTTTGTCGGCGGAATCCCCCGGCGGGCTTTCCCGCCGGTCGAGCTTCTGCGCCGGGAGTGCCCCGTGTTCCGTCAGAAGGACAGGTTTGGAGGTGATTCCGCGACAGTTTGATTTCCATAAGGCGCGTGTGGCTGCGTTCTTTCCGCGCCATTCCGGCCCGGCGGCCGAATACGCGAATCTCAGAAGGCGAAAATGAGCAAATTGTCAACGCACACTCGAATGTGTCATTTTGCCAATATAGAAGGTGCGGCATTCCTGCCGCACAATCGCAAGATAGGTCACAGACATACGGGTAGTGGGAGACAGTGCAGCAAGAATGCTGCACAACCCTTTCACTATGGCGCGTTTGTCTATATATCACGAGTGCGGGGCAGTTGCCAAACGCATGGTTTCCCGCTGCTAAAACTCCTCCGCCTTGCAGGAGAGGTGGCCCGAAGGGCCGGAGGGGATTCCCGCTCACGTTGCATCCTACATGGTGAACAAAAGGTTCGTTACGCCTCGTGGGTGTGAGATCCCCTCCGCCCCTTCGGGGTTCGTCCCCCTGCGAGGTGGGACAGTTTTGCCATCCGTATGGCGAACGGAAGGGTCGTTACGTCTCGCGCAGAATTTATTAAATTTCCACTAGATTTCTACTGCCCTAGAGTCAAGGCTTGTCTTACTTGGATTGCATGGAAGATAATGCGAAAGTGCCGTGCCCAAACTCCGGGCACGGCACTTTCGCATAATGGTATCCGATGGAAAAAGCAGGCTACTTGATATTGGCCTGTTCCAGCCCATAGCCATATTTCTTGTCCGCGCCTTTCAGCAGGAAAGCCACGAGCAGGGAGAGGATGGCGATGCCCGTGAAGATGCACATGGGCAGGGTGTAGTCATAGAGGTTGGTGCGCACACCGTCCGTGATTTCCTCTCCCACGATGCAGTAGTTTTCCAGCACACTGCCGATGAGGGCGGGGATGCCCCAAAGGCCGATGTTCTGGATGAAGAAGATGAGGGCGTAGGCCGTGCCGAGCTGTTTCACGGGGAAAATCTTGGCCACGGAAGGCCACATGGCAGACGGCACGAGCGAGAAAGCGATGCCCAGGACGATCATCAGGATGATGGCCACCCACGGGGCATGGATGGACGGGATGGCATAAATGCAGTGTACGAAGATGAGCATGCCTGCGCCGAGGATCATGATGGAAGCCGCCCGTCCGCGCTTGTCAATCATGCCGCCGAAGACGGGCGTGAGGAACAAGGCACCGAGGGCCGGCAGGCCGGCGAAAGTGCCCGCGATGTCTTCCGGGACGCTGTATTTGGTCACCATCAGTTCGGTGGCAAACTTCTGGAAGGGGAACACGCAGGAATAGAAGAGCACACAGAGCAAGGCGATGAGCCAGAAGCCGGGATTGCTGACCACGGCCACGACATCCTTGAACGAGAACTTCTCGTCGTCGCCCGCCGAAGTGTCGATGAATACCTGACGGTCCAGTTTGCGGTCCATGAAGGTGAAGCAGAGGAACGAGACGAAACCGCCGAACAGCAGGATGGCACCGATGAGGAGCGGGGTGTCCAGCTGCCATGCCTTGGCCACGGGGATGGCCACCGCATAGGCCGCTTGGGAGCCGACGCGTGCCAAAGCCACCTGTACGCCCATGGCCAGGGCCATTTCCTTGCCATGAAACCATTTGGCGATGATTTTCGTCACGGTGATGCCGGCCACTTCCGCGCCCACGCCAAAGACGGAATAGCCCGCCGAGGCCATGAACACATCCAGCTTGTAGCCCCAGACGAGTTCGTCCGTGCCGCCGAAACGGGTGATGGCGATGTATTCCGCCAACGTGCCGCCTACCATGAGGATGGTGGCCAGCAGGCCGGTGAAGCGGATGCCGAAGCGGTCGAGGATCAGTCCGCCCCAGATGAGCATGAGGAGGAACACGTTGAGGAAACTGTATGCGCCGGTGAAGAAGCCAAATTCGCCGCTGGTCCAGTGGAGTTCGCCTTCGAGCATGCTTTTAAGCGGGGCCATGACGTCGTTCACGTAGTAGGCGGCCATCATGGTGAAGGCGACGATGAACAGGGCCGACCAGCGCGCCCATGCCTTGTCATTGAGTTTTTGGATGGTTTGATTTTCCATGATTCCTTATTTTTTTACAGATTATTTTTTCAGCCAACGGTCGAGCCAGCGGAAGAAAGTGCGCTGCCACAGTATGCCGTTTTGCGGTTGCAGCACCCAGTGGTTCTCGTCGGGATAGAGCAGCAGCTGGGCGGGAATGCCCCGCATGACAGCCGCGCTGAAGGCCGACTGGCCTTGCGAGCTGAGGATGCGGTAGTCCTTTTCGCCATGGATGCAGAGGATGGGCGCGTCCCACTTGTCCACGTACAGGTGCGGGCTGGTGGCGTAGGGATTGGCCTTCTGGTTGTCCGTCACTTTCTCCGCGTTGTCCGGATTGGCACTGACACCTTTGCGCCAGGGAGCCGCCCCGAGGTCCCAGTTGGGAAACCACATTTCTTCCGTCTCGTAGTATTGCTGCTGCGTGTTGAAAATGCCGTCGTGGGCGATGAAGCACTTGAAACGCTTGTCGTGATGCCCGGCCAGGTAATAGACGCTGTAGCCGCCGAAACTGGCCCCGACGCAGCCGAGGCGGTCGCGGTCCACATAAGGTTCCTTGCATACGTCGTCGATGGCACTCAGGTAATCCTGCATGCACTGCCCGCTGTAGTCGCCGCTGATTTCCTCCAGCCATTCCATGCCGAAGCCCGGCAGGCCGCGGCGGTTGGGGGCGACGACGATGTAGCCGTGGGCGGCCATGATCTGCAGGTTCCAGCGGTAGCTCCAGAACTGGCTGACGGGGCTTTGCGGCCCGCCTTCGCAATATAACAAGGTGGGGTATTTCTTCGTGGGGTCGAAGTGCGGGGGATAGACCACCCAGCAGAGTTCTTTCTGCCCGTCGGTGGTGGCCACCCAGCGTTCCTTGACTTCGCCCATGACCAGATGTTCCTCGAAATATTGGTTCTCGCGGGTGAGGCGGACGACTTCGGCATTCCCTTTTTTCCGGGGCGTGATGCTGTACAGGTCATCGGGTGCGCTGAGGCTGTGGCGGGCGGCAATGATGCGGTCGCCGCACAGGGCAAGGCTGCCATAGTCATAGTCGCCGTCGGTCAGCTGCCGCACTTCGCCTTGCAGGTTGGTGGCATACGCCATGCGGCGGGCATGCCACACGCCGGTGAAATAGAGGGTGCGGCTGTCCTGCGCCCAGCAGAAGCCGTCCACGCCGGATTGGAAACTTTCCGTCACGTAAGTCTTTTCCCCGCTTTCCAGGTTCAGTACGCAAAGGCGGGTGCGGTCGCTCTCGTAGCCGTTGCGGGCCATGCTGAGCCAGGCCACATATTGTCCGTCGGGAGAATAAGACGGGTTGGTGTCATATCCCACGTTGCAGTCTTGCGTCTGGTGGTTCACGGCCTGCTGTTCCATGGAGCGTGACGGGTCTATTTTCGGTTCTTGGTATCCGGAAGGTTTACAGAGATTGTCTGTTTTGCCGCTTTCCGTGTCGTAGCGATAAATGTCGCTGTCGGTGCTGATGGCATAGTCGCGTCCGGTTTTCTTCCGGCTGGTATAGATGACATACCGCCCGTCGGGGCTCCAGTGGAACTGTTCACTCCCGCCGAAGGGGAGCATGGGGCATTCGAAAGGTTCGCCTTCCAGCAAATCCTTTTCTTCACCGGCGCGTCCGTCCTTCATTTCGGCCAGGAAAATGTGGGGGATGGTTTTCACATAGTGGTCCCAATGCTTGTAGTTGAGGTCGGTGATGACCATTCCGCTGGCCAAGGGAAGGTCGTCGTAGGGCTTTTCGATGGACGTGTAGGTGTCCACGGAATGCACGAGGATGACTTTCTGTCCGTCGGGGGAGAACTTGTAGCCTTCCACGTCCTTGGACGAGAAAGTCAATTGACGGCGCGACGTGCCGTCGAGTGCCATTTCCCAAACCTGGTTGCTGCCCGATTGCGCGCTCAGGAAAGTAAGCCGCTGCCCGTCGGGCGTGAAGGCCGGGTCGGTCTCGTTGTCGGCGGTGGCGGTGAGCAGGGTGTTCCCGCTGCCGTCCGCGTTCATCAGGTAAATCACGGTGTGGCTTTTGTTCTGCGCCACGCTGTAGTAGCTTACGGTATAGGCTATTTTCTTGGTGTCGGGCGACACGGTGAAGCTGCCGATGCGTCCCATGGCCCAAAGGGCTTCGGGGGTGAGGCGGTCGCCGGTGAGGGTGATTTGGTTTTTCCCGATGACGGGTTGGGGTTCATCGGCTCCTGTCGAAGGTACGGCGGAAGCCAGGCTGAGTGCCGCGGTCATGACTTTTAGTAGATTCATGGTGTTATGCGATAAAAAAAGAATCATCCCGGGCTGCGCGTGGCAGTCGTCCGGAATGATTCGGTTTGTTTGATGTTTATTTCTTTTGTCCGGCCTGTCTCCGTTTCTGTTCTTCGAGGATGGCCTGTTGCTGCTTCTGCAGGGCTTCCAGGCGTGCCGCCATGCCCGACATCTTCTTGGCCGGGTTGGCCTTGTTGGCCTGGTAGTTGGCTTCCAGCTTGGCCAGCAGCTTCTTGTCGTCCGTCGTCTTGCGGAGGAACCACAGGATGAGGATGCTGGTGAGCCCGGAGAGGAAGTAGTAGTAGTTCAGTCCCGAGGAGTAGTTGTTGAACATGAAGAAGAAAGCGATGGGCATGATGTACATCATGTACTGCATGAACTTCATTTGCTGTGCCTGTTCGCCCGTCATCGTGTTCTTCTGCTGGCGCATGGTAATCCACGTGTTGACGAGGTTCGTGACGCAGAACAACAGGCAGAAGATGCTCAGGTGGTCGCCGATGAGCCACACCGACTTGTCCCAGCGTATGACATCGTCATAGGCCGAAAGGTCGGATGCCCAAAGGAAACTTTCGCCGCGCAGCTCAATGGCATTGGGGACGAAATTGAACAGGGCAATCCAGATGGGCATCTGGATCAGCATGGGCAGGCAACCGCCCATGGGGCTTACGCCGTATTGGCTGTAAATCTGCATCATTTCCTGTTGTTTCTTCATGGCATCCTCGGGATTGGGATACTTGGCGTTCAGCTCGTCGATTTTCGGCTTCAGCACCCGCATCTTGGCCGAAGACAGGTAGGACTTGCGCGTGGTGGGATAGACCAGCAGCTTCACCAGGATGGTGAGCAACAGCAGGACGACACCCATGGAGAGGCCGAGGCTGCTCAGCCAGTCGAAGAGGTAGATGATGAAGAAACGGTTGATCCACTTGAAGAGCGGCCAGCCCAGATAGACGAGGTCTTCCAGTTCCAGGTCCTTGTCGCTCATGGAGAGGTCGTTGGTGTTCTGCAGCAGGTGGTAGTTGTTGGGCGCGAAGAGCATCTGCATTTGGGTTGGCTCTTTGCCGCTGGGGTCGAAGAACGTCTTCATGTCGGCGGCATAGTCTTTCAGGTAGCCGCTCTCTTGCTGCAACGGGGTGCTGGCCAGGTAGGCGTCCGTGAAATCCTGGTGTGCGATGAGGACGCAGCTGAAGAACTGGTTTTTGAAAGCGACCCAATCCAGCGGTTCGGCGATTTTTTCCGTTTCCGCGCTCGTCTCGCTCAGGTAGTCCGTGCCTTCCCCTTTGATTTTATAGGTGAGGGAGGAGTAGCGGCTCTCGAAGTCGAAGCCTTTTTCCTGTTGGCGGGCCATTTCGTTCCATTCAATGTCCATCGTCTTTATCGAGGGCAGGAAGAACCCTTCCAATCCTTGGGTCTTGATTTCGAGGTTCACCATGTAGGAGTGGGGCAGAAGCCGGTAGTTGAAATCCACCGTGCCGCCGTTGGCGGCCAAAAGCCGCATGGTGAGCGTGGAATCGGTGGCATCCACGGGAGTGAAGAAGAAGTCGCCCGTCTTGATGTTTTCCATCTTTCCGGCCAGCATGAACTGCAGGCGCGCGTCTTTTTCGTCGAACAGCGTGACCATGCCGCCCTGTTGGTTCTTGTATTCCTTCAGCTCGGCTTTTTGCACTGTGCCTCCCCGCGTGTTGAAAGTCAGGCGCACCAGCTCGTTTTCCATCACTACGGTTTTTGCTTCGCCGCTGCGGTGGGCGTAGAAGAGCGATGTCGTGTCTTGCGCGGCGCGGACGGCGGCGGCTATTTCGGCTTCTTCCCTGGCTTTTTGGTCGGCTTTGGCCCTTTGCATGGCCACGGCCTCGATGGAGTCTTGTCGGTGCATGGCCTCAATCTCGGCTTCGCTCGGTCGGCTCCAATAGCTGAACCCGATGAGGACAGCCGCGATGAGGACGAATCCGATAATCGTGTTTTTATCCATTGTGTGTCGTGTGTGATTAGTCTTTCTTATCTTGTGCCTGTGAATCTTTCAGATAACCGATGGCGGCTTTCACGAAGGACATGAACAGCGGGTGGGGCTTCAGCACCGTGCTGCTGTATTCCGGGTGGAACTGCGTGCCGATGTACCAGCGCAGCGTGGGAATTTCCACGATTTCCACCAGGTTGCTGTCCGGGTTGGTGCCTACGCACTGCATGCCGGCCTGTTCGTATTCCCCGATGTAGTGGTTGTTGAACTCGTAGCGGTGGCGGTGGCGTTCGCTGATGTGCGTCTGCCCGTAGGCCTCCGCCGTGCGGCTGCCCGGGCGCACTTCGCAGTCGTAGGCACCGAGGCGCATGGTGCCGCCCATCTGGGTGATGTTCTTCTGCTCCTCCATGATGTCAATGACGTTGTGCGGTGTCTTCTCGTCCATCTCGCGGCTGTTGGCATCGGCATAGCCCAACACGTTGCGGGCGAACTCAATGACCATCATCTGCATGCCGAGGCAGATGCCGAAGGCGGGGATGTCGTGTGTGCGGGCGTATTCGGCGGCCAGGATTTTGCCTTCCGTGCCGCGTTGCCCGAAGCCCGGGCAGATGACCACGCCCGACATGCCGGCCAACATGTCGGCGATGTTTTCGCGTGTCAGTTTCTCGCTGTTGACGAAATGGGGCTTTACTTTGTAGTCGTTGTAGGTGCCGGCGTGGGCAAGCGATTCGAGGATACTCTTGTAGGCATCCTGCAGGTCGTATTTCCCCACCAACGCGATATCGACCACCTCCGTGGCGTTCTTGCGCCGTTCGAGGAACGACCGCCACGGGCCGAGGGCCGGTGTTTCGCCCACGGGCATGCCCGTCTTGCGCAGGATGATGGCATCCAGTCCTTGGGCCTGCATGCTCAGCGGCACCTCGTAAATTGAGGGCATGTCCATGCTTTGGATGACAGCTTCCTCGTCCACGTTGCAGAAGTGGGCTACTTTCCGCCGGATGTCGGCATTCAGCTCATGTTCCGTGCGCAGCACGAGGATGTCGGGCTGTATGCCAAGGCTTTGCAACTGTTTTACGGACGTTTGCGTAGGCTTGGTTTTCAATTCCTTGGCCGCAGCCAAATAAGGCACGTAAGTCAAGTGGATGGCCACGGCGTTCTTTCCCAGTTCCCAGCGCAATTGGCGGATGGCTTCCAGGAAGGGGAGCGACTCGATGTCGCCCACTGTGCCGCCGATTTCCGTGATGACGAAATCAAACTTGTATTTCTTGCCCATCAGTTTGATGTTGCGCTTGATTTCGTCCGTGATGTGAGGAACAACCTGTATGGTCTTGCCCAGGTAGTCGCCCCGCCGCTCTTTTTCGATGACACTTTGATAGATGCGGCCGGTGGTGATGTTGTTGGCCCGGGTGGTTTGTATGCCCGTGAAACGTTCGTAGTGTCCCAAGTCCAGGTCTGTTTCCTGCCCGTCCACGGTGACGTAGCACTCGCCGTGCTCGTAGGGGTTGAGCGTGCCCGGGTCGATGTTAATGTAGGGGTCGAACTTCTGGATGGTGATGTTATATCCGCGCGCCTGCAACAGTTTGCCGACCGATGAGGATATGATGCCTTTGCCTAATGAAGAGGCTACTCCGCCGGTGACGAAGATGTACTTTGTTTCTCCCACAATATTTGTTTTTTTGGATGATGATTCAAACATAACGTCTTTAACAAGTTGCAAAATTACGAAAAAACTTTGAGTTGCGTGGGACTTTTCCTTTAAAAAAGCTATATCTTTGCAGAGGTAAAAAGAGAAGGCGAATGTGGTTTAGGCTCTTTACGCTTGTGATGACGGCATTCCTGGGCTGCATGAATGTGGCGGCACAGGAACGGTTTGCCCGTATCGTGGACACCATATCCATGGAGGCGGTGTCACAACGCTATTCCCTCATGCTGGACTCCTTGGCCGGGCGTGTGAGGACGATGCCGACAGATACGGTGGTGAGATATACCACGCTTTATTTCAGGCTATTCACGCCCCCGACTTTGTATGACGCGCCTTTGAGACAGGCGTTCGGCCTTTCATGGGAGGGGTCGTTGCCCGGGCGGACCGTTTCGCTCCCGTCATTGGGGGTGTATGCAGGCGAAGGCCGCGCGGTGTTGGAGGAAGAAGACAGGATGCTGATGCGGACATACGTTGACACGCCGTGGCTGATTGAAGCGACGGAGGACGAGCTGGAACGGGCCGGAGGGATAGAAGAGGAGGTGTTGCCGGAGTTGCCAACCGTGACCCAATTGACGGTGAATGAAATGGCGGTGGACTTGACGGACGACGTGGACGACGTGAGGCTGGTGGTGCGCCGTCCCAACTTTTGGAAAGTGAAAGGGGATTATTCCTTTCAACTTACACAGAACCACTTTTCGGAGAATTGGTACCAAGGCGGGGAAAACAATTATACGATGCTCGCCCTGGTGACCATGGAAGCCAACTTCAACAACAAACAGAAAATACAGTGGGACAACAAACTGGAGATGCGCCTGGGTTTCCAAACCTCCAAGACGGACGAGAAACACAAGTTCAAGACCAACGACGACCTGTTGCGTTTCACCACCAAAATCGGCTACAAGGCCACGGCGCATTGGTTTTATACTTTGCAGGTGCAGGCTTACACACAGTTTTATCCCAGCTTCAATGCCAACAGCGACGTGGTGTCTTCTGATTTCATGTCGCCCTTCAATCTGGTGGTGTCCCTCGGTATGGATTACAAATTGGAGTTGAAGCGTTTCAAAGGTTCTGCCAACTTGGCTCCCGTGGCCTATAACTTCCGTTCCGTGGCGCGCAGGTCGTTGTTCGGGAACTTCGGGCTGGAGGAAGGGAAAAGCATGTACCACAACTTCGGCCCGAACATCACGGTGAACTACAGCTGGGAAATCTGGAAGAACATCAAGTGGGATGCCCGCATCTATTGGTTCAGCAATCTGGAAAGCACGGACATCGAATGGGAGAACACGTTCACGTTCACCATCAACCGTTTCCTTAACTCCAAGCTGTTTCTTTATCCCCGCATCGACGACAGTTCGGAAGACTACCGCAAGGAAAGCAACGGCTCTTATTTCATGTTCAAGGAGTGGTTCAGCTTGGGGCTGAATTATTCGTTCTGAGCGTTTTCTTTCAACGAGCGGTTGATGCTTTCGATGTAGTCCAGCAGTTCCGTGCGCCCGGTCTTTTCGAGGGAGGATGTGGCGAAATAGGGCGGGAGTTCCTCCCATTGTTCTTTCAACACTTCGAGATAGGCCTTGATGTTGGCGTTGAGGCGTTTGATGCCTTGCTTGTCGGCTTTTGTGAACACGATGCTAAAGGGGATGCCGTTTTCACCGAGCCATTCGATGAACTCCAAGTCTATCTTTTGCGGTTCGTGGCGCGAATCCACGAGCACGAACAGGTTGGTCAGTTGCTCCCTTCTTAATATATAAGATGAAATCATGCGCCTGAGCTGTTCTCTCTCCTCTTTCCCTTTTTTAGCATATCCATATCCGGGTAAATCCACTATATACCATTCCTTATTAATAAGGAAATGGTTGATGAGTAACGTCTTTCCCGGAGTGGAAGAGGTTTTAGCCAGCTTCCGGTGGTTGGCCAACATGTTGATGAGGCTGGATTTTCCCACGTTGGAGCGTCCAATGAAAGCGTATTCCGGCAAAGAAGTGTCCGGGCATTTGTTGACATCCGTGTTACTGATGATGAATTCGGCCGATTTGATTTCCATGTCTGTTCGATTTTTGTGGCAAATATACGTTTTTTTATTGAATTTTGCATTATCCGCAGCAGCGATAAGCTTCATTTCGGCATGAAAAACAAGTGGATTTGTTTTGTCCTGCGCTCGGTTTGCATTACTTTGGATAAGATAAGCTGCACCTCGGCATGAAAAACAAACGAGTTTGTTTTGTCCTGCGCTCGGTTTGCATTATCTTTGCACACGTTTTGTGCATTTCTGACGAATAGATGGATCAGCAATATTCTTCGGTGTTGCTCGAAAGGGCTGTGAACGAGTTTGCCAAATTGCCCGGAATCGGGGGCAAGACGGCAATGAGGCTTGTCCTGCACTTGTTGCGGCAGGACACGTCGGCCGTGGAGAGTTTCGGGCAGGCTTTGATTACCTTGAAACACGATGTGAAGTATTGCGCAGTGTGCCACAATATCTCGGACACGGAAGTGTGCGGTATTTGTGCCGACAACCGGCGCGACCATGCGACGGTGTGCGTGGTGGAGAACATCCAGGACGTGATGGCCATCGAGAACACGCAGCAGTATAAAGGGGTGTATCACGTGCTGGGCGGCGTGATTTCGCCCATGGACGGGGTAGGCCCGTCGGATTTGCAAATCCAATCCTTGGTGGAGCGGGTGGCGGAAGGTGGCATCCGTGAGGTGATTCTGGCTCTCAGTCCGACGATGGAAGGGGACACGACAAATTTTTATATCTATAGGAAACTGGAGTGTACCGGGGTGCGCATCACGGTGATTGCCCGCGGGGTGGCGCAGAACGACGAGTTGCAATACACGGACGAGGTGACGCTGGGGCGTTCCATCGTGAACCGTGTGGTGTTCACCGGACAGTTGTGAGTTGGATACAATTAGGATATTTATGGAAAAGAAAGAGAAAACAGTGAGATTCTTGCGCGTGTGGATGTGCATATTTTATTGCGTGGCATTGTTCATGGGCGTTTTTTTCGCGGTGCTTTTCTCCGGTGGCCTGTTGGGAGAAGAGGATGATGTTGATGATTCCATGGCGTTGCTCAAGTTCGTTTCTAACGTGCTGGGCATCGGTGTGATGTTGGTTTTTGTCCCTTGGGCTTTGAAGCTGCTGTCATTCAAGAAAACCAAGCTTGCGGTAAGCAAGGAAAACGATCCGGACTTGCAAGTTTACCGTTCGCAGTCTTTTATACGTTTTGCATTATTAGGCAATGTGATGATGATTAATGTCGTGTGCTATGGCATTTGGCAAGATTCGACTTTCATTTTTTGCGCGTTGATAGGTTTTGCTGCGTCGTTGGCGTGCTGGCCTACGATGGAACGTTTGGAGCGTGAGACAGGGAGGACGGCGGAAGCCGACAGCAGAAGATAAGCGCAGGCAGAAGAATGAAACTTTCCATCGTCATAGTCAGCTACAACGTCAAGCATTACCTGGAACAATGCTTGTGGTCGCTCCGGCGGGCCTGCCGGGGGCTGGATGCGGAGGTCTGGGTCGTGGACAATGCTTCGACGGACGGAACGGTAGAATATGCCAAGCCGCGATTCCCGGAAGTGCGGTGGATTGAAAATAAAGAGAATGCGGGATTTTCCCGTGCGAACAACATGGCCATCCGCAAGGCGGGGGGAGAATACGTCCTGTTGCTGAACCCCGACACCATCGTGGGCGAGGACGTGTTGGCCGAGTGTGTGGCCTTCATGGATGCCCATCCCGATGCCGGTGCCACGGGCGTGGCCATGTTGAAGGACAACGGCGGCTTCGCGTGGGAGTCGCGTCGCGGACTGCCCACGCCGTTCACTTCGTTCTGCAAAATGAGCGGGTTGTGTGTCTTGTTCCCTCGTTCGCGTGTCTTCGGGCGTTACTATATGCGTTATTTGGACAAGGAGAAGCCGGCCCGGATTGAAGTGGTTTCGGGGGCTTTCGCCTTGCTGCGGCGTTCGGCTTTGGACAAGGCGGGGCTGCTGGACGAAGATTTCTTCATGTACGGCGAGGACATAGATTTGTCGTTCCGCCTGTTGGAAGCAGGCTACCGGAACTATTACCTGCCTTGCCGGATTCTCCATTATAAGGGGGAAAGCACACAAAAAAGTTCTTTCCGTTATGTGCATGTGTTTTACAAGGCAATGCTCATCTTCTTTGACAAGCACTATCGCCGCCGCAACCGCTGGCTTTCCCCTTTGATCCGGTTGGCTGTGGTGGGACGGGGCATGCTGGACTTGTGTGTGCGCCAGCGCGAACGTGTATGCGCGTTGGCGGGAATCGGGATAGGACGGGAGGAAGACAAAACTTATCTGTTTATCGGGCGGGAAGAGGCCGTGGAAGAGGCTTGCAAGCTTGCGGTGGACAACCGTTTGCGGATGGATTTCGTGGTGGGCGATGAAAACGGCATGCCTGACGGGCATCTTGACGCTTCGCTCGCGGGACGGCATGCCGATTATGTGGTGTATGACACGGATGCTTACCGCTATGAACAGATATTCCGGTTGATGTCGCGCAGGAAAGCGGGGCGACAACCGAAACTGGGCACTTTCTCCATGCACACGGGAAAGCTGCTCACGTTGAACGGGGTTTATGAAAGGCAGACAAGAGCATGATGTTCGTGGCTGGAGACATACGTTTGCGGGCGCTTGAGCCGGAAGACTTGGAATGGCTCTACCGTATAGAGAACGACGAGCACGTATGGAAATGGGGGAATGCCAATGTGCCGTATTCGCGTTATGCGCTGAAAAAATACATTGCAGAGTCCTGTCATGACATTTATGCGGACGGGCAGATGCGCTTGGCCGTGGTGTCGCGTGACGAAGGAACCGTGGTGGGATGTGTGGACTTAATGAATTTTTCCCCGCGTCATCTTCGTGCAGAAGTGGGAATCCTGATTTTTCCGGATTACCAGGGACGGGGCTACGGGGTGGAGGTGTTGCGGATGCTGATGGCATACGCGCGTGAGCATTTGTGCTTGCACCTTTTGTATGCCGTGGTGTCCGAACGGAACGCACGGGCCCGTCGGGCGTTTGAAAAGGCCGGCTTCGTGTTGTCGGGCATATTGGCCGATTGGCTACGCGAGGGGAAGGATAAGTATGTGTCGGCATGCTTGTATTGTTGCCGATGGTGACACATGGGCAGGTCGGCGGAAAGGAAAATAATGTTTTGCAGATGAAGAAATGTCATTATCTTTTTTTTGATTTGGACGGGACGCTGACCGATTCCGCACTGGGGATTCTCAGGACGGCGGCATTTGCCTTGGGGCATTTTGGCATACAGGTGGACGATCTCCAGACGCTTCGTCCATTCGTGGGGCCGCCGTTGGAGGATTCCTTCAAAGAGTTCTATGGCTTTTCGGACGCCCAAGCGCACGAGGCCGTGGAAATTTACCGTGGCCGTTACGAAGCGGTTGGCGTACACGAAAACGCGCCTTATCCGGGAGTGCATGATTGCTTGCGGGCATTGCGGGAGCAGGGCTTCCGTTTGGCCGTGGCCACATCGAAGCCGGAGAAGACGGCACGGGTGGTGTTGGATGAATTCCGGCTGGCTGGTTATTTTGATTTCGTTTGCGGGCGTGATGCGGAAGGCCGCTTGCACACGAAGGCGGATGTCATTCGTCATGTCTTGGCCCATTGGGAGGGGGTGAGACGGGAAGATTCCGTAATGATAGGCGACCGCAAATATGATGTCCTGGGTGCCCGCGAAACCGGGATGGATTCCATTGGGGCGTTGTGGGGGTACGGAAGCCGTGACGAACTGGCCGGGGCGGGTGCCACGTGGCTGGTGGAGGACTACGAGGACTTGATGCGGTTGCTCCGCTAAGCGGCACTTGTTTGCATCTTTGACGCTTAAAAAATGTAAAACGCGCGTTTCGCCGTGATTTTCTTTGTAATTTTATCCGCATAATACTAACGAAACAAAATAGAACGCATGATTTTCCTTTTGAACTGGAAGTTTTGAGGGGAACGGAGTGGGGGAAGTTTGGCGGAGTGCCTGGAGGATGCAGTATAATGAAAAAACAATAATACGGATATATAGATGGACAAAAGATTGAAATGGGGCTTGGTGGCCGTTATCGCCTGTGGTTTGGTGGGATGGGGGATTTACTCCCAGCTGCCCAAGGTGAATGCAGAACTGGAGCAAGCTGAAAAAGACAGCGCGAAAGGTAAGGAAAAGAGCAACGTGTTGAACGTCAACGGGAGAATCATCCGTACGGAAAAACTGACGGATGAAATCGTGGTGACGGGCGAGTTGCTTCCGGACGAGGAGGTGAATCTTTCGTTTGAAACCTCCGGCCAAGTGGTGGAAATCAATTTCAAAGAAGGTTCCCACGTCAAACAGGGACAATTGCTGGCTAAAGTGAACGACCGGAAGTTGCAGGCTGAATTGAAGCGTTTGGAATCACAATTGAAGTTGGCCAACGACCGGGTATATCGCCAGCGCACATTGTTGCAGCACGATGCAGTCAGCCAGGAAGCTTACGAGCAGGTGCGCACGGAACTGGCGACCCTCCAGGCGGACATTGACATTGTGAAAGCTGAAATCGAACTGACGGAATTGCGCGCGCCTTTTGATGGTGTCATTGGCCTGCGCCAGATTAGTGTGGGCGCATACGCTTCGCCAACGACCATCGTCAGCAAGCTCACGCGCATCATCCCGCTGAAAGTGGAATTTGCCGTGCCGGAAAAATACGTCAACGAAGTGAACCCAGGTACGGGCTTGACATTCACCATTGACGGGTCGTTGCAAAACTATTCGGCGACTGTCTATGCCAAGGAGTCTGCTCTAGACCGCAACACGCACACGCTGACCGTGCGCGCCATGTATGCCAACCCTAATGGTCGGCTCACGCCGGGGCGTTATGCCAGCATCAACTTGAAAAAACAAGAGATACAGGATGCCATCGCCATCCCGTCGGAAGCCATCGTGCCAGAAATGGGCAAGGACAAGGTGTTTCTTTACAAGTCGGGCAAGGCACAGCCCGTGGATGTCACGGTGGGATTGCGCACGGAAGACCGTGTGCAGGTGTTGCGCGGCTTGAATGTGGGCGACACGTTGATCACGTCCGGAACCTTGCAGTTGCGCACCGGCCTTTCCGTAGTGCTTGACCATGTAGATTAAGAAGCGGGGAGGAACGCATTATGAATATATCGGAATTAAGTATCCGTCGCCCGGTGCTGGCCACCGTGATGACCATCATCATCATTTTGTTTGGTATGATTGGTTATGTTTCTCTCGGTGTGCGCGAATACCCCTCCGTGGACAATCCCATTATCTCCGTGTCGTGTTCCTACGCCGGGGCCAATGCCGATGTGATAGAAAACCAGATTACCGAGCCGTTGGAGCAGAATATCAATGGTATTCCCGGCATCCGTTCGCTGACCAGTGTGAGTTCGCAGGGGAGCAGCCGCATTACGGTGGAGTTCGAGTTGTCGGTGGATTTGGAGACGGCGGCCAACGACGTGCGCGACAAGGTGTCGCGTGCCCAGCGTTACCTGCCGCGTGACTGCGACCCGCCTACGGTGTCGAAGGCTGACGCCGACGCTTCGCCAATCTTGATGGTGGCATTGCAGAGTGAAAAACGCTCGTTGCTTGAACTGAGCGAGATTGCCGACCTGACGGTGAAGGAACAGCTGCAGACCATTTCCGACGTGAGCAGCGTGTCGATTTGGGGTGAGAAAAAGTATGCCATGCGCTTGTGGCTTGACCCCATCAAAATGGCGGGCTACGGGCTTACGCCGATGGACGTGAAGAACGCGGTGGACAACGAAAACGTGGAACTGCCTTCGGGAAGTATCGAGGGAAACACCATTGAACTGAACATCCGCACGATGGGTTTGATGGATACCGCCAAGATGTTCGATGACTTGATTATCAAGCATGACGGAAACCGTATTATCCGCTTCAGCGATATCGGTCGCGCGGAATTGGGGGCGGCCGACATACAGAGTTACATGAAGATGAACGGGGTGCCTATGGTGGGCGTGGTGGTGATTCCCCAGCCGGGTGCCAACCACATTGACATTGCCGATGCCGTGTATGAGCGCATGGAGCAGATGAAAAAAGACCTGCCAGACGATGTGCAGTACAGCTATGGTTTCGACAACACGCAGTTCATCCGCGCTTCTATCGATGAGGTGAAACAGACGGTGTATGAAGCTTTCGTCCTGGTAATCATCATCATCTTCCTGTTCCTGCGCGACTGGCGCGTCACGTTGGTGCCCTGCATCGTGATTCCCGTGTCACTCGTGGGCGCGTTTTTCATCATGTACCTTTTCGGTTTCTCCATTAACGTGCTGACCATGTTGGCCGTGGTCCTGGCGGTCGGCTTGGTGGTGGATGATGCCATCGTGATGACAGAGAACATTTACATCCGCATCGAACAGGGCATGTCGCCTATGGAAGCCGGTATTGAAGGCTCCAAGGAAATATTCTTCGCGATTATCTCCACGACGGTGACATTGGTGGCCGTGTTCTTCCCCATCGTGTTCATGGAAGGCACGACAGGGCGTCTGTTCCGCGAGTTCAGTATGGTGATTTCCGGTGCGGTGCTGATTTCTGCCTTTGCCGCCCTGACATTCACGCCGATGCTGGCCACGAAGTTGTTGAAGCGGCAAGAAAAGAAGAATGCGTTCTACCGCATGACCGAGCCTTTCTTCGAGGGCATGAACCGCCTCTACAGCCGTTCGCTGGCCGCTGTGTTGCGCCACCGGGTGTGGACGATTCCTTTCATGATGCTGATGGTAGGGCTGGTGGTGTTCCTTTGGGGGCGGATTCCTTCCGAGATGGCTCCGTTGGAGGACCGTTCGATGATTACGGTCAGCACACGCGGGGCGGAAGGCGTGACCTATGAATATCTCCGTGATTATACGGAGGACATCAATCTTGTGGTGGATTCCCTAATGCCGGATGCCGAGGCAGTGACGGCACGCGTGTCCAGTGGGAGCGGAAACATTCAAATCCGCTTGAAGGACATGGCCGACCGCGACTACACGCAGATGGAGGCGGCAGAGAAATTGTCGCAGGCAATCAAGAAGAAAACGAAGGCTCGCGCTTTCGTGCAGCAGCAGTCTTCGTTCGGCGGGCGACGTTCCAGCATGCCGATCCAGTATGTGCTTCAAGCCACGAATATCGAGAAGCTGGAGAAGGTGCTGCCCGTGTTCATGGAGAAAGTCTATGAGAATCCGGTTTTCCAGATGGCCGATGTCGATTTGAAATTCAGCAGCCCGGAACTGCGCATCCACATCAACCGTGACAAGGCCAACATCATGGGAGTCAGTACGCGCGACTTGGCCGAGACCTTGCAATACGGCTTGAGCGGACAACGTATGGGATATTTCTACATGAATGGCAAACAGTATGAAATCTTGGGCGAGATCAACCGCCAGCAACGCAACAAGCCGGCCGACTTGAAGGCCATTTACCTTCGCAACAGCGATGGGGAGATGATTCAGATGGACAACCTGATTGAATTGGAAAGCAGTATCGCACCTCCGAAACTCTATCGTTACAACCGTTTCGTTTCGGCCACGATTTCCGCAGGCCTGGCCGAAGGGAAAACCATCGGGCAAGGATTGGACGAAATGGATAAAATCGCAGCCGAAGTGCTCGACGACACGTTCCGCACGGCATTGTCGGGCGACTCGAAAGATTTCCGCGAGAGCTCTTCCAGCCTGATGTTTGCCTTCGTCCTGGCCTTGGTGCTCATCTACCTGATTTTGGCCGCGCAGTTCGAGAGCTTCAAAGACCCCTTCGTCATTATGCTCACAGTGCCGTTGGCTATCACAGGCGCATTGATATTCATGTATTTCAGCGACATCACGATGAATGTGTTCAGCCAGATTGGCATCATCATGCTCATCGGGCTGGTGGCCAAGAACGGAATCCTGATTGTGGAGTTTGCCAACCTGAAGCAGGATCTGGGTGAGGATAAGGTGACGGCGGTGCGCGATGCGGCCCTGCAGCGTCTGCGTCCTATCCTGATGACCAGTGCGGCAACGATTCTCGGCCTTATTCCTTTGGCTTTCGCCACGGGCGAAGGATGTAACCAGCGTATTGCCATGGGCGTGGCGGTCGTGGGCGGTATGTTGGTGTCCACGTTCCTGACGATGTATATCGTGCCGGCCGTATATACTTATATATCTACTAACCGAATCAGTAAAAAACAGCAAAATGAGAAATAGGATATTGTGGCTCGCTTTTTGGGCTGGAGCGACGGCGGTGCAGGCGCAGGTCGATGCCGACACGTTGCCCGTGCAGGGTGGAGTGACGACGTTGCAGGAATGCCTGGCAAGGGGGCTGGAACATAACTTTTCCATCAAGATGGTGAAGAACCAGCAGGAAGTGAGTGCGAACAATGCCACGCCTGCCAATGCCGGGCTGTTGCCCACGGTGGATGTCAGCGCATCTTACAGTGGCGATTTTTCCACAACACGTACTACGCCAAGGGCAACGGGCAATACCACTACCGAGCGTGGGGCGTACGACGGGACGCTGGATGCCGGCATCGACTTGAATTGGACGGTGTTCGACGGCTTCAGCGTGTGGACCAATTACAAGCAGTTGAAGTTGCTCAAGGAGCAGGGTGAACTGCAAACCCGGCTGGCCATTGAGGATTACGTGGCTTCGCTCACGGCGGAGTATTACAATTTCATTCAAGAGAACATCCGCCTGAAGAATTTCCGTTATGCCATGTCGCTTTCCCGGGAGCGGATGCGCATCGTGGAAGTGCGGTACCACATCGGTAATTTTTCCCGCTTGGACTATTTGCAGGCCAAGGTGGATTTCAATGCAGACAGCGCACAATACATGAAACAGCGGGAAGTGCTCAATTCCTCGCGCATCAGGCTGAATGAGTTGATGTCCAATGAGAATGTGACGGCGTGGGTGGGCATCCGCGACACGGCCATCGACGTGAATCCTGACTTGCGTTATGAAGAACTATGGCAGGCCACTTTGGCGGCAAACGCCTCGTTGCTCATGGCGGATAAGAACACGGAAGTGGCGCGGGCGGATTACAAGAAAGTCATGTCGCGCGATTATCCGTATGTGCGTTTGAACGCGGGTTATGGTTATACGCTTAACCGTTACGAGCTTTCGGCTACCCGCAAGCGGGACAATTGGGGACTGAATGCCGGTATCACCGTGGGGTTCAATTTGTTCGACGGCAAACGGAAAATGCAAAAACGGAATGCGGAACTGGCCATTGAATATGCCGAACTGGAGCGTGAGGATTTGCGTCTTTCGCTGAAGTCGGATTTGAGCGACCTTTGGCAAGCCTATCAGAACAACTGGCAGGTGGTGCTCATGGAGCGGCAGAACTTGGTGGCGGCGGAAGAAAACTATGAGTATGCAAACTTGCGTTACATGAAAGGTGACCTTTCCGGGTTTGAGATGCGTGAAGCGCAACAGAGCCTCTTGGATGCAGAGGAACGTTTGTTGGTGGCGGAGTACGACACGAAG
The DNA here is from genome assembly GCA_944319925.1 of uncultured Paraprevotella sp. Taxonomy (GTDB): domain Bacteria; phylum Bacteroidota; class Bacteroidia; order Bacteroidales; family Bacteroidaceae; genus Paraprevotella. Next base: position 19,563 of record CALUFQ010000057.1, read on the forward strand.
ATGTGCGAGATTTCATTGCTTCAATTGAGCGGAAACGTGCTTGACTATCTGAATGAATAGAACATGTTGGGCATACTCCTTGGGATGATGTGAACCTTGGATGCCGAATGAAAATTTGGTGTTGGTAGCTTTATCCAAGTAAAAAAATGCAGGAAAGCTTGCCATATTCGTGGTTTTTGCCTACCTTTGCACTCGCAATCAGGCGGAGGTCTGATGGAATTTTGGCAAGGTGCGTTAGTTCAGCTGGTTAGAATACATGCCTGTCACGCATGGGGTCACGGGTTCGAGTCCCGTACGCACC
>CALUFQ010000058.1 GCA_944319925.1 uncultured Paraprevotella sp.
TATCTTGAATCTTATCCATATCAGTTACTTATCAAAAATAATATATAACTACCTTATCTTTAACATATTCGAAAGCAAATGTGGAAAAATGCTCCAAGTTTGTTGTAAAACATGTCTTTGTCATTATAAAATGGAACCTTCATAAAATATTCAAGGATGTTCTGGATGATTGCGGTTCTAATTGTGGAATGAAAGTAAAGCCGGTATATAATTGACAATTCAATAATGGTGTCTTTGGACTCCAATTGACGGGTATGAGGAAAGTTCTTATGGAAAAACATGACGTGCTTTATTTCTCAGACATCAGTAATAGCAAAAGAAAAATATATTGAATCAAGATCATAATCTATTGGTTTTTTGAAGACGCTCTGCTTTAAAAAAAGACTTATTGTATATACGTCCTTCGCCGAAAGTAAAACCAATATACTTTTAGATGATACTATTCTAACGCTTGTTACCGTTCCTGTACTATTTAATTTTATACTTATATAGAAAATAGTATGCTTATTTTGGGCTTCATTTCTTAGCTGGATTATTTTGTCATCGCTTATATATTGTGGAATGTTCTGCTTAATTTGTCTGATTTTATTTACGACCAAGCTGTCTTGTAGATATTTTCTTTCCTTGTATTTTCTTACAGATAAGTTGCCTGCATTTGTGTTTTTTTCGAGCTGACCCCATTCGGTGACATATGTGCAGCCCCCATTTTCCATTGATAAATTTTCCCAAACGATGGTCTTGCCATTGTATCTCTCTTGTTTTATAATCACGCTGTCTTTTCTAATTGTCGTAGAGTGGCAAATAGAGTTATGTCCTAATAGGACAAGTAGGAATGTAATAAATGTAATATTGACTGAATTCTTCATTTTTCTTCTGTTTGGTATGCTATGTTGAAATATTTAAAGAATTCTTTCCCATGATTTTATCGTTAATTTTTAATGTTGTCTTTTATGATAGATATAGCTTTTTCGAGTGTCATTTGTTGTTTTTGGTATATAATTTCTGTTTGTTTCCCCTTATATTTCAATGGTACGGAATCAAGTAAGGGTGGACAAACTTCTTTTCCATCCTTATTTATCACTCCCCAATGACCTCCGCTTATTATGTGGTACTCCCTTGATGTGTCTATAGGTATGCAGCGTCCGCCCGTGTTAAAGAAGGCATGCCCGTTTTTTAATGGGGTAACAAAATCAAAACGTGGCGGAATGACGATGTGTCCGGTTGTATCGGCAAATCCCATCTTGTTGTTATTTCCAATCATTCTAAATACACCCTCAGATAGATAATCCGGACCGTTATCAAATTGGAACACTTTAAATAGTTCTGTCCCTGAAGGGGAGATGGCTATAATATCTCCTTGAGGTTTACTGATGAAGCCTAATGTGCGATATGGAATGTAACACAGGTATTTTCCATAAGGAACTATCGTGTCTCCCAAATTGTTTTTATAACCGTAGGTGTCATCACATTCACGATATATTAAATGAAGTTCCAATACCTCTTGCGCTGCAATGCTGAATGGTCGTATATTGAATGCCGCCAACCAAATTATAATTAGATATAGCTGTTTCATTTTATTTCCCAAAATCTAATTGTATCACATTTGTTATCGTAATTCTTATATACAACATTTTTACCGTCCCACAAATCAATATGTCCTGTTGCGTCACTAAAGTTGCAATCTTCATAGCAAATAATACCAGTGCGTCCTGTTAATTTAGACATATTGTCCACAGAATAGATTTCTCCTTCTCCAAAAGTTGCTACTATATAATTTTGCAGGTCTTCAACTTTGTAATAATACCATTCTTTATCTCCATCCTCGTTTATATCTCCTGAGATTGTACTTTGAGATTTATAAGGAATGTCATAGCCTGACATATTTAAAATATAGCTCATGCGTATGGCGCAAGTGTTCCTGAAATTTGGGAAATTTTCTATGTTATATAGAACTTTTCCCCCGATTAATTCTCCTAATTCACTTATTGATAAATGGTGTATTCCTTTTTCCGCTTGTAATAAATCCGTAAATTTTTGATTTTCATCATTTACATCGTTGTCAAATCTTTCTTCTTCAAATCCGTCATTCAAACTCTCATTTATGTCCCAATAGTCTTCCTGATGCCAATCTTCATAATTCATTGCATCGTCTGGCATCATCATCTCTTCTGAGTATTCAGTCCATTCTTCAGGTCTGTCATATCCGACTTCCACCTCCGGGAGTTCCCATCCGGTATAGGTGGTTTCTTCTTCCAATCCATACCCGTCACCGCCCAGCAATTTACGAGCACTCAGTTCACTGATGGCCGGGATGGATAGTTTCAATATCTCCAATTTCTTTTCCATGATATGCTGTCTGTTAATGGATGATTTGTTTATTGCGTTGTAAATGTAAATAAAATTTTGTTCGTCTCAAAATACAAATGTGGAAAAATACTTCAAGTTTGTTGTAAAACATGTCTTTGTCATTGTAAAATGGGGCCTTCATAAAATATTCAAGGATGTTCTGGATGATTACGGTTCTAATTGTGGAATGAAAGTAAAACTGTCATATAATTGATGAATCAATTATGGCGTATGAGCTCTTCTTTTGTGTGGAAAGTATTGAGGCTAAAGTTTTATTCTTTTCGTTTGCACTTCATTTGGATATGAAAATGAACTATGTTTTTTTCATACCATGGTTCGCGGTATATTTCGTTTTCGTATGTACTTTGGGCAATCCCGTCCATTTGCACAATTTTTCTTACGCTTGGTGCTTGCACAAGCTCGTTAGCCTTGTCTTCGCTTAATTGAAATTTTTCGTTTCTGTGTTTTTTCATCAGACAGTTTGCTGGCTTCTTCATTACAGAAACAAAATTGACTCGAAAACTCATTCTAAATCATCGCACGATAGATTAAAATAGTTTCTTGGCTTTCTTTGTGGTCTGGTTGAAATGCAAATGTGCGTTTATGTTTGCACTTTTCTAATCATTCTGTTTGCCATTTCTTGATTTCCTTTCTGCTTAATGCAAAAGAAAAATAAATAGAGTTCAAAGAATATGTTTTTGGATTTTTAAAATGAACCTTTTTTGTAAGGTCATTGGTGATACGTAATATATCCTTTGCATCAAATAAATTTGCTGCATCTTTGCCGAATACCATTATTCGAACCGCATCAATATTTCCTTTGTCGTTGATGTTGATAGAAATGTTCAGTATTAAATTTCCGTCTGTGACAGTTAAAAGTTTGTTCAATTTGTCCTTTTTGATAGATTTAAAGACTGTGTGTTCTGCATGTTTGATTGTGTTTTCCACATCAGCTAAGTATGCTTGGGCATTTGCGTTTTGGGCATCCGTATGTATTGGCCTCTTTTCTTTTGAATCATGAGGAAATCCAAACCCTTTTATATACATGAGTGTCGTTTTTTGCTTTGGAGACGTTTCCCATATAGCAGTAACCCCTTGTATTGTATCTTCTTTTTGAAAGCATATATTTTGTGTTATTCCTGAAATGAAGCCGCACTTCGCATTAAGTGTGCTTATTTGCAGGCAAATCAACATGGATGTAAAAACTTTGTTTATGGTCATCTTTTTATTTATTTAGTTCTTCTTTTCTATTGGTGTATATTGGATGTTAAAATACTGAAAGATAGTTTCCCATTTGTAGTCATAGCTTGAATCATATTTCCCATCATATTTTGGGTCTCCTTCGTACCTGCTTTGGAAGGCAATAAAATATTCGCTTATTTCATTTGTCCATCGTTCCATATTTACAATTCCGTCGTTATCCACTATTTCGTGGAGAAAACTTTCCCATTTGAATCCATAGTCAGTTCCATTTACTGTTAATCCGACAGTGTGGGGACAAAAACTATTTGATACTTCTGTTTTGTAATCAATGAAAGCTGTAATATCTTGCACTAACTTTTCTTGAAATTCATTCATTGTATGGTTCGTATCATTCCTGATTCCCAAATGATCTTGTAAAGCATGAGTTAACTCTCCGTATAAGTTGCCTTTGTCTGCGAATTTTAAGGTTATGACCCCATTCACGTATTGTCCGGCTTTGCTGTTTCCCTCGGAATCCTTGAGCTCTGGGTCTATTACTATTTTTATATTATTGTTAGTTATTAGTGTTCTAAGACTTATAGGTAATTCTTTTAATATGGCATTCATTTTGGCAATTTCTGTTGCCAAGTCATATTGTGCAGTATTATCATTTCCATCAGGTGCCTCGTCATTCCTTTTGTCATCCCTGTCGTTATTCTCGTCTCTGTTTTCAAAATCTTCCTGATACCAATCCTCATAATCCATTGCGTCGTCTGGCATCATCATCTCTTCCGGGTCTCCAGTCCATTCATCAGGTCTTTCGTATCCAATCTCCACCTCCGAGAGTTCCCATCCGGTATAGGTGGTTTCTTCTTCCAATCCATATCCGTCACCGCCCAGCAGCTTTGCGGGCGCTCAGTTCACTGATGGCTGGGATGGACAGTTTCAATATTTCCAATTTCTTTTCCATGATATGCCGTCTGTTAATGGATGATTTGTTTATTCGTGGTAAATGTAAATAAAATCTTGTTTGTTTCAAAATACGAATGTGGGAAAATGCTCCAATTTTGTTGTAAAACATGTTTCCCGGGTTATAAACAGCCTTCATTTAATAGCCTTGACGTATTATAAACGACTCCGAATTTTTCGTGAGGGGTCAACAGTAAAATTCCTAGTGAATGGGTGAATGAATAGTAATACCTGGAATTCTCCTCTATGAAGAAGGAGTGGGAATCAAAGATGGTTTTCTTGCTTTTGTTTAAGATGTTTTTGATACTATTGCAAGTGCCTTTCAGAATGTCATCCATTTCAGGACAAGATGATCCGACAATGGCAGATAGTTCTTCTCTCAGTTCGCGATATTTTTTATCCATATAGGCCAAAAGTTGGCATTTACGCGCTAAAAGTTGGTGGGCGGAATACATGCCGTTGGCATCCAGTGCCTCGGGCATCAGGCGGTTCAAGGCATCTGTCAAAAACACTTTTGTTTTCTGTTGGGGCACGACATCACGGATGTAATGATATGCAAAACGATAGGCCAGCAACAACTTGTGGCTTTCATGTTCCTTTTCCCAGTATCGTATAGACAAATCGGACAAAACAGCCATGACACCCGCCAACTCGTCATGCAGTAGCTGACCGCCACAATGTAGCCCTTCATAAAAACAACTTGGATAGGGATATGAGATGCCATGCTCCGAGGGAGAAAACTCTTGGTTTTTCGTGGTGTCTTCCAATATTCGCAGCACTTCTGAGATATTGTTCCCTGAGGAATGGAATGAAATGTATATGCCATGTTCCATGAATTGTCCTTGTCCCACATAGAATATGGTCGGCATGAAATCGGAGGTTTTCCTTACTATTGTACAGACGTTGCGTATGATGCTTTTGTCAGATGGCAATGCCCCTGGTAGAAACGCGAGCAAATGGCGGGTGGATGGCGGGGCGGACAAGACGTATCCGTTCGTATGATTGTTCAGTAAGCCCCCGTAAGTGCGAAGCAAGGTTTCTAATCCGGCGGCAAACGCTTGCCCATTCCCGTCGCATAGATACTGCTCCAAAGCTTGGCGCAGTGCTCCTGCTTCCCGGGGGTAAGTGGACAAGATTTTATCCAAATGTTTGCCGGAATATGATTTCCTGCCGCATATAAGGCGAGCCGTCATTATGACGGCTTCCGAGGCGGTGCACAAACCGGATTGGGGATTTTTGCTTTTTCGCAAGGTTTCCAATGCGGATGTCACGGATGCACGAAGTGTCAGGATGTCATGGTCTTTTAGGCTCCAGGGCTTGCTCGAAAGGACGACACTCCGGACTTTTCCCAGCTTTCCGTCTTCATCGTATAGGATGATGCCTTTTTCAAATAGCGACAGAAAGACGAAATGGGCGGTCATATAGTCTTTGTACACCAGCTCATAGATTTTGTTGCTTGGGACAATGATAAATTGGTATGTATGCCCTTTGAATGTCAGGGTCTCCATGGTTTGCCGGTTAGAGAGGTTGGAAAGCAGCAAGACATCTATGTCGGAGTCCGGGCATGCTTCTCCTGTGGCATGGCTTCCCGTAAGCATGATTCCTTTGATAATGGAGCGGGGGTAAAAACGGTATATGGCCGCGACGGTCTTTTCTACGAAACGTGCATTGAGCTTTTTCATGGTGTGCATCATCTGTCAGTCCAGCAGCCGCTTGGCCAGATAGCGCACGGGATACCACAGCGCGCCGTAGCTGACCAGCAGCACGGTGGCAAAGATCACCACCACGTCCCACAGGCGGACGCTGACGGGGTAGGCATCCACCACAAAGCTGCCGGCGGAGTCGCCTAGCGTGATGAACCCGTAAGCCTGTTGGAGATAGCAAAGCAACAGCCCGAACACGATGCCGGCCAATGCGCCGAAGCCCGAAATGAGGCGGCCTTCGAAAAGGAAAATGCGGATGATTTGGTTGTCTTGGGCACCCAGGTTGCGCAGGGTGCGCACATCGTCTTTCTTGTCGATGATGAGCATGGACACGGAGCCGATGATGTTGAAACAGGCCACGAGGAGGATGAAGGTGAGGAAGAGGTAGGCGATGAGTTTTTCCACTTCCATGATACGGAACACGTCGGATTGTTGCTGGTAGCGGTTTTCCACGGTGAAGCCGTCGCCAAGGATTTCCTGTATGTCTTTCTGGGCTTGCCGGATGTCCGTGCCGTCCTTGAGCTGGAGCTCAACGGCAGACACGCGGCCCTGTTGGCCGAAAAGCTGGCGGGCGAACCGTAAGGACGTGATGATGTAGTGGGCGTCATATTTCTCCTGTTTTACGGCAAATACGACCCCGGGGGAATAAAGCTCGCTTTGTGTGAAGCTCGTGGACGGGTTGGCAAGGTTCACCCGTTCTCCTTTCTTGGGGGCATAGACTTGCAGGGGGGTGTCGAAGCTGGCGCCAAGTCCCAGCCTTGCCGCCAATTGGATGCCCAACACACCGAATTCCAGCACGTCGGCATGCAGGGTGAACGTGCCGTCGCCATAGAGCAGGTTGCCGATTTCAGTGGCTTTGGCAAAGTTGTCGTCCACACCCTTGATGGTGACCATGGCCTGGTGGTCTCCGCTGATGACGAGGGCCTTTTCTTCCAAGGTCTCAGTGTAGGCTTGGATGTCCGGATAGGTCTTCAACCGCGCGAGTTCCGCTGCATCGGCGGCCGCGGTCTTGCCTTTTGCCGGGGTGATTTTCAGTTCCGGGTCAATGTCGGTGAAGAAAGAGGCCACGAGGTCTTGGAATCCGTTGAACACGGACATGGTGCATACCAAGGCCAACGTGGCTATGGCCACGCCGCACACCGAAATCGCGGAAATGATGTTGATGGTGTGGTGCGATTTCTTGGAAAAGAGGTAGCGCCGCGCGATGTAGAACGGGAAGTTCATTGCTTCAGCAGCTCGTCGATGTGCTCGATGTAGTCCAGCGAGTCGTCCACGAAGAACTTCAGTTCGGGGATGATGCGCAGTTGGTGGCGCACACGGGTGCCCAGTTCGTAGCGCACGGATTTCATGTTGTCGTTGATGTTCTTGACGATTTCTTCGCTTCGGTTGCTGGGGAACACGCTCAGATAGACGCGGCACACGCTGAGGTCGGGGCTGATGCGGCATGCGCTGACCGACACGAGCACACCTTTCATGGCCTGTGTCTGCAACCTGAATATTTCGCTCAGTTCCTTTTGTATCAGCCGTGCGATTTTGTTTTGTCTTGTCGTTTCCATAATCTTATTCTTTTTTGCGGATGAGCGTCAGTCCGTCGCGCAGGGGGAGGATGACCTTTTCCACGCGCGGGTCGGCCGCTATCCGGTCGTTAAAATCCATGATGCCCAGGGTTTGCGCGTCGCGGTGCGAAGGTTCCACCACGTGCCCGTCCCATAGGGTGTTGTCGGCGATGATGAATCCTCCCGTTGCCAGCCGGGGAAGGATCATTTCATAATAATCTGTGTAGTGGCGTTTGTCGCCATCCACGAATGCGAAGTCGAACGTCAGTCCCATTTGCGGAACGAGTTCCAATGCATCGCCGATGATGAACTCGATACGGTCGGCGTAGGGTGATTGTTCAATCCACGGGCGGGTGAAGTCTTCTTGCTCGTCGTTGATTTCGAATGTGTACAACCGCCCGCCGGGGGCAAGCCCCTCGGCCATGCACAGGGTGGAATATCCCGTGAACGTACCGATTTCCAAAATGCGTTTCGGACGCGCCATGCAGACCAGCATCTTCAGCAAGCGTCCTTGCAGGTGTCCGGAGGCCATGCGGGGGCGCAGGAGTTTCACGTGCGTGTCCCGATAAAGCCGTTTCAAGTAGTCGCTTTCCGGGTCGATGTGCGCGAGGATGTATTCGTCGATCAGTTCTGTTTCCTGCATGTGCTCTCTTTCTGTTCTTTTTTAGAGGTAGCGTGTGCGGTTCGGCAACACGTACTCCACGGCGTACTTCAACACGTCGCCCACGACGTTGATCTCGAGGAAGGACGTTTGGGTGCCTTGTTTTCCGCCGCTCAAATAGGCCACCATCTCGTTTTCGGAGAGCGTCCCGTCCTTGAGCAGTTTTTGCAGAGCCGCGAAATAGTAGGCCTGTCCGTTGGCTTTTTCCGGCATGAAGATGGCTTCCACGCCGTAGGAAAGTGCCAGGTGCCGCATGGTTTTTTCCTTGTAGCAGACGGCCAGCACGGGATATTTCCCACGGAAGGCGGCCAACGAACGTGCCGTGAGCCCGCTGAAGCTGTCTGTGATGATGGCACGGATGGGCATCAGGTTGGTGGCGTTGACGGCCGACTTGGCCAGGAATGCGGTCACGTCCGTGTTTTCCGGCGTGAGGGGGATTTGTATGTCATTTTCTTCCAGTTTGTCTTTTTCGGCTTGCGCCGCGATGGTGGCCATGGTGCGCACGGCTTCTACCGGATATTTCCCGTATGCTGTTTCGCCGCTTAGCATCAAAGCGTCGGTGCGGTAATAGATGGCGTTGGCGATGTCGGTCACTTCCGCGCGGGTGGGGCGCGGGTTGTTGATCATCGTGTGCAGCATCTGGGTGGCCACGATGACCGGTTTCTTGGCCAAAATGCATTTTTTGATGAGGACGCGCTGGATGCCGGGGATACGTTCCTGCGGCACTTCGATGCCAAGGTCTCCGCGGGCTACCATGATGCCGTCGGCCACTTCTAGAATCTCGTCGATGTTGTCCACGCCTTCCTGGTTCTCAATTTTGGCGATGATTTTGATGTCACTGCCGTAGGCGTTCAGAATTTCGCGGATGTCGAGCACGTCCTGCTTGTTGCGCACGAAAGAGTGGGCGATGAAGTCGATATCCTTTTCGATGGCATAAAGAATATTATTGCGGTCTTTTTCCGTCAGCGAGGGAAGATTGATGCGCACTCCCGGCACGTTTACGCTTTTGCGGCTGGCCAGCGTGGCGTCATTGCATACTTCGCAATATAGGGCTTCGTTGTCTTTGTCCTTTACTTCCAATTCCAGTTCGCCGTCATCAATGAGGACTTTTGCACCAACGGAAAGGTCTTTCACAAATCCAGGGTAGGAAACGTAGATACATCCTTTGACTGTTTCTTTCGTCGGGTCGCCGATGATTTTCACTTTGTCCCCAATCTTATAGTCGGTGGTTTCTTCCGCGTTCTTGGTCGTTCTTACTTCCGGCCCTTTCGTGTCCATCAATATGCCAATGCGGTTGGACACTTCCCGCACATTGTTTATCAGTTTCTCAAACCCTTCCCGGCTGGCGTGGGCGGTGTTCATCCTAACCACGTTCATCCCAGCGTTGAACAAATCGCGGATGAAATCCACATCGCAACGCAAGTCGGAGATTGAAGCGACAATTTTGGTCTTTTTCAACATCATGATCTTTATACCTTTTGAAAACTTAATGCCTTACCTTATATATTTAATAGTCTCTATCTTTCCTTTGCTTGGAGCAGGGCCTCAATAGCCAGCCGGTAGGAGTCTAGCCCGAAACCGCAAATCACACCCATGCAGGCACACGAAATCATGGATTTGTGGCGGAATTCTTCACGCTTGTGGACGTTGCTGATATGCACTTCCACGACTGGCGACGTGATGGCCCGGATGGCATCCTGCAGGGCGATGGAGGTGTGGGTGTAGGCACCGGCATTGAGGACGATGCCAATGTCCCCGAATCCCACTTCCTGGATTTTATTGATCATTTCCCCTTCTATGTTGCTCTGGTAATAGTCTATGGACAGGTCCGGGTATAACGCGTGGAGTTGTTCCAAATAGTCTTCAAAGGCTGTCGCGCCATAAATTCCCGGCTCGCGTTTGCCCAGCAGGTTGATGTTTGGCCCGTTGATGATTTGTATTCTCATTCCTTTTTTATAGTTTTGCGGAAAACTGCCGCAAAAATACAAAAAAAAGAACGGACTGCATGGAATACAAAGAAAAAACATCTTGTGATGGGCGGACTGCAGGAAGGTCCAGCCTGCTTTTTCGGCGATATTTTCAATATTTGAAGTTGGAAAAGGGCCTTTCGGAAAACACCGTGGAAGCCTATATGGCGGATTTGCAGAAGCTTTTGGACTTCTTGTCGGCGGGGAATATCCGTCTTCGGGAGGTGAAAGAGGATGATTTGCACAGTTTCCTGGCAGGGCTGGCCGACATCGGAATCCATCCTCGCTCTATGGCGCGCATATTGTCGGGCATCCGTTCTTTTTATCGCTTCCTTTGCATTGAGAAGGAAATCAAACAAGATCCGACGGAACTGTTGGAAGCACCTAAAATCGGACGGCGTTTGCCGGAAATTCTGACGGTGGAAGAAATCGACCGTATGATAGGGATAATAGACCTGAGCCAGCCTGAGGGGCATCGCAACCGTGCCATGTTGGAACTGTTGTATAGCTGCGGCTTGAGGGTGAGTGAGTTATGTGCGCTCCGCTTGTCTGATTTGTTCTTGGAGGAGGGGTTTATCCGGGTGACGGGCAAGGGGAGCAAGGAACGGTTGGTGCCGATATCCCGTAGGGCGGTCGATGAATTGCACGACTGGTTTTATGACCGTAATGCCATTCGTGTCAAGCCGGGTGCCGAGGATTTCGTGTTCCTGAGCGTCCGGCGCGGGACTTCATTGTCGCGGATTACCGTGTTCTATTGGGTGAAGGAGATTGCGGCGGAGGCCGGCATCGTGAAGTCCATCAGTCCTCATACGTTCCGTCATTCTTTTGCCACGCATCTTTTGGAGGGTGGTGCCAATTTGCGCGCGATTCAAGTCATGTTGGGGCATGAGAGCATTTCCACGACGGAGATATACACGCATGTGGACCGCAGCCGTTTGCGGGAAGAAATATTATCCCATCATCCCCGGAATATGCGCCGCGAGGTTTCGAATTGAAGCGTTTGCGGGGTGGCAAAGGCATGATATGCGCTTTTTTTGCAATATTTTAAGGATAAAACTCACACGGTGTATTAAAGATTTGTATCTTTGCAGCCGGAACTATTAACTAAAACAGTGTTAGTATGCGTAAAAATTATTATTTAGTCATGTCGTTGGCGGCTGTTGCGGCTCTGACGTCATGTAAGAAACTGGGCGAACTTTCTGCCGATAATTTCACCGTGACTCCGACTCCGTTGGAGGCCGTGGCGGGTCAGGTGTCTGCCACGATTGATGGCAAGTTCCCCGAGAAGTACATGAAGAAAAAGGCCGTGGTCACGGTAACTCCGGTCTTGAAGTATGAAGGTGGCGAAGCGAAAGGAGAGAGCGCTACGTTCCAAGGTGAGAAGGTGCAAGGCAACGATCAGACTATTGCCTACAAGGCAGGCGGCACTTACACGATGAAATCGGTCTTTGACTTCGTGCCGGCCATGTTGCAGTCCGACCTGTATTTGCAATTCGATGCGAAGGTGGGTAAAAAGACGGTGACGGTGCCCGAAGTGAAAGTCGGCTATGGTGTAGTGGCTACGTCCCAGTTGCTGCAGAATACATTGGCTTCTGTGCAGCCCTCTTTGGCTGCCGACGCTTACCAGCGCATCATTGCCGAGAAGCAGGAAGCTAACATCAAGTTCTTGATTGAACAGGCCAAATTGCGCGATTCTGAGTTGAATTCAGACAATGTGAAGGCTTTCGTGGCCATGATGAAAGAAATCAACGACGCGAAAGAAACCCGCGCATTGAAGAATATCGAGATTTCAGCATACGCTTCTCCCGATGGTGCGCTTGACCTGAATACCCGTTTGGCCGAACAACGCCAGGACAATACGGATAAGTACCTCCAGAAGGAGATGAAGAAAATAGAGATGGAAGGCCAAGTGGACACGAAATACACGGCTGAAGACTGGGACGGGTTCCAGGAATTGGTTTCCCAAAGCAACATCCAAGACAAGGATGTGATTTTGCGCGTGTTGTCCATGTACAAGGATCCGGAAGAACGTGAAACGCAAATCAAGAACATGTCTGCCGTGTTCAGTGAATTGGCAGAAACGATTCTTCCTGAGTTGCGCCGTGCACGTTTGACGATGAACTATGAAATCATCGGGCGCAGTGACGAACAAATTGTTTCCCAGTTCAGCAGTGACGCTTCCCAGTTGAGCGTGGAAGAATTGCTCTATGGTGCAAATCTCTCTACTGTTTCGGATAAAGAAGCTTGGTATCAGAAGACTTCCCAACTCTATCCCAACGACTATCGTGCATACAACAATCTCGGTATGTTGGCTTATCAGAAAGGTGACATGAGTGCTGCCGAAAACTACTTTAACAAGGCTAAGTCTTTGAAGGCCGACGCTCCCGAAGTGAATGCCAACTTGGCCTTGATTGAACTTGGCAAGGGCAACGTGAGCGCGGCGGAGACCAACCTTGGCAAGGCTGCTGGCGCACAGGGATTCAACGAAGCTAATGCCGCTTTGAACATCGCCAAAGGTTCTTATCAGCAGGCTGCAAGTGCTGCCAATGGCGTGAAGTCCAACACGGCTGCTTTGGCACAGATTCTGAATAAGGATTATGCCGGTGCGAAGAGCACGTTGGAAGGCGTAGCCAAGAAAGATGCCTATACTTCTTATTTGCTGGCTATCGTGGCAGCTCGCACGAACGATGCCGCTGGTGTGAACAGCAATCTGAAGGATGCTGTCAGCAAGGATTCTTCTTTGAAGGACCGTGCTGCGAAAGACCTCGAATTCGCTCAATACAAATCTGCTGTTGAAAGCTTGTAATTTGGTCTTCCTTTAGATGAAGAGAGGCATTCTCTATACATTTTGCGGACTCACCCTGCTCAGTTGTGGAGGTTCCGAGGGCCGTTTCCGGCTCAAGGGAGAATTTGACCACCTGCAGCAGGGTGAGTTCTATATATATAGTAATGATGGCGGACTCCGGAAGCTAGACACGATTCCCGTGGTGGGGGGGGAGTTCGACTACGAGACCGCATTAGAAACCCAAGCGACCTTCTATCTGCTTTATCCAAACCTGTCAGAACAAGTCATTTTCGGCGCTTCGGGGGATGTCGTGACGATTGAGGGCGATGCCCGTAACCTGAAAGCCGTGGAAGTGAAAGGCAATCAAGCCAATCGGGACATGACGGATTTCCGCCGGGCACAAGAGGGCAAAAGTGCATCCGAGTCAAGGAAGGCTGCCGCAGATTTCATCCGACAGTCGCCGGCTTCGCCCGTAAGTGTTTTCTTGTTCAGGGAGTATTTTCTTCGGCCGGGAAGCGGTGTTTCGGTAAACGAGGTGAGGGAACACTATCGTGCGTTGTGCAAGGCTCAACCGGACAATTTGCAGTTGCTGTATTGGCGGGCAGACTTGGAGAGCTTGTTCACGGAACTGAAAAAAGGTGACAAGTTGCCCGATTTCCGTTTGGTGATGGAGGATAGCAGCGAAGTGAAAGCTTCCGATTACAAAGGGAAGCCTTTGTTGATTAATTTTTGGGCTTCCTGGGAAAATGGCAGCTCGTCTTTGATGTTCCGGATTAAACGTTTGGCAAGGGAACATTCCGGTGAAATTGGTTTGTTGAGCGTTTCGCTGGATTTGAATAGGAAAGGCAAGGAAGGCATAGAGCGCAGGGACACTGTGACATGGCCGAGCTATTGCGACTTTTTGGCTTGGGAAAGCCCCGTAGTGCGCCAATTTGGTGTCCGTACATTGCCATATTGTATTTTGGTGGGAAAGGACGGGCGCGTGGTTGCGGCCGGAGCGTATGAAAAGGACATACAACCCGAATTGGAGAAACTGTTGGAATCCAAATAGGTGGCTTATGCTGGTCAAAGTCTATAGTGCGTCGGTACAGGGGCTTTCTGCCATACCCGTCACGATTGAGGTGAACGCTTCGCGTGGTGTGAAGTTTTATTTGGTCGGTTTGCCGGACAATGCGGTGAAAGAAAGTCATGAGCGCATTGTGGCGGCTGTGGAAAACAGTGGTTATCGTTTTCCTTCTTCCAAGATTGTTATTAACATGGCACCGGCGGATATCCGCAAGGAAGGTGCTGGCTTTGATCTCCCGTTGGCGATTGGCATATTGGCCACGGCCGGCGAGGTGCACCCCGACTTGTTGAAGCGCACCATGTTGTTGGGCGAGCTGAGTTTGGATGGCAGCCTGCAACCGGTGAAGGGGGCTTTGCCCGTAGCCATTATGGCGCGGGAGATGGGGTATGAGAATTTGATTGTTCCGGAACAGAACATTCGCGAGGCGGCAGTAGTCAACCGCCTGAAGGTGTTTGGTGCCCGGCATATCGCCGAGGTGATTAAGTTCCTGAATGGCGAAGGCGGTTTGGAACAGACGCAGATTGATACCCGTGCAGAGTTTTATGCCCAACAAACGGATTTCGAGTTCGATTTTGCCGACGTGAAAGGACAGGAGAGCGTGAAGCGGGCATTGGAAGTGGCCGCGGCCGGAGGGCATAACGTCATCATGATAGGCCCGCCGGGAAGCGGAAAGTCCATGATGGCCAAACGTTTGCCGTCCATCCTTCCGCCTTTGTCCTTGGCGGAAAGTTTGGAGACGACCCAAATACATTCCGTGGCTGGAAAGCTGGGGCGCGACAGCTCGTTGATAGCCCAGCGGCCTTTTCGGGCACCCCATCACACCATTTCCCAAATAGCCTTGGTGGGAGGCGGCTCCAACCCGCAGCCGGGCGAGGTCAGCCTGGCGCACAATGGTGTGTTGTTCTGCGATGAATTGCCCGAATTTTCTCGCGCTACGCTCGAAGTGTTGCGTCAGCCGCTTGAAGACCGGCAAATCAATATATCCCGTGCCAAATACAGCATCACTTATCCTTGTTCGTTCATGTTCGTGGCATCCATGAACCCTTGTCCTTGTGGCTACTATAACCATCCGACAAAGGCATGCGTTTGTACACCGGGGCAGATTCATCGTTATTTGCATAAGATTTCCGGGCCGTTGCTTGACCGCATTGACTTGCAGATAGAGATTACCCCTTTGTCGTTTGAGGAGCTGTCCCGCACCGCGCCCGGCGAGAGCAGCGCGGTGATTCGTGAACGGGTGATTCGTGCCCGTCAGATCCAAGGGCTGCGTTATGCGGGTGAAAAAGGGGTGCATTGCAATGCGCAGATGACCTCCCGGCTTTTGCGGGAATATGCTTCGTTGGGTGAACAGGGTACCGAAATGCTACGTGAGGCCATGACGAGGCTCCAGCTATCGGCGCGTGCTTATGACCGCATCCTCAGGGTGGCCCGTACGATTGCCGACTTGGATGGCGGTGGTGAGATACAGATAGCCCATCTTGCCGAGGCCATCGGTTACCGCAACTTGGACCGCTCCAACTGGGGGGAGTGACGGACGTTTTTCCATATTTTTATTTGTCAGGCGAAGTCCAGCACGAAGGTGGTGTGCCAGCCTTGTGCGTTGGTGGGCAGCAGTGAGATGGTGCCTTGGGAGGCGGCCATGATTTGCCGGCACACGGACAGGCCGAGTCCCGACCCTTGGGGTTTGGTGGTGAAGAAGGGGGTGAACACGTGGGCGCGTTCCGCTTCCGGGATGGCGGGGCCGTCGTTGCTGATTTGGATTATCACGTGGTCGTCTGTCGTGCTGTAGGCTTTGCAGGCGATGTGTCCGGGCCGGTCGCCGATGGCTTGCGCCGCATTGCGGATCAGGTTGAACAGCACTTGGCGTATCAGTTGCTTGTCGGCATAGAGCATGAGGTCGGCGGGGCGGGTGTGGCAATCCCATGCGATGTGTGGCGGCACGAGGGGCAGGGCTTGGATTTCCACGAATAATTCCTTCACATAGAACAGGCTGGGGAGCGGTCGCGGCAGGGACATGAACTTGCGGCAGTTCTCCACGAAGTTGCGCAGTCCGTCCGATGTGTCATGGATGACCCGCAGGCCGTGCAGGCAGTCCTCCCGGCTGGCATCCTCTTTTTCCGTCAGGGCAGCACTGAGTGAGATGATGGGGGTGATGCTGTTCATGATTTCGTGGCTCAGTACGTGCAGCAGTTTGCTCCAAGTGTCCACCTCATGTTCATCCAGGACCGGACGGGTGTCATCCAGTGTCACCAACCGCCAGATTCCGCTTTGTGTGGTTAGTCGGGCCACATGCATCCACAGCGTTTTTTGTTCGCGTGGCGTACGTAGCGTGATGGGATGCGGGAGGCCGGGCGGGCTTTCCCGAAAGGCTTCCACCACTTCGTTTCCATAGATTTTCAGCGCGGAGAGGTCGTGCAAAGTGTGCAGTTCCAGCAGTCGCAATGCCATCGGGTTGGCTTGCAACACCTTCCCCGATTCGTCCACGACCACCACTCCCGTGCGGATGTGTTCCATGACCAGTTGGTGGAACACGTCGTGTTCATGCTGTACCTGTCTTTGGCGGCGGATGTGCCGGCTGTAGGCATTGAATTGTTCGTTGAGATAGCGTCGGCTGTCGTTGAGGCGGTTCCGTGTCGGCAGGCGGAAGGTGTAGTCCTCGTTGATGAGGGCCTTGAACATCAGGTCGATGCTTTCAAACACATGGCGGTAGAGCTGGATGAGGGCAGCAAGGGCTAAAGCCAGCAAGCCGCACAGCACGAAGGCCAGTGTCCGGTTGTCCAGCCACAAGGCGGTGGCCAGCCCTCCCAGCAGAAGAGCCAGCCCTATGATGTGGCGGAAGGACCATCTGTAATATTTAAAGTCCATAGCGTTTGATCTTATTGTACAATGTCTGGCGGGAAATACCTAGTCGGGAAGCCGCCAGGGAGAAATTGCCCTTGCAGTAGTCCAGGGCCTGTTTGACCGCTTCGCGTTCTGTTTCTTCCAAGGTGCGCAGGGGCAGGTGGGTGGCTTCGGATGTGGCGGCGCGTAGGGTCAGGTTCAATTGTTCCGGCTGTATCAGTTTCCCGTCTCCCAAGATGACCGCCCTTTCCACCGTATGTTGCAGTTCGCGGATGTTGCCGGGCCAAGGATGTTTTTCCAACAGCCTGGTTGCTTCAGGAGAGAAGTCCATGGCGTTCCGTCCGTATTCACGGGCATAGTGTTGCAGGAAGCGGCGGGCCAGGGGCAGGATGTCCTCGCGCCGTTCGCGCAAGGCTGGCAGGTGCAGGTGGATGGTGTTGATGCGGTAGAGCAGGTCTTCGCGGAATTCCTCCCGGTCCACCATGGCGGGCAGGCCTTTGTTGGTGGCGCAAATCAGGCGGATGTCCACGTTGACGGGCGTGTTGCTCCCCACGCGGACGATCTGTTTCCGTTGCAGTGCGGTCAGCAACTTGGCTTGCAGGTGGAGGGGCAGGTTGCCGATTTCGTCCAGGAAGAGCGTGCCGCCTTGTGCCGCCTCGAAACGTCCCTCACGGTCTTGCTTGGCATCGGTGAAAGCCCCCTTGACGTAACCGAAAAGTTCGCTTTCAAACAGCGTGGGTGCGATGGCTCCCATGTCCACGATGACCAGCGGGCGGTCTTTCCGGTGTGAGGCCGCATGGATTTCGCGGGCCAGCACTTCTTTCCCTGTTCCGTTCTCTCCGGTAATCAGGATATTGGCATCCGTTGCGCTGCATCGTTCCATTTGTACGTGCAGTTGTTGCATGGTTGCCGACGTGCCCCAGTACATTCCTGTGCTGTTTCCTGTATGGGGGGCTTTCGGGTGCCTTTTGTTCCTTGGGGTGCAGGCCTCTTCCAGCGTTTGCAGCAGCCGGGCGTTGTCGTAGGGCTTCACCACGAAGTCCGCCGCCCCGCGCTTCAGTCCTTCCACCGCCAGACTGATGTCGGCGAAGGCCGTGAAGAGCACCACGGGGAGGTGTGGGTGGCGTGCCTTGATTTCCTGCAGGTAGAAGAGGCCTTCGCCGCCGCTGTTCAGGCCGGCGGAGAAGTTCATGTCGAGCAGGACGACATCCACCGGCTGCCGTTCCAGCAGGGAGAGAATGCCTTGGGGCGACGAGAGACAGATGACGTGGGCGAAGCGGTCACTCAGCAGGTATTGCAGGGAGGTCAGAACGCCTTTGTTGTCATCGACGACTAATATGGAACGTGAACGGGTCATTGTATTCAGCGATAAGCGTGTGGGCAAAGTTACGGGAAAACCGGACGAAAACCGCGCCTGTGGCTGTTTTTTTCTGTCCCGGATGCATGGAACCGTCGGGCAGTGTCCAGAAGTTGGACACTTCTTGTCTAACTCTTGGACAGGCGGCATCGTGTGGTTTTTTTCGTATCTTCTTCGTCCATAGTTGTTTACGTTTTTGGCACGTGCTTTGAAGGGAAAAGTGCAAAAACAAGACGATGATGAAACGCTTTCTTTTCCTTTTCATCTTATGTGCAGCCGGTGTCGGGGGCTTCGGGCAGGAGGCTTGGGACGTGCAGGACTGCATCGGCTACGCGCTGGAACACAACCGCGACCTGAAGAAACAGCAATGGACGGCGCGTGGCAACCGGACCCAGCACGTGGAGGCTTTCACGGCTTTTCTGCCCTCGGTTTCCGCCTCTTCGGGCATCAACTACAGTCTGGGTCGTTCCGTAGATCCGGAGACCAACACCTACAATACCGTGTCTAACTTCAACAACGACTATTCGCTCAGCCTGTCGCTCCCCCTGTTCCAAGGCGGACGGCTGGTGCAGCAGCTGAAGATGTCGCTCGTGCAGCAACAATATGACAAGACATACATGGAAGAGCTGAAGGACCGCACCGCCTTGAACGTCATGAATGCGTTTGCCCAGGCTGTTTATTATCGGCAGTTGGGGGTATATGCCCGTGAGAAACTGGAGGAGAGCCGCGCCAGACTGCGGCAGGTGCGCCGCCAGTGCGAACTGGGATTGAAGAGTCAGGCCGACGTGGTGCTGGTGGAGGCGCAGCATGCGCAGGACGACTATGACCTGACGCACACGGAAAGCTTGTGGGAGATCGCCTTGCTGGAACTGAAACAGCAGATGAACTTCCCGGCGGACGACTCGCTGACCCTTGTCCCCGGCGGCATGGTGGACGACGTGTCCATGCCGGATGTTCCCGTCCTTTCCGTACATGAGGAAGTCATCCGGACGTATGCCTACGCCGGCCTGCACCATACCTCGTCGCAGCTGAGCCGCCTGAACGTGCGGAGCCAACTGTATGCACGGCGGCAGGCGTTGGGCAACTTCTTCCCCACGGTGTCGTTCTCGGCCGGCGTGTCCAGTTCTTATTTCCGCCGCTTGGGTGACTCCGGTTACGATGCCTTCCATCGGCAGTTCAAGAACAACTTGGGAGAGTATTTCACTTTCAATGTCAGCCTGCCGCTGTTCCAACGCTTGGGCAACGTGATGAACTACCGCCGCCGCAAGTACCAATACCGCATCGCGCAGGAGAA
>CALUFQ010000059.1 GCA_944319925.1 uncultured Paraprevotella sp.
AAGTGACGGAAAGCAGGGCACTTGATTACAAATGAATATTCGTCAGTTGTTAAATCCCCATGATTAGGAACAGTTCCTTGAATTGCCGCAGGTTTGCTTCGCTCACCAGATGGTTACGCATCATTGGGCGGTTTCACCGTCCTTGGCAAATCTCCGCACCTCAGCTTGCACCGGATTTCAAGTCCGTCGCAGCAAATTGGATTCTTCCGACCACTCGTGATTTCAAATCCGTCGCAGCGTATCAGCGGGGAAGCATGAGGTAATGTCCAAAGATGAAAGTTTCAAGCACTTGAAACTGGGTATTCCGGGCTTTGGTACTGGATGTTTCAGGCTCTGAAATTTTCATGCCGTGAGGTGAGGGGAAATCTTCTACGTACGCCCTGCCCGTACGCATGGCTTTTCCTTCTCCGACAAGCAGGAAGATTTTTCGCAAACCATTTTTGTTCGGCCATATTCCTATTCTTTTATCGGATTTTCCTTAAAAAAGTGGCCGGGGATTAGGTAGTCCGTGCCAGATATTCGTATATATGTTATGAATGCAGTTAGTTAGTTAATATTGAAATTAGGTTAATGTGTTTTAGGTGGTTGGTCGTATTAAGGTGGAAGATTGTTTTCGGATATTTTTCTTTTGAGAATCAATGGAATAGTAAACGAAACAAACAGTATATGGATTTGAGGAAGAGTTTTTTGCTTTTGGCCAGTCTGTGGATGGCAGATGCCGCTTGCGCACAGGTCGTGGAGAGGGCGCGGCCGGCGGAGTGGAAGGACTTGGTGGAAGGGGCGCGGTTCATGGACCGTCTGCAACCCATGAGAGGGACGGTGCTTTCGTCTGACACATGGGGGGCGGACAGTGTGCGTCCGCGTTATGTGGATAATGGAATCGAATTGCCCCATACTTCGATTTGGGGCGGGAACATTCTGATGGGAAACGATGGGAAGTATCATCTCTTCGTGTGTGGATGGCCTGAAAACTCTCCCAAAGGGCACATGTTTTGGCCCAAATCGACCGTCTTTCATGCTACTGGCGACAAATTGGAAGGCCCCTATCAGATTCAGGACACCATAGGCAAGGGGCACAATCCGGAGGCTTTCCGGTTATCGGACGGCCGGGTTGTGGTTTATGTGATTGACGGGTATTATATCGCTCCTTCCATGGACGGCCCTTGGACATATCGTAAGTTCACATTCGACGCGCGCAACAGGAAAATCATAGAGGGGTTGTCTAATCTGACTTTTGCCCGTCGCCAAGACGGTTCCTACCTGATGGTATGCCGCGGGGGAGGCATATGGGTCAGCCGTGACGGCATTTCGCCCTACGGCCAGCTGACAGACCGCCGCGTTTATCCGCCAGTGGACGGGCGTTTTGAAGATCCGGTGGTGTGGCGCGACCATTTACAGTATCATCTGGTGGTCAACGATTGGTTGGGGCGTATCGCCTATTACCAACGTTCCAAAGACGGGTTGCATTGGGTGACGGAACAAGGCGAGGCATACGTGCCGGGTGTGTCTGTCCATGCGGACGGGCACGTGGAGCACTGGTTCAAATACGAACGCCCGAAAGTGTTCCAGGACAGCCTCGGGCGTGCAGTGCAGATGAACTTTGCGGTAATCGACACCCTGAAATGGGAAGACCTGCCCAACGACCGCCACAGTTCGAAAAATATCTGCATTCCTTTGAACAAGGGGATGTTGCTGGAGGTGATGAACGAGGACACAATCACGGGAGATACACGGAAAATCGAAGTGAGAATCCGTGCGGAAAAAGGCTTTGACCCACAGCGCGAAGTGGATGTGAAATCGTTGCGTTTCGGCAGTTTTACGGAAGTGAATTTCGGCCGTGGCTGCAAGGCGGTCGGAAGCCGCAAGGAGGGGAAAGACCTTGTCGTGGTGTTCGACGGAAAGGGAAACGGCATGGGGGCGGATGAGTTTGCTCCCAAAATGCTGGGACGGGATAAAGATGGTGGCCTGCTGTATGGATACGCTTCCTTGCCCTACGTGGATTACACGCCGGCCATTCTTTCTGCGGCTTATCCGATGTATGACCGGGTGCGCGGGACGATTTCTTTGGAAGTGAAGAACTACGGTCTCTCGGAATCTCGTCCGGCACAAGTCGTGGTGGAAGCCGGTGGCCGGCTCCTGGCCGAAGGACAAATCGGCCGTTTGCAGCCTTATGAGGAACAGGTGGCGTGTTTCGTTGTGAAGTTCAAGCCGGCGTTGGAGGATTTGTCCGAAGTGACAGTGTCTTTCCGTGTCGGGGAGGAGGAAATAGCACGTAACGTGTTGAGAGACTGAGGATGTGGAAGGAAAAAATCCGCAGCGAATGGTCTTTGAGAATTTTTTGATGTGCATTTATCTTTTTTTAAGACTTTTGACATGCATGTTTCGGGCAGATAAACGTATTAATATACAGATAAAGATTTTGTTTTTCATGTGTTTCATAGATTAGAATTAGGTTAATGTTTAAGTTTTGATGGTTGTTCTGTTTGGGGTGAAAAGATTGCTCTTCGGGAGAACACAGGAAACGTCATCGCGCCATATCGGGTTATTTCCGACATGGCGCGATGTTTTTTGGCGTTTTTAAAGTAGTGGCTGCCCACACGCCTGCCATTTAACGGGTTATCTTTTTCCCGCCAATGATGTAGATGCCTTTGGGGAGTCCTTTTGTGTCCTGGAGTGACTGGGCATCTTGTATTTTGATGCCGTTGATTGTATAGACCCCGTTTGCGTGTCCTTCATGCAGGACTGCGCGTATCCCGGTGGGCATCTCATCGAAAGAGATGGCCACGCGGCTTACTTTGGCCATGTCCTCCGCAGAGAGTTGCACATACATGCCCAACCCTTGGGCGGGCTCACCTGTGAAGTTGGTTTCGAATGCCCCATCCTTATATATATAAGTGTTGGCATCCACTTCTTTTTGGCAGAAAGTGCCTTGCACGGAAATCCCGTCGGTGGTCAACGGTTCGGGTTCTTCCGTGGAAAATGTACGTATGGAATTGAATTCCAAGCTTGTGATGTCCGTAATGGGTTTCACGATATGGGGCGTTCCTTTTTTAATGTAGATGGCATCTTCGAAATAGAGGGTCAGGACACCGGCTTCGTCCAAATGCAGTCCGGCAAATGCCTTGATTTCAGAAAAGTAATCTTTGTATGAAGTTTGCATGACGTTGAACGGAAGGCATAACGGTGTCCATTCCTCGGCATGGAACGCTTTTTGGACAAACACGGTGCGGTTGCCACGGGGAGCTTGGTACGTCTTGTCTGTTTCGTTGAAGATGCTGACCCGCATCGTGTTGGCCAGTTCGGGGTATTTCCCGAGAATTTGCGTGAGCGAATAGAAACTGATGTCTGTGATGACAGCAGTGCCGTCTGCAGAAGAGGAAGTGAGGCCAAATACCGTGGTGCATGCTTTGCCATTGTCTGACAGCATGATGCTGTCGCCCTGCATGTAGTCTGTCAGGCCGCTTTGCGTGATGTCCCAGATTACGGTTGTGGTGCCTTCCTCGTCTTGTGTCTCGTAGGTCGGGGCGACTTGCGAGTTGTGGTTGGCCCCGTTCAGCCACCACAGATAGGAGAGGCCGTTCCCCGTTTTTAAAGATGTTCCCCTGACCAGCAGGTATTTTTGTCCGCTGTTGACATAACTGGAGTCGTTTTTGTATTTGGAGAGTTGCAGGGCGATGTTGTTGTTGCCCGGCTTGCCATATACTTTTATCGTGTTGGCTTCGGTATCGTATTCCACGTCGTTGACCCGTGCGTTGTCGCCCGACACCCATTGGTCGCACACGAACGTGTAAGGCTGCGGGTAGCGGTATTCTTTCAGCAGGCGCAGGTAATAGATGCCCGGTGTGGGCGTGGAGCCGGTGGCGGCGAATTTCACGGTGATTTCATCAAGTGTGTTGCCGTTTCCGTCTTTCAGGAATTCTTCAGGAATCAGATATTCCACATTGTAGAATCCCGTGAAATTCTGCGGTTCAAGCGTGATTTGCTTCAACTCCTTGTCGTTGATATAGATGGTATAGATACGTCCGTGGTCGGCACTGTGGTAACGGCACATCAGCGACACGTCCTTGCTTACGCCCTGTGTGGAAAATACGTAGCTGAACCATTTGCCGGCCAGGGCGTCAACGTAGAACTCCCCGGAGTACGACCCTTTTTCGAAGTCGCCCTGCAGCACGTGTCCGGCATCGCTTTGCTGTTCGCCGGTGGCGATGAAGTCCAGTGTGCGTTCCTGCAGGCGTTGGGTCACTTCTTCTTCGGCCATGACTTCGTCCTTGATGGCATCCCATTCCGTTTGCGTCATTTGTTGCCAGTACATCATGTAGCGGCATTCATGGATGGTGAAGAACGGGCGCAGGACAAGGCCGGCAAAGCGGTTGCTGTTATATAGCCCGGGCTTGATTTTGAAGTGCAGGCGGCTTTTGTCCACGACTTCCACAGAGTCGAGCACATCTTCGCGTTGTCCGATAAGCATGGGGGCGGAGGTCAGGCTGAGTTGTGAGCCGAGCGAGGGGCAGTGGTCCATGCGCCCTTCCCCGGCAAATTGTCCGGCAAGGTTTTCCGTGCCGGTTTCCGCGCCGAGAAGCACCGGGCCGTAACGGAAGGCCACGTAGCTGTCGTAGTTCGGGCAGACAGCCAGGCTCAGTTCCATGGGCAGGCTCACCTCGATTTTATCGCCGGCCGCCCATGTGCGTGACAGATAGGCATAACTTCCGGGCGTGGAGGCTGCGGCGGCTTCCGTGCCGTTCACGCGGATTTTGTAATCGCCCGTACACCAGCCGGGGTGGCGCACGGCCAAGACGTATGTGCCCGCTCTGTTGATGGTCAGCGTGGTCTGTTCGTCATACGGGAATCCTGTCTGTTGGGTCAGGGCGAAATGCTCGCTGTCCAGTTGGCTGGCGATGAAAAGGTTGACAAACAAGGTGTCGTTTTCCGGGGAATGGGCATAGATGAACTCTCCATACTTGCTGTGGTTTTCCATGCCGGTGCCCACGCAACACCACATGCCTTGGTTTACCTGCGAATACATGCGGTAGTGTTGCGGGCGCATGCTGGTGAAATAGACGTAGCCACCCGTGTGCGGGTTTTGCGTCGAAAGGATATGGTTCAGCATGGCATATTCGTAGAAATCGGCATACTTGGCATCCTGGTTGTCGGCAAAGAGGTCTTCGGTGAGTTTCAGCATGTTGTTCGTGTTGCAACTCTCCGGCCCGTCGGGATTCGTGATGTATTCCGAGCTGCGGTTGGCGGGCAGGAAATGTTCGGCGATGCTGTTTCCGCCGAGTGCCACGGTGCGGTGTTCCACCACTTCTGTCCAGAAATTCCGTGCGGCGGCGCGGTAACTTGCCGTGGTGGCATCTCCGGGTTCGTTTTCTTGCGCGATGCGGGCGAAACCGATGTATTTCGGCACTTGCGTGTTGGCATGTTTGTTGTCCAGGAACGTCGTGTTGACCGTTTGCATGCCCGTTACCATCATTTGGTGGGAATAGCGTTTGGCCGCTTCCAGGTATTTTTCATCCCCCGTCATCTGGTAGGCGTCGGCATACATCTCGTTGATGCCCCCGTGTTCCGTGTCGAGGATGCTTTGCAAGGTGGCGTCGTTGATGTTCGAGATGAGGTTCACGCCCCAATCGCAGAGTTTCAGGAAACATTCCTTAGCTTTTTCGTTCCCGCCATAGACATAGGCATCGCGCAACCCGGCATAAATTTTGTGCATGACATAAAAAGGCACGTTCCCGCGTCCGGCGTTGAACACGCCCAGGTCGCCCCGGTAAATGCCCGTCCAGATGTTGTTGTCGGGGTATCCGCCGATGTAGCCATACAGCCCGTCCGTGTTGTTGTCGAACACGCGCTGGCATTCGTCCATGATGTCCACCATGTAGTCCATGCGTTCCTTCAGTTTGGTTCGCATGTCCTCGTCTTTCGAGGCTGCGTATGCCAAGGCCAGGGCCGAAAGGTAGTGCCCGCCCACATGGCCGTCGAGGCGGAAATTGCCCGAGCCCCAGTTGGAGAAATTAGGGTGTTGTTGTTCCCAGCCTTCAATGCCGGCTTGGCGGCAGAAAGGCGTGAGCAGGCGGTCCACGTCATATTCCAAGAGTGTCGTGTCGTTCAGTTCCATGGCCTGCTTGAACACGCTTCCTTCCAATGTCACTTCTTGCAGGTCGAAGAGGCGCGGGTAGAGTTTGCTTTGTGCTTCAGCCTTGGGGGCCGAGGCGCAAAACAGACACGCTGAAAACAGCGCGAAAGTTAATTTTCTTTTGCTTTTCATTATTTTCCCGATTAGGTTGATATTAGAACAATTAAAATGTCTGTTGCTTTGAACTTGCCTTCAAAGATAAAGAATTGCCTGTGGTTTGCGGGGCAAAATAGGGTGCAATCAGGGGCGAATTTTGTGTTTTGACGAGTTTGTACCCCCTTTTTGAAGGGATTTTCCGCCCCCTGTGGGGGACATTCCTGTGTAGCATGATGGATATTTTGCAGTTTACTCTTGCTTTTTGTTTTAATTTTCTGTTTCTTGTTCGGCTAAAATTGTATAAATTTGCATGTCTTGATTTTTATGTGGATGAAAAACGGCTTTCTTCTTGTGTTCCTTCTCGGATGGTTGTCGGGCGTGTCCGGTTGGGCTGCGCGGCAGGTGGAGTTTGTGAAAATTCCAGGGCTCAAACGATTGCCGGTAAATGCCATACACCGCATTTTCCAAGACAGTGAGGGGTATATGTGGTATGGCACGGTGGATGGCTTGTGCCGTGACGACGGCTATCAGATACAGGTGTTCCGCTCCGATTTCAATCATCAAGGTTTGCTTGCCAACAATTTGGTGGAATGTGTGACCGAGGACGGCGACGGGTGCGTGTGGTTTGGCACGGATAAGGGAGCTTACCGGATAGACAAGAGAGATTATCGCGTGGTGCCTGTCGGGCATGAGTTGCTGGACGGACAAAGGATTTACCAAATGTATCACACGAAAGACGGCGACGTGTGGGTTTCCGTGAAAGGAGCCTTGTTGCGTTACCGCGGGCATCGTTTGTTGAAAGTCTATCCGACATATAATGGCAACGAACCGACAAACTTGTCCGGATTCTGCGAGGGACGTGGCGGGGAGGTCATTGTGCTTTTTTCGGACGGGATGATATACCGTTTAGATAAAAGCCGGGATGAATTGATGCCGTTTCCGAACGGGATGCGTCGGCGTAATCCCTGTGGCATCGTGCAGGACGCGGAAGAGGATTATTATTGGGTCGGCACCTGGGGCGACGGGATTTTGCGTTTTTCCCCTTCAGCCTCTCCCGATTCCATGTTTGTCTATCAAAGGGAAGTGTCCGGCCGTTCGGAAGAACATACCATATATTATTTGGCATGCGACAAACGCCGGCATCGGGTTTGGGCTACCACGCAAGCCGGGCTTTTGGCTTACCGGTGTGAGGGAGGGCAATTGCGGCCTTGCGAGACCGGGGCTGAGTTTCCGTATTCCCGTGTCATGCTGAACGACCTTTGTTTTTCCAAATCGGGCGACTTGTGGGTTTCGGGCTTCGACACACCCAGTTTCATTTTGCATTTTTCTGAGGATGTCCCGGAACGTATCGGATTTCCTTTATTATATGACCGGACGCATTATCGCCCGGTTGTGATGGCTATGCATGATGATGGAGACGGGGTGTTTTGGTTGTACCAGGAACGTAGCGGGATTTTCCTGTATGATTTGGAAAAGGAGCGTCTTGTTTCGCATACAGATTTTCTATCCACTCGCGAGTTGCCTTTTGGGTTGGTTAAGCTTATGGTGGGTAGCCGCATGCCGCATGCCGTGTGGGTGGCACCTGATTTCTCGAAGGAGGTATTTCGCTTGTCTCATGAGGATTTCCGGATGCGTTTGTCGGACAGGGTGGATTTGTCGGCTTGGAGTGCGCACCAGTTGGTGACAGCATTGTGTGAGAGCACTGATGGCAAGACGCTTTGGATTGGCACGGACAACGGTGTGCTTTGCTATGACTTGCGCGGGAAGAATGTGAGACGGGAGTATGCCCGCCTCGGACATGTCACGGATTTCTGCATCTCTCCCCGTCAAGGGCTTTGGGTGGCCACGAACAACCGGGGGCTTTATCTGATTCGCCCTGATGGGAGCTTGTGCCGTTATGGGATGACGCAGGCTTTGTCTTCTTTGACGCAGGCCGGCGACGGGAATTTGTGGCTGGGAAGCGAGGAAGGGGATTTGTTGTCGTTCAGTCCTTCAGAAAGGGTCGTGAGGAATTACAACCGCGAGTGTAACTTGAACGGGGATGTGGTAAACCAGGTCGTGGCGGATGAGTTCGGACATATTTGGGTCGGCATGAACCAGATGGTGATGGAATTCAATCCGCAAAACGGGTCTTACCGTACCTTTCCCACAACGGATGCCTCCATAGGCTTGTGGAGGATTATTCCTTCGGCTTGGTGCGTGGGGCGGGATGGCTGCGTCTATTTCGGGGGCATATCGGGCATTTGCCGTTTCATGCCGTCCAATAGCTTGGATCGTGCTGCGGAACCTGCGCGGGTAGTGGTGACGGATGTCAGGGTGGACAACCGTTCTTTGTTCTTTGATGGCGGGAGGAACTGTTTCGGTGCGGATTCTGTGGTGGATGTCGGGCCGGAAGCCGGACGGGTCGTGGTCTGTTTCTCCTCGCTGGATCATTTGCGGGCACACAAGATTCGTTATGCCTATCGCCTGAAAGGGATTGACCACGCGTGGCAATATACAACGTCAGGGCAGAATTCGGCGATTTACAACCGGCTACCTTGCGGGGATTATGAGTTCGAGGTAAAAGCCACGGATGCCAATGGGCAATGGAGCCGGCTGACGACGGTAATGAAGGTGAGGCGTTTGCCGGCATGGTATGAAACATGGTGGTTCTATTTCATGTGTTTCGTGGTTTTGGCCGGTGGCTTGTCCTGGGCGGTGGCTGGATATGTAGGGAGGCAGAAACGACGGAATGCGGAATTGTGGGGCGACAGCGCAGAGATGTTGCGCATGAAGCGTTACCTTGATGTTCCGGTGGGAGAAGAATCTCCCGAGGAAACGGAGAGCTTGGACAAATTGTTGCTGGAAAAAGCCGTGGCCGCAGTGGAAGGGCATTTGGCCGATGGCGATTTCGACGTGCAACGTTTGGCTGAAGCCATGAACATGTCGCGTTCCACGCTCACGCGGAAACTGAAAACCATCACGGGCGACACTCCTTTGGAATTTATCCGTCATATCAAGATGAAGCATGCCCGCCGGTTGTTGTCCGACAAAAGGCGGAACGTGTCCGAAGTGGCGGCGGAATTGGGCTATCAGAACCGGAAGTATTTCACGGCTTGTTTTAAGGATGAGTTTGGCATGACGCCAAGCGAGTTTCAGAAGAATCTTCCGGGCTGAATGGTTATTTTGTCGATGCATTTTGGACTTTCAGCAAGAATTCCTGTTTTGAAAAAACTCTTCTGAATGCTGGTTTACGATTGGTCTGGCTTCAGAGAAATGCGTGTCTGTAACATCTTTTTTTGACGATGTAACATGCCGCGTTTTTTTGCCTTTTTTTGTGTGGCGTTCTGTGGAGAAAATTCTATTTTTGCATGTACCCTTATGAAAGGGCGGTTCATCCGTGGGCTTCTGTCATGCCCGGAATGATTGAAGGGGAGGGCGGATGAAGAAGTGGTGGAGACATTTATTTTTGAACAAATATATTCTTATGAGAACCTTTAAACAAGTTTTGGGAAAAGTCCAGATTGTTCCATGTTTGTTTGCTGCCGTGGCCACGTTTGGCACGGTCGATGCGGTTGCGGCCTCCGCGCAAGACGGCTCGCCCAAGTATGTGTTCCACGGAGCCGGAAACCCTTATCTGCCCTTGTGGGAGCATGTGCCCGACGGGGAACCGCGTGTGTTTGAAGACCCCGACAATCCTGGGAAATACCGGGCATATATCATCGGGTCGCACGACTTGCGGATGGACAGCTATTGCGGTCCGGACATCCGTATGTGGTCTGCGCCGGTGGAAGACCTTTCGAGTTGGCGCGATGAAGGCCCCATCTTCACTTATTATATCGACAACCAGTGGGACGTGATGTATGCGCCCGACTTGGTGGAGGTAAAGAAGAAGGATGGCACGAAGGAATATTACCTTTACCCCCACAGCCGCGGCCCGCGCCGCGAGGCCATGGTGGCCAAAGGCAGCCGTCCCGACGGCCCGTTCACGCCGGTCAATCTGACAGAAGACGGCAAGGCCACCTTGCCGGGAAGCGTCTTGGGCTTTGATCCTTCGATTTATGTGGAATATGTGACCGACCCGGAAGACCCGGATTACGAAATCGGCTTCA
Source organism: uncultured Paraprevotella sp. (assembly GCA_944319925.1). Classification (GTDB taxonomy): domain Bacteria; phylum Bacteroidota; class Bacteroidia; order Bacteroidales; family Bacteroidaceae; genus Paraprevotella. The sequence goes on from CALUFQ010000059.1 coordinate 10,318, forward strand.
GGGCATACGGCTATTGGGGTTTCCAGCATTCTTCTGCAGCCCAGTTGGACCAGAAGACGATGTATTCCGTGCGTCCGGGTACGGAAAGGATTCCTTATTTCATGCCGGCTGGTAAGAAATATGGTGAGTTACGCGAGCCGGACAAGGAATATCCTTGCATTTACCCGGGACAGAACTTGGGCGAGTTCAACTTCTTCGAAGCTTCTTCCATCCGCAAGGTGGGCAATAAATATGTGCTGATTTACAGCGGTTATTCAGGCCCCGACTATGGAATGGGCAGCAGCAACTCCACGTTGCGTTATGCTTATGGAGATACTCCGCTCGGCCCGTGGAAAATCGGCGGTGTGCTGGTGGATTCCCGCGCTCCGGAACTGAACCGCGAGGGCACGGCCATCCAGACGACCAACGGCGGGCACAACACCCACGGCAGCATTGAGGAAATCAACGGCCAGTGGTATGTGTTCTATCATCGTCCGCCGCGTAATTTCGGCTTTGCCCGCCAGGCCATGGTGGCACCTATCCACGTGACGTGGGACGAGAAACCGGTGGCCGAAGGCGGCACCGTGGTGATGCAGGGTTTCGACCCGTATGCGAAAGGCAAAGTGCGCACGGTGAAAGACAGCCAGGGACATGAATACAAGGGTGCCGAAGTGACTTCGGAAGGTTTCCATGTGTTCGGTCTAGACCCTTACCAATATTATTCGGCCGGTATCGCTTGCTATTTGTCCAACACACAGGTGCAGCAGGATGCTTGGGACGTGTGGGATAACCACGCGCCGATTGCCGGAGTGAAGAACGGCAATATTATTGGTTATAAGTACTTTGGCTTTGAAGGTTTGAAGAAGGACCAGTTGGGACTGAAGGCGTTCGAAGGCACGAAGAAGGGCAACCAGACGGCTTTCAACCTGTTCATTATTCCGCGCACCACGAAAGCGTTCAAGGTGAACGTCTGGATGGACGGCCCGTGGGACAACGAAGTGTGGAAGGGCAAGAAGATTGGTGAAATCAACGTGCCGGCCGGCTCCAAGCAGGAAATGACGCGCTTCACCATCGACGTGGCTTCTGCGGTGGAAGGCTTGAAAGGCAAGCATGCCATCTATCTCGTGGCCGAAGGCGAAGACCAGGAACCGCTTTTCGACATGGAAGGCTTGGGCTTCAGCTCGAAGAAGAAAGACATCTCTCGTCCTGTAATTCCGACTGTCACCATCACGGTGGACGGAAAGGCTGTGGAAACGCCCAAGACTCCGGTGCGCTCGACCAACGCCAACGGCATCACGGACTACACCGTGTATGAAGTGTCTTGCCCGCAGGCAGGAACCAATGTTCCCGTCGTGGCGGCTTCGGCCAGCGACAAGGATGTGAAAATCGCTGTCACACAGGCGGAATCGGCTGCCGGAACGGCTGTCGTGAAGTGTACTTGGGCTGGTCAGACCAAGACCTACCGTGTGGCCTTCGGTCAGGCAAAATGAACAGGTCCGAATGACTTAAACGAAACCAGAAAAACATGAGTGATTCAAGTCAACAATATTCAGGGATGACCCGCTATCGGTGGGTCATCTGTTCCATGCTCTTCTTGGCCACGGCCATCAACTACATGGACCGCCAGGTGTTGTCGCTGACGTGGAAAGATTTCATCGCGCCCGAATTCGGGTGGAACGACACGGACTATGGCATCATTACGGGATGTTTCTCCATCGTGTATGCCATCAGCATGCTGCTCATCGGCAAGGTCATCGACAAGCTGGGGGCGCGGCGCGGCTATTTGTGGGCCATTGGCTTTTGGTCGGCCGGTGCCTGCTTGCATGCGTTCTGCGGCATTGCCACGAATGGCATCCTGACGGGCACGTGGCTGGTGGGCTTCGAAGGAGCCAAGGAAAGCCTGGCCACGTTGCAAGTGGTGGGCGACACGGTGTGGACGGTTTCCACCGTCAGTGTGTATCTCTTCCTGGCCGCCCGTTGCGTGTTGGCCATCGGCGAGAGCGGAAACTTCCCCGCCGCCATCAAGATTACGGCGGAGTATTTCCCGAAGAAAGACCGCGGCTTTGCCACGAGCGTGTTCAACAGCGGGGCGCAGATTGGCGCGTTGCTGGCTCCGTTCGTGATTCCCTTGTTGGCCCGCTATTACGGGTGGGAGATGTCCTTCCTCCTTGTCGGTGCCATCGGTTTCATTTGGATGGGCGTGTGGGTGTATGTCTATGATGCCCCCCAGGAGAGCAAGCACGTGAATGCAAAAGAGTTGGCCTATATCGAACAAGACGCGGCGGAAGAAGGGCAAGCTACCGAGAAAGCGGCCGCGAAGAAAGAGAAAGGCATTAGCATTTGGAAATGCTTCACCTACCGTCAGACATGGGCCGTGGTGGCCGGGCGTTTCTTGCCCGACGGCGTGTGGTGGTTCTTCCTCTTCTGGGCGCCGGCTTACGTGCGCGACGTGTATGGATACAGTTCCGATTCCACGACGGGCATGCTGCTCATTTTCACACTCTACCTCATCTCGATGCTTTCCATCCCCGGTGGTTACCTGCCCACGTGGTTCATCAACCGTTTGGGCATGAATCCCTACGCCGGGCGCATGCGGGCGATGCTCATCTATGCGTTCTTCCCGCTGATCGGGTTGATTGCACAGCCGATGGGCGCGTGGTCGTATTGGTATCCCATCATCATCATCGGCATCATCGGGGCAGCCCATCAGAGCTGGAGCGCGAATGTCTATTCCGTGGTGGGCGACATGTTCCCCAAGTCGGCCGTGGCCACGGTGACGGGCATCGGCGGCATGTCGGGCGGCATAGGCTGCCTGTTGTTCAACATGTGTTCGGGCATGCTGTTCACTTATTCCAAAGAGACGCAGATGGACTTCATGGGCTTCAAGGGCATTGAGGCGGGCTACATGATTGTGTTCGTCGTGGCTTCGCTGGCTTATCTGTTGAGTTGGATTATCATCAAGTTGCTGGTGCCGCGTTACCAGCTGATTAAAGAATAAATAGAGGAGGAGACTGTTGTTATGAAACCCTTTATGGATAAGGATTTTCTGTTGGCCACGGAGACGGCCAAGGAACTCTACCACGGGCATGCCGCGAAAATGCCCATCATAGACTACCATTGCCATTTGAGTCCGCAGATGGTGGCCGAGGATTACCGTTTCCGCAGCATCACCGAGTTGTGGCTGGGCGGAGACCATTACAAGTGGCGCGCGATGCGCACCAACGGGGTGGACGAGCGTTACATCACGGGGGACGCATCGGACTGGGAAAAGTTCGAGAAGTGGGCCGAAACCGTGCCTTACACGTTCCGCAATCCGCTCTATCATTGGACGCACTTGGAACTCCGGACGGGATTTGGCATCAACAAGTTGCTGAATCCGCAGACGGCCCGTGAGATTTATGAGGAATGCAACGAGAAACTGCAGCAACCCGGCTTCACGGCTCGCGGGCTGATGCGCCACTACCGCGTGGAGACGGTCTGCACGACGGATGACCCCGTGGATTCATTGGAATGGCATAAGGCCACGCGCGAGAGCGGCTTCGAAATCAAGATGCTTCCGGCATGGCGTCCGGACAAGGCAATGGCCACGGAGAACGTCGAGGCGTTCCGCGCCTATGTGGAGCGGTTGGGCGAGGCAGCCGGGGTGGACATTTCAGATTACGCCGGTTTCATGGATGCCCTGCAACGCCGCCATGATTTCTTTGCTGCCGAAGGTTGCCGCCTGTCAGACCACGGGCTGAACGAGTTCTATGCCGAGGATTACACGGACGCGGAAATCAAGGCCATATTTGATAAGGTGTATGGCGGTACGCCGCTTACGGCTGAAGAAGATGCCAAGTTCAAGTCGGCCATGCTGGTAGAGTTTGCCCGCATGGATGCCGAGAAGGGCTGGGCGCAGCAGTACCACTACGGCACGTTGCGCAACAACAACAGCCGGATGATGAAGCTTGTCGGGCCGGACACGGGCTTCGACTCCATCGGTGAGTTCAATACGGCTTCCTCGCTGTCGCGGTTGCTCGACCGCTTGGACAGCCGGGGCATCCTGCCCAAGACCATCCTCTACAACCTGAATCCTTCGGCCAACGAGATGGTGGCCACGATGGCGGGCAATTTCCAGGACGGCAGTGTGCCGGGAAAAATCCAGTTCGGCTCCGGCTGGTGGTTCAACGACCAAAAGGAGGGGATGGAACGCCAGATGAACGCCCTTTCGCTGTTGGGCTTGCTGAGCCGGTTCGTGGGGATGCTCACGGATTCCCGCTCGTTCCTGTCTTATCCGCGTCATGAATATTTCCGGCGTACGCTTTGCAACCTTCTCGGTAACGACGTGGAGCGTGGCGAGCTGCCCGTGGAGGAAATGCCGCGCATCCGGCAGATGGTGGAGGACATCAGTTATTACAACGCCAAACGTTATTTTGGATTTTAAAAAACAGATAGGACTATGGAAAAAACTTGGAGATGGTTCGGTAAAAAAGATAAAATCACGCTGTCCATGTTGCGCCAAATCGGTGTGGAAGGCATCGTGACGGCTTTGCACGACATCCCGAACGGAGAGATATGGACGTATGAGGCCGTGGCCGAGATGCGCGACTACATCGCGGCGGCAGGCTTGCGCTGGTCGGTGGTGGAGAGCCTGCCCGTGAGCGAAAGCATCAAGTATGGCGGACCCGACCGCGACCAACTGATTGAGAACTACATCGCGAGCCTGGCCAACTTGGGCAAGGCGGGCATCAAGACGATATGTTACAACTTCATGCCCGTGCTCGACTGGGCGCGTACCGACTTGGAGAACCCGAATCCCGACGGCACGTCGTCGCTCTATTTCGACCGTGCGGACTTTGCCTATTTCGATTGCTGCATCCTGAAGCGCGAAGGGGCGGAGAAGGATTACGATGCCGACATCATGGAACAGGTGGAGCGGAAGAAAGCGGTCATGACGCCGGAGGACGACCACAAACTGGTGGAAAACATCATCATCAAGACGCAGGGCTTCGTGAACGGTAACATCAAGGAGGATGACGAGAAGCCGGTGGAAATCTTCCGTGGCTTGCTTGACCTGTATAAAGGCATCACGCGCGAACAGCTGCGCGAGAACATGCGCTACTTCCTTTCGGCCATCATGCCCGTCTGCGAGGAGTATGGGGTGGACATGTGTGTGCATCCCGACGACCCGCCATTGCAGATTCTCGGCTTGCCGCGCATCGTTACCTGCGACGAGGACATCAAATGGTTCCTGGAGGCCGTGGACAATCCGCACAACGGGCTGACATTCTGTGCCGGTTCACTGAGTGCGGGGGCGCACAACAATGTGCCCGAACTGGCACGCAAGTATGCTTCGCGCACGAAGTTCGTGCATCTGCGCAGCACTGATGTGTTCCCCAACGGCAATTTCAAGGAAGCCTCCCATTTGGCCGGGCGCGCGGGCATCATCGATTTGGTGCGCATCTTCCAGAAGGAAAATCCCGCCCTGCCCATGCGTGTGGACCACGCGCCGCTGATGCTTGGCGACGAGAAGATGGGCTACAATGCCGGCTATTCGTTCCATGGACGCATGTTGGCCTTGGGGCAGATGGAAGGAGTCATGGCTGTTGTCGATAAGGAGATTGCGGAAGGAAAGATTTAAGGATTTAAAAACGGACAAAAACGAAACAAAACAATGGAAAACTTATTTGATATCCAAGGACAGGTCGTGGTCATCACCGGCGGGACCGGGGTGCTGGGGCGCGAAATCGGTGCATATCTTGCCCGTCAGGGTGCCAAAGTGGTGCTCATGGGACGAAATGAGGAGACGGGTAACCAAATCATCAACGGCATCAAGAAGGACGGCGGCGAAGCCATGTTCCTGAAAACGGACGTGATGGATGTTTCCGTGGTGGAAGGCAACCTGAAGGACATCTTGGCTGCATACGGCAAGGTGGATGCCCTGCTCAACGCGGCAGGCGGCAACATGCCGGGTGCCACCATCGCGCCCACGGGTACATTCTTCGACTTGAAAGTGGAAGAGTTCGAGCGTGTGTTGAACGTGAACCTGACGGGCACGGTCATTCCCACGCAGGTGTTTCTCCGTCCGATGGTAGAAGCAGGAAAAGGTGCAATCGTCAACTTCAGTTCCATGGCGGCTTTCCGTCCCATGACCCGCGTGTGCGGTTATGCGGCGGCCAAGGCCGGCATTTCCAATTTCACGGCTTTCCTGGCCAATGAGGTGGCCACGAAGTTCACGTCGAACATCCGCGTGAACGCCATCGCGCCGGGTTTCTTCCTGACCAACCAGAACCGTGCGTTGCTCACCAACCCCGACGGGTCGCTCACGCAGCGCGGCGAGGACGTCATCCGGCAGACGCCGTTCAAGCGTTTCGGCCGTCCGGAAGAGCTGTGCGGCACGATTCACTATCTTATCAGTGATGCCTCGGCTTTTGTCACCGGTACGGTGGCCGTGGTGGACGGCGGTTTCAACGCCTTTGCCATGTAATGGCGCAATCAAAAGAGACCCGTTCCGGATAACACAGGGCGGGTCTCTTGTTTTCAGGCTTTGGGTTTGCGGCAGAAAACGCTTTACTGTAAAGGGCATGTCTCGTTTGTTTTTTGCTTAACAAATGCATTTTATAATTTGTAACAACAAAACATGATGAAATCTTTTTTGATTGCGATGGGCATGCTGGCTCTGCCCCTCTTTGCCCATTCCCAAGTGACAGTCCGTGGCGGATTGGCAGATTTCGGTATCCAGAATCCCGACACGGTACTACATTTCACGAGCCGGAATACTTATTCCACATCCAACAAGGCGGCTATTTTTTATGGCGATTTCCGGCAGGACTTTGACATTGAACTCACGTTGAAGTGCAACACGTGGGGCACGGAGCAGGTGTTCCTGTGCAAGGAAGGCCGCCGGGGCGAGATGTTTGCCGACTTGTCCGTGGGCTTCGACCCCATGTGGCAGAAGATATTCGTGGAGGTGAAGCAGGAAGACGGGGAATTGCTGCGAATTGCTGCGGGTGACAAGGTGGCCATGGGGCAATGGTATCAGGTGAAAGTGCAGGCCACCTATGATGAGAAACGGAACACGACGGATTTGACACTGTCGGTGAAGGGGCAGGACAATGCCGTGGCGGAGAACAAGGTCAGCTACAAGGGGCCGGCGTTGGTTTATAACGTAACACCGTGGACCATCGGGCGCGGTTTCCCCGGCGGATTCCCCAATTCGCTCCAGGTGCGCGACGGCGATCTTAGGGATGTGAAGATTTCGGGCAGCGGGTTTGCCCACCGCCAGGGGCAGAATCCGTTGTTCACGGATTGCTTCACTGCCGACCCCGCCTGCACCGTGGTGGGCGACACGATTTATGCCTATGTGGGCGAGGACAAGGCTTCGCCGGGCGGATGGTTCTCCATGCCCCATTGGCTGTGCTACTCCTCGACGGACATGGTGAACTGGAAGGCACACGGCCCTGTGCTGAAAGCTGCCGACTTCCCGAATGCTAGTCCCGGAGGTGCATGGGCCGCGCAGGTGGTGAAGAACGGAGACAAGTATTATTTCTATGTGACGCTCGACGTGAAGGGCACAGGCAAGCACATGATTGACGTGGCGGTTGGAGATTCTCCCCTTGGCCCGTTCAAACCGGCCCGCAAAGACGGTACTCCTTTGATAACTGATGACATGACGCCGGACTCCCACCGTGCGAATGCGGATATAGACCCGACTGTCCTTATTGATGACGACGGCACCCCCTGGATGGCATGGGGCAACGGCGACTGCTACATGGTGCGCCTGAAAAAGAACATGATTGAGCTGGACGGCGAAGTCCGCAAGGTGCCTCTGCGCAACTATTCGGAAGGACCTTGGCTTTTCAAGCGCAAGGGCTTGTATTATAACGTGTATGCCGCAGACGCGCCGGGAGTGCAACCGGAACAGATTGCCTATTCCACCGCGCCGTCCATCGAAGGGCCTTGGACATACGGCGGATTGCTCACAGGGCCTGCGAAATACGGCTTCACGATACATCCCTCGGTCAATGAGTTCAAGGGCAAGTGGTACTTCTTTTACCACGATGGTTCGTACATGCTGGACGGGAAACCGGGGGGCGACTGCCGCCGTCATGTCTGCGTGGAATACCTGAAGTTCAACAAGGATGGAAGCATCCAGCCCATTACGTTGACCGAAAAGGGCATTGCCAAGTAATGCGTTCCGGAGATATAGCCGGATGTCATTAGAATCATAAAAAGTCCACTTCGCTTGGCGGGGTGGACTTTTTGTGGTTTCGCGTCATATCGTTTGTACACAAGGGGCTCAGCGGAAATTTAGTGGGGATTTAATAAATTCTGCGCGGGGTCGTAACGACCCTTTTGTTTGCCATGCGGCGGCCATAACGACCCTTTTGTTTGCCATGCGGCGGCCATAATGGCCGTTTTGTTTGCCATACGGATGGCAAAACTGTCCCGCCTCGCAGGCTACCCATTACACACATCTTTTTAACATTTGTACATTATTGAAACACAATTATTTGCTTGTGTATTTAAAGAAAAAGTGTTATCTTTGTATATGTACGACAGAAATATTTTCCGGTATAGGGGGTGACGTGCGGATAGGGC
>CALUFQ010000060.1 GCA_944319925.1 uncultured Paraprevotella sp.
GCGATGGATCTCAAATCTGTCGCAGCATATCAGCGGGGTAGCATGAAACCGTTTCCCCACTGAATTTCTACTGACCCTTTCTAAAATTGCAGGATTTTCATGTGGAATTTGCGCGTTTATTTCCTATTTTTGCAAGCATGTAGCGATTGACGGAATTTATTGGTTGAAAAAAGAAGAATAATGGAAGTGAAAGAACATATAGAATGGCTCCGCAAGGAGCTGGACAGGCATAATTACAATTATTATGTGTTGAATGCGCCGGAGATTTCCGACCAAGAGTTTGACAGGATGATGCGCGAGCTGCAGGACTTGGAAGCCGCCCATCCGGAATTTGACGACCCGGATTCGCCGACCAAGCGGGTAGGGAGCGATTTGAATCAAGAGTTTGTGCAGGTGCCTCATCGTTATCCCATGCTTTCGCTGGCGAACACTTATAATAAGCAGGAAGTTGAGGATTTCTATGAACGGGTTCGGACAGGTCTGGAGGGTGAACCTTTCGAGATTTGTTGCGAAATGAAATACGACGGGCTTTCCATCTCGCTGACATACGAAAACGGGCGACTGGCACGGGCCGTGACACGGGGGGACGGAGTGCGTGGCGATGACGTGACAGAAAACGTGAAGACCATCCGTTGCATCCCTCTCAGGTTGCGGCAGGGGACGGATTATCCGGAAGATTTCGAGATTCGGGGGGAAATCCTGATGCCGTGGGCCAGCTTCGAGGCGTTGAACCGCGAACGCGAAGAGCGCGAGGAGCCTTTGTTCGCCAATCCGCGCAACGCTGCCTCGGGCACATTGAAAAGCAAGAATTCCGCAGTGGTGGCCAGCCGCAAGCTGGATGCTTACCTTTATTATTTGTTGGGGGAAGGGATTCCTGGTGACGGGCATTATGAAAATCTGCAAAAGGCCCGCGAATGGGGATTCAAGATTTCAGAGGGCATGAAGAAAGTGTCTTCCCTCCAAGGCATTTATGATTTTATCGATTACTGGGACGAGGAACGCAAGAACCTGCCTGTGGCTACCGACGGAATCGTGTTGAAAGTAAACTCCTTGCGCCAGCAACGGGCTTTGGGCTATACGGCCAAAAACCCGCGCTGGGCCATTGCTTACAAGTTCCAGGCGGAGCGGGCACGGACACGGCTGGATGCCGTGACGTTCCAGGTGGGGCGCACGGGGGCCGTGACTCCGGTTGCCAACATGGAGCCTGTGCAGCTTGCCGGCACGGTGGTGCGTCGGGCCACATTGCATAATGCCGACGTGATGGCCCAATTGGATTTGCACATCGGTGACATGGTGTATGTGGAGAAGGGGGGGGAAATCATCCCTAAAATCGTGGGGGTTGACACTGGCGCACGCGGGGTTGAGACCGGGCCTAGAGCCGAATTTGCCACACACTGTCCTGAATGCGGCACGGCGTTGGTGCGTTATGAAGGCGAGGCGGCATGGTATTGTCCCAACGATACGGCCTGCCCGCCGCAAATCAAGGGGCGCATTGAGCATTTCATCAGCCGCCGGGCGATGGACATCGACAGCTTGGGGCCTGAAACGGTGGACGAATATTTCCGCCGCGGGCTGATCCACGATGTGGCCGACTTGTATGACATCCGGGTGGAGCAAATCAACGGCGAAGACGGGACGCGCGAGAAGTCGGCCAAAAAAATCGTGCAGTCCATCGCGGAATCCACCAAAGTATCGTTCGAGCGCGTAGTGTTTGCCTTGGGCATACGTTTTGTGGGCGAAATCGCCGCCAAAGCTTTGGCTCGCCATTTCAAGTCGATGGACGCCTTGGCTGCGGCTTCGCTTGACGAACTGTTGCAGATTAACGGCATTGGCATGGTCATCGCCGAGAGTGTCATTCGCTATTTCCATGACGAGGCTAATTTGCGCATCGTGGACCGCTTGCGGGCGAAAGGTGTGGCGATGGAACTTTCCGAAGACGAACTGAGCCGGCATTCCGACAAACTGGCTGGGCAGAGCATCGTGGTGAGCGGGGTGTTTTCGTTGCATTCGCGAGATGAGTATAAGGCCATGATAGAGCAGAACGGCGGAAAGAATGTGGGAAGCATCTCTTCGAAGACGGCTTTCGTGTTGGCGGGAGCCAATATGGGGCCGGCAAAACTGGAGAAAGCCAACAAACTGGGTATTCCTGTAATTTCGGAAGAGGAGTTCCTCAAACGCATAGAATCATAAGAAAATATTTGCGTTTTGGGATTTAATTTGTATTTTTGTCGCGAATTTGATAGAAGTATTTAATTTATGGCACAAAATAAGTTCAAGGGATTGGGGATAGCCTTGGTTACTCCTTTTAAGTCGGACGGGAGTATTGACTATGATGCTTTGACGCGTTTGGTGGAGTATCAACTCTCCAATGGAGGGGATTTCCTGTGCATTATGGGAACGACTGCGGAAACACCCTGCCTGTCTGCCGAAGAGAAGAAAACTTTAAAACAGCTGTTGGTGGACAGGGTGGCCGGGCGTGTTCCCTTGCTGATGGGATGCGGGGGTAATAACACTGCTGCGGTGGTGGCGGAACTGAAGGAAGGCGATTGGAGTGGGATAGACGGAGTCCTTTCCGTTTGCCCTTACTACAACAAACCATCGCAAGAGGGATTGTATCAGCATTTTAAGGCGGTTGCTGAAGCTTCGCCTGTTCCGGTAGTCCTCTACAATGTGCCGGGACGCACTGGGGTGAACATGAATGCGGAAACTACTCTTCGGCTGGCGCATGACTTTGACAATATCGTGGCCATTAAGGAAGCGAGCGGTAATATTACGCAGATGGACGACATCATCAAAAACAAGCCTGCCAACTTTGACGTGATTTCAGGTGATGACGGCATCACGTTCCCTTTAATCACGTTGGGGGCCGTGGGCGTGATTTCCGTCATTGGCAACGCTTTGCCCGCAGAGTTCAGCCGCATGGTGCGCATGGCCTTGAACGGTGAATATGAGCATGCACGTGTCATACATCATAAGTTTGCGGAATTGTTCAAGTTGCTGTTTGTCGATGGCAATCCGGCAGGCGTGAAAGCCATGTTGCATGCCATGGGAATGATTGAGAACCAGCTGCGTTTGCCATTGGTGCCGACACGTTTGACCACGATGGAGAAAATCACGGCGATTTTAAAGGAATTGGACATCCGTTATTGATTTCCTTTGCAGAAGATAAGGAGAGGCCCCAACTTGATATGCCAAGTTGGGGCTTCCCTATGAATAAGATTCTGCAAAGTGTTCCCCAGCTCCTTGAAAGTCGGAACTGTTCCTAAAAGTCCGTATTTCTAATCGCTTTCTCGTTTTTCCAGTAGGATGACGTTTTCCACATGTTGTGTATGCGGGAACATGTCAACCGGACGGACGCCCGCGACTTTATATGCCTCGTCCAACAACGCCACATCACGCGCTTGCGTGGCTGGGTTGCAGCTTACATATACAATCCGGTTCGGGGCTGCGAACAAAATGGTTTCAATGACATCCTTGTGCATGCCGGCTCGTGGGGGATCGGTGATAATCACGTCCGGTTGCCCGTGGCTCTCAATGAAATTCTTGTTGAGGATGTCCTTCATGTCTCCGGCAAAGAACAGAGTGTTGCCGATGCCGTTAAGCCGGGAATTGGTTTCCGCGTCTTCAATGGCTTCGGGGACGTATTCAATGCCTATGACCTTGCGGGCGTGTGCTGCCACGAAATTGGCGATGGTGCCCGTGCCTGTGTATAAGTCGTAAACCAATTCTTTCCCTGTCAGGCCGGCAAACTCGCGGACTATTTTATATAATTCATAGGCTTGTTCGGTATTTGTTTGATAAAAGCTCTTTGGTCCGACTTTGAACTTCAGATTTTCCATTTGCAGGAATATATGCCCGGCTCCTTTATAGGTGATAACGTCCAAATCCCCGAACGTGTCGTTGAACTTTTGGTTGTTGACATACAGCAAGGACGTGATTTCCGGGAATGTGTTTCCCAAATATTCCATTAGCTCCATGGCTTGCCGTTGTTCCTCGTCGGTATTGATGCAAAATTGAACGAGCAACATCAGTTCCCCCGTATTGGATTTGCGGATCATCAGGTTGCGTAAAAGTCCGGAATGCTGGTACAAGTCATAGAATGTAAGTCCGTGGGCTTCGCCGTAATCGCGAATAGTGTTGCGGATGCGGTTGTTGATGTCGTCCATCAAGCGGCATTGCGTGATAGGTAGGATTTTGTCGAACGAGCCGGAAACATGGAATCCCACGGCATTGGTTTGGGCGCATACTTCGTCCTTTTCGATTTCCTCTTGTGTCAACCATCGTTTATTTGAGAAGCCGAATTCCAGCTTGTTCCGATATTCCGTCGTTTTATGAGAACCTAAAATAGGCATTACATTGTTTAATTCCACCTTCCCGATGCGGGTCAGGTTGTCTATCACCTGCTTTTGTTTGTATTTGAGTTGTTCAGGGTAGGGGAGGATTTGCCATTTGCACCCCCCGCAAACTCCAAAATGAGGGCAAAAAGGTTCACATCTGTCATGTGAATATTGATAAAATTTGATTGCTACTGCTTCGCAGTAATGATGCTTCTTCTTTTTGATTTGCAAATCCACGACATCGCCCGGGACTACAAACGGGACGAAAATCACCATGTCGTCCACTTTGGCCAATGCTTTGCCTTCTGCCGCCACACTGGTGATGGTAACGTTCTCTATAATAGGTAGTTCTTTTTTCTTTCGACCCATATCTGATGTTTCTTTTCTGTTGCCAATGAGATTTATGAATGCAAAAGTAGCATTTTTTTTAGATTTTTCCCTGATTTCTTTTTGCAATCAAGTTTTTTTTGAGTAAGTTTGCAACAATCAAATTTGTTAACTTAATAAAACAATCTTTGAAGAATGAGTGAAAAAAGAGTTTATACCTTTGGTAACGGACAAGCCGAAGGTAATGCGCAAATGAGAGAAACCTTAGGTGGGAAAGGGGCTAATTTGGCCGAAATGAATCTGATAGGAGTGCCTGTGCCTCCCGGATTTACGATTACCACAGACGTATGCAACGAATATTATGAAGTAGGCCAGGAAAAGATTGTGGAACTTCTTCAAAGCGAAGTGGAAGCGGCCGTGGCGCATATAGAAAAGTTGATGAACAGCCAATTCGGAAGCACGGAAAACCCATTGCTGGTATCGGTGCGTTCCGGTGCGCGGGCATCCATGCCGGGCATGATGGACACCATCTTGAATCTTGGTTTGAACGACGAAGTGGCAGAAGGGATGGTCAAGAAAACCGGGAATCCGCATTTCGTATATGATTCCTACCGCCGTTTCGTGCAGATGTATGGCGATGTCGTATTGGGTATGAAGCCGGTGAACAAGGAAGATATTGACCCGTTTGAGGCCATCATAGAAGAGGTGAAAGCTATCCGGGGTGTCAAATTGGACAAGGATTTGTCGGTGGAGGAACTGAAAGAGTTGGTGGAACGTTTCAAGAAAGCCATCAAGGCACAAACAGGCAAGGATTTCCCCACCGACCCGATGGAACAGCTTTGGGGAGCCATTTGCGCCGTGTTCCGCAGCTGGATGAACGAACGCGCCATCCTCTACCGCAAAATGGAAGGCATACCCGACGAATGGGGAACAGCCGTGTCCGTCATGGCCATGGTATTCGGTAATATGGGCGAGACTTCTGCCACGGGCGTTTGCTTCAGCCGCGATGCCGCAACGGGCGAAAATCTGTTCAACGGAGAATACTTGGTCAACGCACAAGGCGAAGACGTGGTGGCCGGTATCCGCACACCGCAACAGATTACGCTTGAAGGCTCGCGCCGTTGGGCTGCTTTGCAAGGCATTTCGGAAGAAGAACGTGCCAGCAAGTATCCTTCAATGGAAGAAGCCATGCCAGAAATCTATAAGGAATTGGATGCTATCCAAACCAAGCTGGAAAACCATTACCACGACATGCAGGACATGGAATTCACCGTGCAGGAAGGCAAATTGTGGTTCCTGCAAACCCGTAATGGCAAACGCACCGGTACGGCGATGGTGAAAATTGCCATGGACTTGGTGCGCGAAGGCTTGATTGATGAAAAGACAGCACTATTGCGTTGCGAGCCCCAAAAGCTGGACGAATTGCTTCACCCTGTATTCGACAAAGACGCCCTGAAAAGAGCAAAAGTAATCACTCATGGATTGCCTGCATCTCCGGGTGCGGCTTGCGGACAAATCGTGTTCCATGCCGATGACGCGCAAAAATGGCGTGAAGACGGCCACCGGGTAGTCATGGTACGTATCGAGACATCTCCCGAAGACCTTGCCGGCATGTCGGCTGCCGAAGGCATCCTGACGGCGCGTGGCGGTATGACTTCGCATGCTGCCGTTGTGGCCCGTGGTATGGGTAAGTGTTGCGTGTCGGGTGCAGGTGCCATCAACGTGAACTATAAGAACAAGACGGTAGAAATCGAAGGCGTGGTATATAAGGAAGGCGACTTCATTTCCCTGAATGGTTCCACTGGCCAGGTTTATGCCGGAGAGATTCCGACCAAAGCCGCTGAATTGTCGGGCGACTTCAAGGCTTTGATGGATTTGTGCGACAAATACACGCAACTCCAGGTGCGCACCAACGCCGACACCCCGCATGACGCGGAGATAGCCCGTGCGTTCGGAGCGAAAGGTATCGGTTTGACCCGTACGGAACACATGTTCTTTGAAGACCAAAAGATTGTTGCCATGCGCGAAATGATTTTGGCAAACAGCGTGGAAGGCCGAAAGAAAGCGTTGGAGAAATTGCTTCCCTATCAGAAGAGCGACTTCAAGGGAATCCTTTCTGCCATGGACGGTTGTCCGGTGAACATCCGTTTGCTTGATCCCCCTCTCCACGAATTTGTGCCGCATGATTTGCAAGGACAGCAAAAGATGGCCGATGAAATGGGAGTCAGCGTGGAAGAAATCCAAAAGCGTGTGGAAAGCCTTGCGGAAAACAATCCGATGTTGGGTCATCGTGGTTGCCGCCTGGGCATCACGTTCCCCGAAATCACAGCCATGCAAACCCGTGCCATACTGAGTGCGGCATGCGAGCTGAAGAAGGAGGGCAAGAACCCGATGCCGGAAATCATGGTTCCCCTTGTTGGCATCTTGTATGAGCTCAAGCAACAAAAAGAAGTGATTTTGGCTACCGCCAAGGAAGTGTTTGCAGAAGAAGGCATCGAAGTTCCTTTTGAAATCGGTACGATGATTGAGACGCCGCGTGCCGCGCTGACCGCAGACCGCATCGCATCGGAAGCTGAATACTTCTCATTCGGTACAAACGACTTGACCCAAATGACTTTCGGTTATTCCCGCGATGACATTGCCAGCTTCTTGCCGGCATATCTTGAAAAGAAAATCCTGAAGGTTGACCCGTTCCAGGTTTTGGATCAGAACGGTGTGGGACAGCTTATCAAGATGGCCGTGGAAAAAGGCCGCAGCGTACGTCCGAATTTGCGTACTGGCATTTGTGGCGAGCACGGTGGTGAACCTTCATCCGTTAAATTCTGTGCGAGAATAGGAATGAATTATGCATCATGTTCTCCATTCAGAGTGCCCATTGCCCGTCTTGCTGCGGCGCAGGCTGCGGTAGAAGACGCTCAGTAATTAGTTGATATTTAATAGAATAGGCGGTAAATGGCTTTGGATAAGCACTTTACCGCCTATTGTTGTGAATGGACTTACGTGCATTTCGGCACGGAAAATGTGCAGGATGAACGCAAATGTTTAGAGAAAGTTTTGATGATTTGAGATATGCGATTAGAGCGTGTTTAGAATGTGTAAATGAAGCGACAGCAGACAATTACGGCTGTTTTGGCGGTATAGGCGTGAAAAATGATATAAACCAATTGGAACACAGATAATATGACAACATTCAAAGCGTGTGGTTCTTATAATAATCAGTCAACACGGAAGGCTTCAGGCGGCAAAAATCGGCTACGCTCTTGATGCTCACTTCATGACTTTCCAAGTATTCCTTTTAAAAAAGAACCGACCTCGGCGGTGATTCGGGTACCTGAGGCTACCAGCTGCCAGTCACGGCTATAAGTCCTGCCGTACGCTTGTCTTCCCGGCATCGGCGGCGGAGCTTCAGGTAGCCCGTATGGTCACGGGCGGGGAAATTCGTCACTAATATTTCGGGATAGAAGCCTTTGGAAACTAACGGAGGGAAGAATATTCTTCCGGTATCGATGGAAGCTCATCCAAGCATATGATATAATAAGAACCCATGTCGGAGAAGTCGACAATTTCAAAATAGTCCAATATGCCTTTAGGCAGGAACAAGGATAAGACGGATTTATAATTAACTGAATTGCGTTTTATGCCGCAAAGATAAGACTTTTATCCTTTTGTTAAATCCCCAAGTTTAGGAACTGTGCCCCGTTGAGCGCAGCATGTACAACACGTGAAGCCTCTTCGGCAGATTCTTTGGATATCCATTCTGCGAGAGGAACCCAACGATGCTCCGGCGGCTCCGGTTACAGTTCTTGCAAGTCGTTTCGATTGGTTCGGGACGAAAATCGCCTTCTCTAAGATACCTGTATTCTTTCATGGAGGCAAAGATACGAGGAGAAGCCGTTATCAGAAGGATAAGATTAAACTAAAAGGCTATATAATTAACGACGATGAGAACCATTTACCTGATGTTGCTTATATGTTGATAAATAAGAGATTTTTGGCTGCGGCGCAGGCGCACCCTCCACGATGATGAAGTACTCCGCATTGCGTTCACGGCTTGCCCGGTCTATGCCGAACAGACATTCTCCCTTGGCATTTATATCCCGCACAAAGTATTTGCGGAGGCTCTCGTAGTTGACAACTGCAACATGGTGCATACCCATAGAGAGCAGGTAAGGCCATGTAGTGCACACGGCATTGTTAAGAACAATGGCGGACTTGTCGGTGAACTTCTCGAACTCGCGCTGCCGGTTTATCTTCAAAGACGATGGGCAGATGACAAGGCAGGGATAAGCGTCAGCCGTATCGACGATGCCGATGCCCTGGAGCGTCTTGCCAAGGCTCGGCTCGTCGCCGATGATGAGCCGCTTCTTCTCTAATCCGTAGATGATGCCCTCACGCTGGTAGGGATAAGGCTCGACACGAAGATGATGTTTCAGTTCGTTTTGCATGGCTTATACCTCCATCCATTCTGTTCGTAAACACGTTTTCGGGCTTCCTCCCGGTTGTAATAATAAGGCTCGTCGGGTAGTAGTGAGGCCGATGAACCTGTTTTGCTCACAGGGTCGTAGCGATAGATGCGGAAAGCGCCACATGGAGCGTTTCGCAGGGACAACGAAGGCGATGTTCTCGCGTCTTACTGGGCTGGAACGGATTAAGCCGTTCACGATTGAGCATAGGGAGGTGCGGGTAAGGCGCAGGGTCAGGATACCGGAAGGGCTTCGCAACCGGGAGCTCCGCTGACGGAGGCGGACGGGGCTTGGTTGAAAAGCGGGATTGTCCGGACGATGGCGCGGGCGTGGGCTTCGCGGATGCAGGCCGGAAAACCGGATGGCGTTCGCGCAAGGCAACGCGTGGCTTGACACGGGGCTGGTATGTATCGTCGAACCGGCGCGTGGTGGAAACGCTGGAGGGGATTTTGTTGCCGTTTATAATTTGTCGTAATCCGGAATGTCCGGAAGGAACGTGCACGAATGATTGGCATAGTCCATTCGGCAGCAATAGTGTTGCATGCCGTTGGAAACGATGAGGTAGTCCACCCGTAGCACAAGGTTATAGCGTGATATCTGCGCGAAAACCTTTTCGGTGATAGCAATGTGCGGGGCTTTGTATTCAATGATGACCCGGGGGCGGGCTTGTTTGTCATAAACGACAGTGTCACATCTTTTGGAAGTGCCATTCAGGTTAAGGGACATCTCGTTGGCAATCAGTCCTGGCGGATATTTTTTTTGTGCGATAAGGTAATGTACGAAGTGTTGCCGCACCCATTCTTCGGGGGTAAGGGCTACGTATTTTTTGCGTAATTCATCGAAAATGAATGGTTTTCTGTTTTTTTTGATAGTTTTTATCGGGTATTGCGGGAGATTCAATGTGGACATCGGCAGGATAGAATTGGCGGATTAATCGGAGATTTCGAAGCGCACACGCATGGAATAGCTTTTTTTGATGGTGCGGAATTGGTCGAATAATGCCGCATCTGAGGACAACACGTTGCTTTGTGCAAGGGAGAAACCGATGTTGCTTCTTTCTTCTTCGATGCGTATCACATCCCCTAGCTTTTTACCCAATGCTTCAACCAAATAAGTCGCTTTACGCTGTGCAGCCTTTAACGCCTTGATTTTTCCTCTTTTATGATAAGACAGGATGTCTTTGTTTTTCAGTACCCCGATACGCATGGTGTTGATGCCTCTTGTGTCAAGATTTCCAATAATTTCGTCTATTTGGTTAAAGTCGGTCAGCGTGATGTCAAACGTTTTGGCCACCAAAAAGTCTTGCCCTTGTTTGCGCCAGTAGTCGCCCACTTCTTGAGTGCGGATGGCATCTTGGGAAATTCCGATTTCGGCGAGGGTCTTTCGCAGGTGTTGTTCGATTTGTGGCAAGGGAACTTTGGTGCGGAATTCTTCGGGCTTTGATTTCCCGTCGAACTCCTCTTCAAAATATTCTCGGATTTCGATGACATAGTGGATTTCGTCCGGGACAATCTCCAATTCCGATGTACCGGTTACTTCGATGTATCGTTCGTTGGTTTGCGCTTGGATCGGGACGGCGGCCAGTAGCCCGATGGCCAATGCTAATGATTTTGTTTTCATTCGATGAGGTATTTCGTCTTATCTGTTTGTGATTGCAAAAATAGTAAAAAGGCGGCTTGATACAAACTGCTGTCCATTTTCTTTTGTTTCAGAAAAGCGACTTGGTGGAAGGATTTATTGAAAGTGGTTTGCTTATTTGTATTAATCCGGTATCTTTTGTTCGGTTATTCCAGCGATATTAATTAACTTTGCAGGAAACAGTTTTTTGAAAGAGCAGAAACGGGTTAAGGACAATGAAAACGAAAGCGGAAATTGTGGAAAATTGGTTGCCGCGTTATACGCGGCATCCTTTGTCGGATTTCGGACAATGCATTTTGCTTACCAATTTTAACAATTATGTGGATCTCTTTTGTCAACAAACGGGAGTACCCGTGCCTGATTATGCAGCCAACATGCGGATGGCTACAGCGGATGGTATCACAATGATTAATTTTGGTATGGGAAGTCCGAATGCGGCTATCGTTATGGATTTACTTAGTGCCGTTAATCCGAAAGCTTGTTTGTTTTTGGGAAAGTGTGGGGGGATTTCTTCCAAGACGCAATTGGGCGATTGGATTCTTCCATTGGCAGGAATCCGCGGCGAAGGAACGTCGAATGATTATTATCCTCCCGAAGTGCCTGCATTACCCGCGTTCATGCTCCAACGCGCCGTGTCCACGGCAGTCAGGAATGCCCATCATGATTATTGGACGGGAACGGTTTACACGACCAACCGCCGTATTTGGGAGCACGATGAGAAATTCAAGGATTATTTGAGAGAGACACGGGCCATGGCTGTGGACATGGAAACGGCAACCTTGTTCACTTGTGGATTTGCCAACCATATTCCCACAGGGGCTTTGTTGCTGGTGTCGGACAACCCAATGACTCCCGAAGGCGTGAAGACTGCCGAGAGTGACCGGAACGTGACCCAAAATTATGCGGCAGAACATGTCAAGATTGGATTAGAGGCTTTACGGTTGATTATTGGCCAGCGACAAACGGTAAGGCATTTGAAATTTGATTGGTAGTTTTAAAAGATAAATGAATGGCTGCAAAGAAAGACGGTACAACGTATGAAGAGATTGTCCGTGCGGTGAAGGCCGGGAAGTTCTCCCCAGTATATTATTTGATGGGAGAGGAGTCCTATTATATAGATAAGGTGAGTGAGTTTATCGTGGATGCCGCCTTGAAAGAAGACGAGAAGGATTTCAATCTCACCGTATGTTATGGGACGGATGTGACGGCCGACGATGTGATTAATGCGGCCAAACGGTTTCCGATGATGGCTGAGCGGCAAGTCGTTTGGGTGCGCGAGGCGCAGAACTTGCCGGGAAAGGAACGCTTGTCTTTATATCTGGAGCACCCACAGCCTACGACTGTGCTGATCCTTTGCCACAAGCATGGTGTTTTAGACCGGAGAAAAAAGTTGGCCGCAGATATTCAAAAAGTCGGTGTTTTGTTCGAGTCCAAAAAAATGTATGATAGCCAGCTTCCGGGATTTGTCGCATCATACATGCGGCGCAAGGGGGTAGCCATGGAACAACAGGCCGTGATGATGGTTTGTGAATTTGTGGGGAGTGACCTTTCGCGTTTGGCCGGGGAATTGGACAAGTTGATTTTGGCATTGCCGGAAGGGGAGAAACGTATTGGTGCGGCATTTGTGGAAACACATATCGGGATAAGCAAGGATTTTAACAACTTTGAATTGGTGTCTGCGTTGGTGGAAAAAGACGTTCTTAAGGTGAATCGTATTGTGAAATACTTTAACGATAATCCGAAAAACTTCTCGCTTCAACTGACGTTGGCGGTGATGTTCGGATTTTTCTCAAACGTGATGTTGGCCTATTACGCTCCTTTGCGTACGGAGGAGGGGATTGCGGATTGGATAGGGCAACCCCGCTGGCAAGTGTCCCGAAACATTTTTCCTGCCATGCACAAATATTCGGGCGTGAAAGTGATGCAGATAATCGGAAAAATACGGGAAATGGATGCCAAATCGAAGGGAGTGGGCAATACGATAGCCACTCCTGGCGAGCTTTTGAAAGAGTTAGCCTACTTCATTTTGCACTGAAATGTCTTATTCCGGCTCTATTTTGCACATTCTTGGAAGTGTTAAAAAGTAATATATCCTTCTTTAAAATAGGTAGTTACGCGGAATCCAACGCGTTGAGATTTTGATATTGCGGCCCGGGCTTTCCCTCGGGCCGTTTTTTTTGAGTATTGAAAAAATGTGCAAGTAGAGGGATTTGTGTGATTCACATTGTGTTTTTTTTGCATTTATGCGATTTTGAATTTGTAAATCAGATTTATAAATCAGAATAACAAATATAAACCAGCAAGGGCGGTTCATGTTTATAAACCCACATGAGATAAGTCGCGCGTTCAATAATAAAACGTGAATATTTTGGCTTGACATAAATGAACCGATATTTATTCCTTTCATTTTCTATTTGTTTATGCAGTTGAAACCCTGTGATATATACATATTTATAAAATGTTTGCGGGATATATATTGTTTGATTTCTCTACTATTTTGCTTTTTTGAGCTTAAAGGTTCTATATTGCATTTATAATATTATTGTATTCAGTTATTTATGTCCGTAACGAGGAAGTGCTTATATAAATCCTACAAGATATGTATTTACCCATTTATAATCATAAACGTGAATGCGCCGGGATGCCTATTCATGAAAGTAAACGCGCGGGCGTTTGCCGGATATAAATATAAATTCATATTTTTGTTTTATATTCTTTGTGTGCTCCATTTTTTATTTTTATCTTTGTAAACGTAAAGACGAGGCTCAACAGGGCTGAAAAGTTCATGGAGGTAGAAAGAATGATGAAAGAAAGAATTTTGCAGATTATGCGTATGGCCAATATGACCCAACAGGAGTTTGCCAAGGCCATTGAAGTGTCGCCTGCATCTCTGTCAAATATATTCAACGGAAAGACAAATCCGACCAACAATCATGTAAGTGCCATTCATCGGCGTTTCCCGGAAATTGATATCAATTGGTTGATGTTTGGTGAAGGAAACATGTATGCAACTGTTGCAGGCGAAACAAATAAGGATGGGGAAAAGCTGCAGGAAGAGCCAAAGAAACCGTTTCTGGAACATATAAAAGAAGAGCCGGACTTGTTTTCATCGGCTGGAGAAGAAGCTTCATCTATGCCGCCTGTTCCTGTCGGTGGTGCTGTAATTGACGATGGCGGGCAAGGTAAAGAGCAAGTTCCGATTGTGCGCGAGGTGATAAAATATGTTGATAAACCGCAGCGTAAAATCACCGAAATCCGGATTTTCTTTGACGACGGGACTTTTGAGGTCTTTAGCTGATTAATGATATAAATCATTACATACTATGTACTATTTTGGTGCTCGCATTGTCGTTTTATGGCGAGCATGGTCTGTTTGCGCGGATAATCGGTAGAAAAGCGGAGGATATGGGCTTTGTTTTTAGGGAAGTCGTTCATTAAAATCCTTTTTGTCGTTTTTGAGCCGTTTTTTTGGGGAAGGCAATGGAATTTCATATTTAAATGAGGAATAAATCGGGAATTTTGTGTATGTTTGTATCAAGAAGATATCATAGATGTCGCAGATATTAACTATGTTTTATGAAGAAATATATTTTAGATTTGGATGTGGTGGATTCGGTACATTTAAGGGAAGGGTATGTCTTGTTGAAGCTGACGGACAGTAGCCCTTTGCCACCGATGTTGCCGGGGCAGTTTGCAGAGTTGAAAGTGGAAGGGTCTGAAACAACGTTCCTGCGCCGTCCCATTTCGATTAATTATGTGGATGAGGAGAAAAACGAAGTGTGGTTTCTCATTCACGAAGTGGGAGACGGGACAAGGAAGCTGGGCGAGCTGTCCAAGGGGGGTAAGCTGAATGTGGTGATGCCCTTGGGTAACGGGTTCACCATGCCGGAAACTCCGGATGAGCGCGTTTTGCTCGTTGGCGGAGGCGTGGGCACTGCTCCCTTGCTTTACATGGGCAAGAAGATGGCGGAAGCCGGGTGCAGGCCGACATTTCTGTTGGGCGGGCGTTCGACGGCCGATTTGCTGCAATTGGAGATGTTCCGGGCATTGGGCGATGTTTATGTCACCACGGAAGACGGTTCGATGGGAGAGAAAGGTTTTGTGACCCAACATTCCTTGTTGTCGCAAGAGCATTTCGACCGCATTGCCACTTGTGGGCCGAAGCCGATGATGATGGCTGTAGCCCGCTATGCCCGGGCGGCAGGCAGCTCTTGCGAAGTGTCTTTGGAAAACATGATGGCATGCGGTTTGGGTGCTTGCCTGTGTTGTGTGGAAAAAACGGTGGAAGGGCATGTTTGCGTGTGCAAGGAAGGCCCGGTATTCAATATAAATAAATTGTTATGGCAGATTTGAGCGTAAATATAGGGAACTTACATTTGAAGAATCCCGTGATGACCGCTTCGGGGACGTTTGGTTATGGCCTTGAGTTTGCGGATTTCGTGAATTTGGAAGACATTGGAGGCATTATCGTGAAGGGAACGACCCTCCATCCACGCGAAGGAAACCCTTATCCCCGCATGGCAGAAACCCCGCAGGGTATGCTGAACTGCGTCGGCCTGCAAAACAAGGGAGTGGACTATTTTTGCGAGCACATTTATCCGCAAATAAAGGATATCCAAACGAACATGATAGTCAACGTTTCCGGTTCATGCCCGGAGGATTATGCGGAATGTGCGGCACGGATTGGGGAGCTGGAACACATTCCGGCCATAGAGCTGAACATATCCTGCCCGAATGTGAGGGAAGGCGGCATGGCTTTCGGGGTTACCACCCAAGGAGCGGAAGCCGTGGTGAAGGCCGTGCGCAAGGCTTACGGGAAAACATTGATTGTGAAATTGTCGCCCAACGTGACGGATATTGCAGAGATAGCCCGCAGCGTGGAAGCGGCCGGAGCGGATGCGGTAAGTCTGATTAACACTTTGATGGGACTGGCCATCGATATAGAGAAGCGTCGGCCAGTCCTGTCTATATCCACCGGAGGGTTAAGCGGTCCGGCCGTGAAACCTGTGGCATTGCGCATGGTGTGGCAGGTGGCCAAAGCCGTGCAAATTCCCGTTGTGGGGCTGGGCGGCATCATGAACGCCCGCGATGCCATCGAATTCATGTTGGCCGGAGCTTCGGCTGTGGAAATCGGCACGGCGAATTTCATCGACCCGGCAGTCACGGTTAAGGTGGCACAAGGAATCAATGATTACTTGGAGCGGCATGGCTATGCGTCCGTGCAGGAGATTATCGGGAAGTTGGAAGCATAAATAGGTTTTTCCCTACCGTGTTTTGGGGAATTTCCTTTGTGTGTGGAGCGGCATGCCCGTATATTTGTAGTGAGGTTGGCAAAAACGTATCGCTTATGAAAAAGTTCAGATATTATGGCATGTTGTTACTATGCTGTTGCTTGTTGCCGTTGTTTGGCGGTTGCGAAACGGACGACGATTATCGTGGCTATGTGCTATCCGGACGTTGGTTTGGTGATTTGGGCATGATGGTGGATGGGCAACCGGCTTTGGGCTCCGATTTGGAGTTTATTCCTGACGATTACTACGGATATACGCAGGGATATGGCTACGAAACGGACTACTATCGCGGATTCAGGGGAAGGGTTGTGACCGTGGAGCATTATTTCACTTGGATGGTGCGGGACGGGGTCATTTATCTGCGTTTCGACAATCCCGATTTGAACTGTAACATCCGCGACTACAGCCTTTCACCTGATTATTTTGAAGGTTATATGGATGGCATATATTCGTCCACGTGGTTTTCCTTGCGCAACTACGACCGGTATTGGTACGAATACGGTTATTTTGATGAGTATTATTACCGTTCCAAGCGGACAAACGCGGATACGTTGTCCACGGAAACCGGAGAAGAAATCCCGAAGTGTGTGCGGAAGGTGAACATGAAAGACGGCGTATAGCCCCGGGGCTGTCCCCCGGCGGTTTGCGGACAGTCTCTAGGTGTACATTCGGTGGCCTTTTCCTTTGATGGATGGGAAGAGGTCACCGTTTTTGTTTAACTAGCATGTATGTTGGAGATGCAGTTTACCCATGAATTTTTCCTTATCCACAATGAAGCGCACATGTTCACCTTCGCCGATAAGCCCGTTTTCGTCGCTGGCAGAGATTTTGAAAGTCAGTTTGCGGCGGTCTATGGCGGTGAGGACGGCTGTGGCTCGTATTGTCTGCCCTTTTGCCGTGGGCTTCAGGTGCGTGGCTGAGATTTGTCCGCCCACAGTGGTGGTGCCGGCTTCCAATTCGTCTTTTACGGCCAGCATGGCGGCGTTTTCCATCAGTGCCATCATGACCGGTGTGGCCAGCACTTCCAAGTCTCCGCTGCCGATGTGGGAGGCCAAGTGTTTGTCTTCTACTGTGAGGGTACTTGTGTGTGTCAGTCCTGTATTCATATTCTGATTTGTTATGGGTTTCACAATGTGTTGCAAAAGTAACAATTAATTGCCGGATTCCATGAATGTGCGATGAAATAAGATGTGAATTTGCGTGGAAGTGTCATTTTGCCCTTTCATTTCATGGGGGAATGGCGGAAAAAATGTAACTTCGTCATTCAAACCGTTTAAAACAAAAATAAGAGATGACACCAAAAGAAACACGCAACGAAAAGCTTGCGAGACGAATGATCAAGAATCTGGAGCACAGGAATTTCAAGGCTTTCTATTGTGCGACGGCGGCAGAGGCCGTGGAAAAGGTTTCCACGTTGATACCTGATGGGAGCAGCGTGACATGGGGCGGTTCGATGACCATACGCGAAATCGGGCTTACCGAGGCGTTGCACACACGTAAACTCCGGGTGCTTGACCGCGACCGTGCTGCCAATGGCGACGAGGTGCAGCGCATATACCGTGAAGCCTTTTCGGCAGATTATTATTTGTCTAGTGCCAATGCTATCAGTGAAGACGGCGTGTTGGTCAACATTGATGGTAACGGCAACCGTGTGGCGGCCATCACATTTGGGCCGAAGCATGTGATTTTCGTCGTGGGGTTGAACAAGGTGACGCAGGGTGTCGCAAGCGCACTGGCCCGTGCGCGTTCGACGGCGAGCCCGACGAACGCCGCCCGGTTCGATGTCAAGACGCCATGCCAGGCCGATGGCGTGTGCCACAATTGCAATTCGGTCGATTGCATTTGCAATTACATCCATTTTTTGCGCAATTCGCATCCTGCAGGCCGTCACATTGTGGTGCTCGTGGGCGAGGAGTTGGGATATTGACGTGGGGTTGGTTTCGTTCGCGGCATTTTTCAGATGCTGGCGGAAAGTCGTATCTTTAGGTTGCAGATATGAGGGTGCATCAAAATTCAAATGTCGAATTCTAAAAGTAACGGATTAGAACCATGACCCCTAAAAGGTCGCATCAAACTCTGTTTTTGAGTAATGATGCGCCCCTTTACCTATCCTTTTAGGATGTTCAGACCTGCGCACACCCTTCCATTGACAGAATGACACTTCCGGGTGCGTATTGACAATTTGCTCATTTTCGCCTCCTGAGATTCGCGTATTCGGCCGCCGGACCGGGACGGCGCGGAAAGAACACAGCCACACGCGCCTTGCGGAAATCAAAATGTCGCGGAATCCCCTCCAAACCTGCCCTTTTGACGGAACACGAGACACTCCCGGCGCAGAAGCCCGGCCGGCGGGAAAGCCCGCTGGGGGATTCCGCCGACAAAATGACACGGGAAACGTGTCCGGGAAAAAGTTCCAACGGGAAAGAAAAACGGCCCCGAAGCCGCCGCGAAAAGATTTCTGTACCGGGATTTTTTCGCCCGAGCCCCGAAATAAAAATTCCAAGCCCCGAAAAAAGAATTCCGGGGCTCGGAATTTCGCGTTCCGGCCCCGAAAT
>CALUFQ010000061.1 GCA_944319925.1 uncultured Paraprevotella sp.
CCCCTCCGCCCCTTCGGGGCTCGTCCCCCTGCGAGGCGGGACAGTTTTGGCATCCGCATGGCAAACAAAAGGGTCGTTACGACCCCGGAATCAGAATGTCATGAAATTCCTGTGAAAACAGACAAATTGTTCCGTTTTGGCTAATTTTCGTGACGCGACTTTTGCGCAATCCGGCTCAAATAGCAGGTTTTTGCGCGATTTTTTTGCACAAAGCGGGGCTTCTGTGCAAGGTTTTGTCAGAGTCATTCACTTTTTGGAGCTGTCTGACGGGAAATTTCGGGGTCGGAACGCGAAATTCCGAGCCCCGGAATTTCTTTTTCGGGGCTTGGATTTTTTATTTCGGGGCTCGGATGAAAAAATCCCGGTACAGAAACTTTTTCGCGGCGGCTCCGGGGGCGTTTTTCTTTCCCGTTGGAACTTTTTCCCGAACATGTTTCCCGTGTCATTTTATCGGCGGAATCCCCCGGCGGGCTTTCCCGCCAGCCGGGCTTCCGCGCCGGGAGTGTCCCGTGTTCCGTCAAAAGGGCAGGTTTGGAGGGGATTCCGCGACATTTTGATTCCCGCATGGCGTGTGTGGCTGCGTTTTTTCCGCGCAGTCCCGGCCTAGCGGCCGAATACGCGAATCTCAGAAGGCGAAAATGAGCAAAATGTCAACGCGCACCCGAAATGTCATTCTGTCAATATGGGGGATGCCGCATTCCTGCGGCACAATCGCAAGATATGTCACTGACATACGCAATAGTGCGAGTATGTGCAGCAAGAATGCTGCACTATTCTGCCGTGTAGGATTTGCAAACTTAAAGCAATTGGTTGCCAGTTGCACCGGATTACAGTTTCATCACAGCAAGGTATTCGTTTGAAGCCAAACGCATGGTTTCCAACTGCTAAAACTCCTCCGCCTTGTAGGGGAGGCGGGACAGTTCATTCCTGCCGGCTTCGACTGCGGACATTCAGGTTTCGTAGATACAGAAACTCTGCGCCACCCAATTGCCTCTATTCATTTTTGTAACTATTCAGAGGAAATCTGAGCCTTAAACAATTCCATGGGTATTAAATCCCTCAAAATGAGAACTGTTCCTGCATTTGACCACAAACGAACATCCGCCAGTTGTCCAAATCCCCCAAATACAACTGTCCTCAAGAACAAAAAGGAAAGGAGGCATCCCTGCGACACATTCCGCAGGAAAGCCCCCTCGTCACTATTCATAAAGACATGCGCCAAACGGCGCAAATGCTACTTTTTCTCCATTTCGCCCAAATCGGCACCTTGCTTGATGCGATGCCCCAATGTCAGGTAAGCCACCGGAGCCGCCATGAAGATGGACGAACACGTACCGATAACCACACCAAGGATCATGGCAAAGGCGAAACTGCGGATGCTGTCGCCGCCAAAGAAAAAGATGCAGAGCAACACAATCAACGTCGTCATGGACGTGTTGATGGTACGCGTCAACGTCGTATTCAAGGAATCGTTGAACAAACGCTGCTTCTCACGCTTCGGGTACAGCCGCAGGAACTCGCGGATTCGGTCGAACACCACCACCTTGTCGTTGATAGAGTAACCGATCGCCGTCAAGATGGCACCGATGAACGTCTGGTCGATTTCCAGCGAGAAGGGCACCCAGCCCCAGCATATCGAGTAAATGCCGATGATGAGCAACGTGTCCACCGTCAAGGCCACCACGGCCCCCACGGAGAAAGCCACATTGCGGAAACGGAGCAGGATGTAGAGGAAGATGGCCACCAATGCCAACACCACTGAGATGATAGCACCGTATGTAATGTCTTCTGCAACCGAAGGCCCGACTTTCTCCGAACTGATGATGGAACCGCCCGCCCGCTCGTCACGGTTGATAAACGTTTCCAAATCCAAATTCGAAGCCAACAAGCCTCCGCCTTTCAACACCTCAAACAAAGTTGCCTCAATGTCGGAATCCACTTCCGTGCCTTCCTCGTCAATGCGGTAGTTCGTGGAAATACGTACGGTCTTATGGTCTGTCCCCAAAGCGATGACCTGCACATTCGCGTCGCCAAACTTATCCTGCAACAAGCCGCGCACGGTTTCGGGTTCAACTTGCTGTTCGAACACCACCACGAAGTTACGTCCACCCGTGAAGTCAATGCCCTTGCTCAGGCCACGCACGGCCAACGATGCGATGCCGACCAACAGCAAGACACCAAACACCGTGAATGACTTCTTGTACATGCTCATGAACTTGTAATGCGTGTCGTGCAAGAACTTGCGCGAAATCTTCGTGGTGAACTGGAGGTGCAGCCACTTGTCCTTGTTCAGGAAGTGTTCATACACGATGCGGGTCAGGAACACAGCCGTAAAGAAGGACACCAAGATACCGATAATCAACGTCGTGGCAAACCCGCGGATGGGGCCCGTACCGAAATTATACAGGATGATACCCGTAATGATAGAAGTCAGGTTGGAGTCGAAGATGGCCGAGAAAGCATTGGAATAACCGTCGGCCAACGCCGTGCGCACACCTTTGCCCGCACGCAGTTCTTCTTTCGTGCGTTCATAAATCAGCACGTTGGCATCGACCGCCATACCCAACGAAAGCACCATACCGGCAATACCGGAAAGCGTCAAGGCCGCCTGGAACGAAGTGAGCACACCCAACGTGAAGAAGAAATTCAACACCAAGGCACTGTTGGCCACCATGCCCGGGATGAACCCGTACATGCCGCACATGAACACCATCAGCAAGACGAAGGCAATCACAAACGAAGTAAAGCCTTGGTTAATGGATTCCTGGCCTAATGTCGGTCCTACGAATTGCTCGGAAACGATGTGGGCCGGCGCAGGCATCTTACCCGTATTCAACACATTGGCCAAGTCGCGCGTGTCTTCCACCGTAAAGCTTCCGGTAATGGACGACACGCCGCCTGTGATTTCATTCTGCACGGTCGGCGCACTATATACATAACCGTCTAACACGATGGCAATGGCACGGTGCACATTCTTTTTCGTCAAAGCGGCCCAACGACGCGCACCATCGGAGTTCATCGTCATGCTCACGCACGGACGGCCATTCTGCTCATATTCGTCGCGGGCTTCCGTCACCACGTCGCCCTCCATCGGGGCGCGCCCGCTGCGCTCCGTCACCTTAATGGCGTACAACTCAAAGACATCGCCGGCATTGCCGCGCCCGATGGGTTTCACGCCCCAATAAAGTTTCAAGTCGCCGGGAAGCACTTCCTTGGCCAACGCGGATTGCACGTAACGGTTCACCTCGGCCGTGTCGCGCCAATTGGCATACCCTACGACACATCCCATCGGCCCCTGGGCCATTTGCAGGATGGAAGCCAACGGGTGTTGCCGCTTCAAGTCCTCGTCCACGACAGTCTCCTCGGCCTTTTCTGCCGGTTTGCCGCTTTTCAAGGCCGCAGCCAAGTCCTTGGCCGGAGCTTCCTTCGCAACCGTGTCGGCCACAGCCTTTGCCACGGCGGTGGTATCGGCCTTCGCCGCGGTCGTATCCACGTCAAGTGCCTTCTCGGCGGCCAGCCGCGAATCCAAGGTCATCATGAACGGCACGATTTCTTCCGTATTATAGGTTTCCCAAAACTCGAGGTTAGCGCTTCCCTGCAACAGCTTGCGCACCCGCTCAGGTTCTTTGATACCCGGCATTTCCACCATGATGCGCCCGCTCTGCCCTTCCAATGTCTGGATGTTGGGCTGCGCCACGCCGAAACGGTCTATACGGGTCCTGAGCACGTTGTAGGAGTTGCCGATGGCTGCATCGACTTCCTCGCGCAACACTTTCTCCACCTCGGCATCCGTGCTCTGTGTCGTCACACGGCCTTTCAGTTGCTGGGTGGCAAACAACTCTGCCAGCTTGCTGTCCGGTGCCAATGCCTTGTAGTTTTTAATAAACAAGGTGATAAAATCACTTTGGCTGTTTTTAGCCTCTTTCGCAGCCTGCTCCACCGCCTTGTTGAAGGTGGGGTCTGTCTTGTGGTCGGCCAACGCTTTCACCACGTCCGGCACCGACACTTCCAAGATGACGTTCATGCCGCCTTTCAAGTCCAAGCCCAAGCTGATTTCCATCTCGCGGCAGTCTTTCAAGGAATAAGCACCCAGCCACACCGGATTGTTCAGCACGGAGTCCAAATAGCGCGCACCGGCTTCTTCCCCCTGCGTCCGGGTAATCTCGTCCACCTTGTTCATTTGGTAACGGGTTACAAATGAAAAAGATAGATAAAACACGCAGACAAGGGTAAGCAGTAAAGCGAAAACTTTAACAAATCCTTTGTTTTGCATTTTAATTTATTATTTTGTTGTTGTTATTGGATAGCAAACCAAGCTACAAGGGCGCAAATATAACGTTTTTTCCACATTAACGCAGCAAGTTAACAGATTTATTTGTCCCCATGCCCTATTTTTTGTGCTTTTTCAGGTAAGTGACCAAGGGATAATGGTCCGACCACGTGGCCGACTTATCCACGTGTGTGTCATACGTGCGCCAATAATCCGAAACGAAGATATGGTCGATGCGGAAATAAAATCCTTTCTGATTATACGACAATCCGAGCCCGTTTCCCGACTGCCGGAACGCACTGGCCAGCTCCGTCCCCATACGATAGCACGAATAAGAGACCGGAGGCTCGTTGAAATCCCCACACACCACTACGGCTTCGTGCCCGGACGCATGGATGTAATGCAGCACGGAATCAGCCTGCGGTCCCCGCAAGCTGCTCGCCACCGCCATTTTCCGGAAAAGTGCCCGCGAATTGCTCTCCGTGTCCTCCTTTTCAGGCTCTTTAATGATTTCCTTATATTTTTCCTTGTCTTCCCGGGTCAACTTATACGATTCGAAATGATTGTTCACCACCAACACGGTGTCTTCCCCGTACAGCAACTCGGCCGCCACGCTGCCGTTGGCACTGCTCTCGTATGAAATCCTGCGCACAGACAACACAGGCAAGCGGCTATAAATGAATTGGGGTTCCGCTTTACCGTCATTCAATCGAAGGATGTGATAGCCTGCCGCTTCCATCACGCTGTCCTCATATGCCACAGAAGGCCCCTTGGACTGGGGCACCCCCTCTTGGATGCAAATAATGTCAGCGTCCGACGAAGCCAAGTATTCCAACAATGGATAATGGCCGTCGTCCGACTTTCCCCTTGCCCCCATGAATTCCGTGTTATAAGTAATCACCTTCAATGCACCGTCAGGGATGCCGGAAGGCCAATTCACCGGACAATAATCATAGATATAAGAAACGGAAAACAACATTCCCGCGAAAGGAATCCACACATGGCGAATGCTGAAGACCAGCCAAAAAAACACAAAAGCCAGATTCAACAGCAGCAACAAGGGGAAGCCCAGCACAAAAATGGCCGCCCGAGGATATTCCGCCGGATTCAGTCCGGAACATAAGCTACAGGCCAACAGCAACAGGGCCGCCATCACGTTTGCCCCTATCGCCATCTGCACCAATATGCGCTTCAACCATTTCATCACCGCTTCCTAACGCTGGCTCGCGTCGAACAACTTACGTTTTTCATCTTCCGTCAGGCTGGTATATCCCGACCGCCTGACTTTTTCCAGGATGCGGTCGATTTCTTCCTCGTCGGCCTTCTTGCGGGCATTATAGTCATAATCATCCTTGCGGTTGCCCATGGACACCTTCATTTTCGGTTTCCGATACGATGAAAAACGGTCACGCTGGTCAAAGAACCACCGCTTGAACTTATCCGAGAACGAACTCCCGCGCCCATAATAGCCACCGCCGTCGCGCCTGCGCCAATACAGGATGAGCAACAAGCCGAACACCATGCCGCCCAAATGGGCAAAATGGGCCACGCCGTCGCCCGGGCTCCCGAAGGCCGACAACAACTCAATGGCAGCATAACCAATGACAAAGAACTTGGCCTTAATGGGCACGGGAAGCGGAAAAATAAACAGCCGCTCCTCAGGAAACGACATGCCAAAAGCCAACAGGATGCCATACACCGCACCGGAAGCACCAATCGTAGTCCAACGGTTTAAATAATCACCCATTGACATTACAGCATAACCCACATTCACAGAATCATACTGGTTCAACCCCTGCCACAAATAGGACACATATTGCACACCTTCCTGCGCAAAACCGGCACCCAGCCCGCACACCATATAATAAAGGAGAAACCGGCGGCTTCCCCAATAAGACTCCATCACGCGTCCGAACATCCACACGGCAAACATGTTGAACAGGATGTGCATCAGGCCGCCGTGCATGAACATGTAAGTCACAAACTGGTAAAGCCTGAAATCCGGAGCCAAAAAGAAATGCAGCCCCAGCAAACTATCCAAATCCACGCCATAACGCTGCGCCACGAGCTTGGCCAAGAAAAACAGCACGTTGATTATAATCAGGTTTTTCGTCACAGGAGGCATGTTCATCATATCATTCTTCTTTTTACTATGTCCAAATTTGGCGCAAAAATACGAATTTTATTCCATTCCATTTAAAACAAACCGTACAAGCTTGCCGAATTTCATAAAAAGAAGTATTTTTTTATGGGAAAAAATTTGTTTTCACAGATAGTTTACATACATTTGCAAAGAAAGAAAAAGGAACAAGAACATTAATTACCCATTAAATCAAATCATCAAATGAACAAAACAGATTTAGTCAATGCCATTGCGGAAAACGCAAGCTTGAGCAAAGCGGATGCCAAAAAAGCTTTGGAAGCTACCCTTGATGCTATTGCCGGTGCTTTAAAAAGCGGTGACAAGATTGCACTCGTCGGATTCGGCACGTTCTCCGTAAGCGAACGCCCCAGCCGCACGGGCATCAACCCCCGCACGAAAGAGCAAATCACCATCGCCGCCAAGAAAATCGCAAAATTCAAGGCCGGTGTAGAGTTGGAAAACGCATTGCAGTAAGACAAAGCCGCTTTTACACAGAAGGGAAAAAGGGGAGGAGCCGGAACACGCTTCTCCCTTTTTTGATGTACGCTTGCCATTTACCAAAAGATACTTACTTAACAAAAGGAGAACTGCCCGCATTCTTGGGGATTTAACACCATTTGGAAAAACGAATTGAGGGAATTGAGTGAGACAGAGTTCCTGCTTTTACAAACTTCTGCATGCCGACAGTCGAAGCCGCCAGGAATGAACTGTCCCGCCTCGCAGGGGGACGAGCCCCAAAGGAGCGGAGGGGCTCACACCCACGGGGGCGTAACGCCCCTTCTGTTCGCCGTGCGGCGGCCATAATGGCCGTTTTGTCCCCCTTGCGGAATGATACGTGGGTGGGAAACCCCTCCGGCTCTTCGAGCCACCTCCCCTGCAAGGCGGAGGAGTTTTGCCTCCGGACGGACAGCTCTACTGCTTCATTTAAATCACTTCATTTCCTGTCACTTGAAAATGAATCGACCACTTCCAGCGTAAGACCTGTGGACTTGTTTCCCAATTCCTGTGAAATACAGAGCCAAAAGCCGGAATTTCTTGCTTGCAAAACTTAAATTCCGTATCTTTGCAGCCTGAACCATAGGAAAAAACAAACAATGGAAATAGAAAACAATATCATTTCAGCCGTGGCAAACGCCATCAAGGCTTTATATGGGCACGACATCGCACCTGAAACGATACAACTCCAAAAGACGAAGAAAGAATTCGCCGGACACCTCACCCTCGTGGTGTTCCCCTTCCTGAAAATATCCCGCAAGAAACCGGAAGACACCGCACAGGAAATCGGGGACTACCTGAAAAAGGAAATCCCGGCCGTGGTGGCAGACTTCAACGTGGTGAAAGGATTCCTCAACCTGGTCATCTCGCCAGCCAGCTGGATAGGACTGCTTTCCGACATCCAGCGCAATGAAAGGTTCGGCCTGGCCGCAGCCGACGAACACTCTCCGCTAGTCATGATCGAATATTCTTCGCCCAACACCAACAAACCGTTGCACTTGGGACATGTGCGCAACAACCTGCTGGGGTGCGCCTTGGCCAACATCATGGCCGCCAATGGCAACCGCGTGGTCAAGACCAACATCGTAAACGACCGCGGCATACACATCTGCAAGAGCATGCTGGCCTGGCTGAAATACGGCAACGGTGCCACGCCTGAAAGCACGGGCATCAAGGGCGACCACTTGGTAGGCGACTACTACGTGGCTTTCGACAAACATTACAAGGAACAAGTCAAGGAACTCATGGACAAGGGCATGCCCGAGGAAGAGGCCAAAAACGAGGCACCGCTCATGAAGGAAGCCCGCGAGATGCTGGTCAAATGGGAACACAACGACCCGGAAGTACGTGCGCTGTGGCGCAAGATGAACGGCTGGGTCTATGCCGGATTCGATGAGACCTACAAAGCACTCGGCGTGTCTTTCGATAAGATATACTATGAGTCCGAGACCTACCTCGAAGGGAAGGAAAAGGTCATGGAAGGACTCGAGAAAGGCATCTTCTTCCGCAAAGAGGACGGCTCCGTGTGGGCAGACCTGACGGCCGAAGGCTTGGACGAAAAGCTCCTGCTCCGCGCCGACGGCACATCGGTTTACATGACGCAAGACATCGGCACAGCCAAACTGCGCTTCCGCGACTATCCCATCAACAAGATGATTTACGTGGTGGGCAACGAGCAGAACTACCATTTCCAGGTGCTGTCCATCTTGCTCGACAAGCTGGGCTTCGAATGGGGCAAAGACCTCGTGCACTTCTCCTACGGCATGGTGGAACTGCCCAACGGGAAGATGAAAAGCCGCGAAGGCACCGTGGTGGACGCCGACGACCTGATTGCCGCCATGATTGACAACGCGCGGAAAATGTCGGAAGACAAAATCAACAAACTCACGGACGTGAGCGAAGAAGAAGCCGCAGAAATAGCCCGCATCGTGGGACTTGGCGCACTGAAATACTTCATCCTGAAAGTCGATGCCCGCAAGAACATGCTTTTCAATCCCGAAGAAAGCATCGACTTCAACGGCAACACCGGCCCCTTCATCCAGTACACCTATGCCCGCATCCGTTCCATCCTGCGCAAGGCGGCCGAAGCAGGCATGCCCATGCCCGAAACCATTCCGGCGACAGCCATGCTGAGCGAGAAGGAAATCGGGCTGGTACAGATGTTGGCCGACTTCCCCAATGTGGTGAAACAAGCCGGCAATGACTATAATCCAAGCTGCATCGCCAACTATTGCTACGACTTGGTGAAAGAATACAACCAGTTCTACCACGACTTTAGCATCCTGCACGAAGAGGATGCCGACAAACGGGCTTTCCGGCTGGTGCTCTCCGCCAATGTGGGCAAAGTCGTGCGCACGGGCATGGGACTGTTAGGCATCGAAGTGCCCGAACGCATGTAAAGACCGGCATCCCTAAGACACGAAATGGGGAAAAAGAAATTCTACGTGGTCTGGCATGGAGTCAATCCCGGGATTTACGACTCTTGGACAGACTGCAAACTGCAAATCAATGGATTCGAGGGAGCTGTTTACAAATCGTTCGACTCCAAGGAAGAGGCGGAAAAGGCTTATTCCTCTCCTCCTTATTTATATATAGGCACACAAAAAAAGGCGGAGACGGCAAAACCCTCCGCCGATGTGCCACAAGACCGCCACGACACCGTGTTGCCACTCCCGCCCGAAGTGCCGGCAGAGGCTTTGGCAGTCGATGCAGCCTGCAGCGGCAATCCAGGCCCGATGGAATACCGGGGCATTTACCTGCGCACGGGCGAGACCGTATTCCATTTCGGCCCGGTCTATGGCACGAACAACATCGGCGAGTTCCTGGCCATCGTGCATGCACTGGCCCTCATGAAACAAAAAGGCATCCGCATGCCGGTTTTCTCCGACAGCCGCAACGCCATAAGTTGGATAAAACAAAAGCAATGCAAAACCAAATTGGAACGAAACGCCCGCACGGAAGAGCTTTTCCGCATGATAGAACGGGCAGAAGGATGGCTCAAAGCCAATCCTTCGGGCATCTTTGTCCACAAATGGGAAACCGACAGGTGGGGAGAAATTCCTGCGGACTTCGGACGTAAATAACCACCATAAAAGAATCAGTGTAACAGACATGAAAGCGCGTCTATTCTACATGCTCAAGATGTACGCCACCTTCTTGGCGTTTTTCATCCTGCAGAAAATCATTTTCACGTATGTCAACGCAGATGCCTCGGCATGGCCGTTGACCATCGGCGATGTGACACAAATAGTCGCCCACGGGTTGGGGCTCGACCTCTCCACCACGGGCTATCTTTCAGCCATTCCCTTCATCGTGATATGGGCGGGCATGTGGCTTCCGCACCTTAACCACAAAACGGTACTTGCACCCTATTTCATCCTTGTCTCGCTCCTGCTTTCCTTGATTTGCGTGGGCGACACCTCTCTCTACACATTCTGGCAGTTCAAATTGGATGCCACCATCTTCAATTATCTGGATGCTCCCAAGCAAGCCTTGGCCAGCGTCTCCACGTCCTACATCGTCATCCACCTGTTGTTGGTCTGCGCCTTTGCCGCCTTGTTTTCATGGTTATTCATCTGGCAGACCCCGAAACATTTCCCGAAACTCACCGGTGCTTGGCGGAAAGCGGCATGCAACGGCATGCACATCCTGTTGGGCGGACTGATTTTCCTTGCCATCCGGGGAGGAGTGGGACGCTCCACGATGAACGTGGGCAGTGCCTATTTCAGCGAAAACAACTACCTGAACCACGCAGCCATCAATCCCGCCTTCAGCCTGCTCTATTCCTATTTCAAAGCCGAAGACTTTGCGGAAAAATACAACTATCTGGATGCGGAAACATTGGCAAAGACCTATGCCACGCTCTATCCCGCACAGACTGAAGATTGCACGGACACACTCTTGAACACCCGGCGGCCCAACGTGCTCATCATTGTCTTGGAAGGATTCGGAGGATACTATGTGGAAGAATTGGGAGGCGTGAAAGACGTAGCCCCGCAAATGAGCCGGCTCATCAAGGAAGGCATCTTCTTCGACAACGTGTATGCCAACAGTTTCCGCACCGACCGCGGACTGGTAAGCGCGCTAAGCGGACACATCAGCTACCCCACCACGTCTATCATGAAAATGCCGGCCAAGTCGGGACGCCTGCCCGGCATCGCCCGCACCTTGCGGGCCAACGGCTACCACACCGACTTCCTATACGGTGGCGACATCAACTTCACCAACATGCGGAGTTATTTCACCACTACCGGCTACCAGCAACTCACCAGCGACACGGACTTCAGTCTTGCCGAACGCACATCCAGCTCATGGGGCGCACATGATGAATACGCCTTCGAAAAACTCTATGGAATGATCAAGACTCGTCCGGAAAACGAGCTGTGGCACACAGGCTTCCTCACGCTCAGCAGCCACGAACCGTTTGAAGTGCCCTATAACCGCCTGGAAGACAAACGACTCAATTCATTTGCCTATACCGACCATTGCCTTGGCAAGTTCATCGACGATTTGAAAAAGCTCCCCGTATGGGACAACTTGTTAATCGTCTGCATCCCCGACCACGGCAGTTCACCTACGTTCAGCATCACATCTCCCGAGTTCTACCATGTCCCCATGCTGTGGCTGGGCGGTGCCATAAGGCAAGCCCGCGTCGTGCACACACTGATGAACCAAAGCGACATGCCTGCCACACTGCTTGGCCAACTTGGCTTGCCGCACACGGATTTCTCCTATAGCCGCAACATTTTCTCGGAGGCATACACCTATCCCTTTGCCTATTCCACCTACAACGACGGTTTCTTGTTCAAGGACAGCACTGGCGTGACGATTTATGACAACGCCGCGCAAAAAGTGGTCTCCACGGCACCCGAAACCGGCACGGAAACACGCGAACAGAAAGGCAAGTCCATCTTGCAAACCTCATACGACGAATTAGGAAAGCCTTAAAAAAAGAAGTTATCCATAATATAAATAAGGTATATTCCAACCGGAAAGGGACAACTCCTCCTTGCGAAGAGAAGTTGTCCCTTTCTTTTATATCCTCATACTATTTGTGATACGGGAAAACCGCCCCACTACAAGAATAACATCAACACCCAATAGATGCCGGCGGCCAGCAAGGCACTCACGGGAATAGTCAGCACCCATGCCGTCATCAGACTTTTCGTCACGCCCCATCGCACAGCCGAAAGCCGTTTCGTGGCACCCACGCCAATGATAGCACCGGTAATGGTATGGGTGGTGCTCACAGGAATTTTCAGATATTCTGTCAGATAGAGCGTAAAAGCACCGGCGGTCTCGGCAATCACGCCCTCAAAAGGTGTTACCTTCGTAATCTTCGTGCCCATTGTACGCACGATTTTCCAGCCACCCGACATCGTACCCAATGAAATGGCCGTAAAGCAAGAGAAAGCCACCCAGTCCGGAAGGTCGTCAATGCTGTCCACTCCCAAGCCCAAGCCTTGAGAATGCCCCGCAATCATCGCGGCGGCAATGATACCCATCACTTTTTGGGAATCGTTCAAGCCATGCCCCACACTGAACAAGGCAGAGGAGACGAGCTGCAGCTTCTTGAACCAGACCTCCGCCACATGCGGACGAGCCTTCCGGCACACATGCAACACGACAAGCGTGAAACACAGGGCTACAACCATGCCGATGAAAGGTGCCAAGAAGATGAAAGCCGCAATCTTCAGTATAATCTCCAGCTGGATGGAACCCCATCCGCTAGCCATGATAGCCGATCCTGCAAAACCGCCAATCAGCGTGTG
Source organism: uncultured Paraprevotella sp. (assembly GCA_944319925.1). Classification (GTDB taxonomy): domain Bacteria; phylum Bacteroidota; class Bacteroidia; order Bacteroidales; family Bacteroidaceae; genus Paraprevotella. The sequence goes on from CALUFQ010000061.1 coordinate 12,680, forward strand.
GGAAGACGAGGAAGGGATTCCTTTCCACCATGTGAACAAGTTCCAAGCAATGGCGGCCAACACTCCGGCCAAGATAATGGGCAAGGTGATGTACTCCTCCATCACGGTTTTCGACACCGTATTGGCTATGCCGAAGCCGCCAATCACATACTTGGCAATAAAGAAGGCCACGAAATTGAATGCCGCCGCCCATAGCACGGCCTGAAACGGTGTCAGCACCCGGGTGGAAACAATCGTAGCGATGGAATTGGCCGCGTCATGGAATCCGTTGATATAGTCGAACAAAAGCGACAATACAATAATTACGATTAACAACTCCATACGTCCTGCGAATTACACATACTTCACAATCAGATTTTTCAGAATCTTGCCCACATGCTCAGCCGCATCGGTAGTCCGCTCCAGCTCCTGCATGACCTCCTTGATTTTCACAATTTCCACGGCATCTTTCTCTTCCTCGAAAAGTCTCTTGATGAACAGTTCATAGACATCGTCGGCTTGGTTTTCCAAATCGTGCAACGCCACGCAACAGCCACGGAGTTTGGCCGGATTCTTACGGAACGTCTCCAGTTCATTCACCGCCTTGCAGATGCAGTCCGCCTCCTGCTGGATGAAACGGCACAACGCCTTCGCGGCCTCGCCCAAACCGTGCGGATTATAAATATTGATGCGCTTGGCGCAACTGTTTACACTGTCTATCACATCGTCTATTCCGGAAGCCAGGGCATTGATGTCCTCACGGTCAAGCGGCGTGATAAAGGTGGTTTCCAGCTCGTCAAGCACCTGATGGGCCACTTGGTCACCCCGGCGTTCCACTTCCTTTATCTTTTTGTAATACGTTTCCCTTTCTTGCGGAGTCACATGCCCCATGCTCTCGGCCAAGGTGTCGGCCGCCTCCTTAAGGATATTGGCCAAATCCTCCAACAAACTAAAAAACTTCGGCTGTTTCGGAACAAACCGGTTAAAAAACGAATTCTTCATGCCTTTACTATTTAAACTTTATTCCTCTTCAATTTCATCCTTTCCCTCACTACCTCTATCACCGCCGGCAGAACCGAAATGACAATGATGGCCACGATAAGCAATTTCAGGTTCTGCTGCACGAAAGGCAGGTCGCCGAAGAAATATCCCGCATAACAGAACAAAGCCACCCACAGGGCGCCGCCAGTTACATTGTAAAGCATGAAATAATAATAGTGCATCCGCCCCATCCCGGCCACAAAGGGCGCAAACGTGCGAACGATAGGCACAAAACGCGCAATGATGATGGTCTTCCCGCCATATTTCTTATAAAACTCATGCGTCTTGTCCAAATAGCTTTGCTTGAAAATCTTGGAATCAGGATTGCTAAACAATTTCTTTCCAAAAAAATGCCCTATCATGTAATTGCAGGAATCGCCCAACACGGCCGCAATAAACAACACAAGCGACAGCCAATGCACGTCAAGCGGAACGCCCGGAAGCGCGGCAATGGCACCTCCCACGAAAAGCATGGAGTCGCCCGGCAGAAAGGGCGTAACAACCAATCCCGTCTCACAAAAAATAATAAGGAACAAGATGGCGTATGTCCATGAATGATACTCCTGCACCATCTCAATCATATGCTGGTCAATGTGCAAAATGAAGTCAATAACAAAATCCATGTGAAAGCTACTTTTTTAGACGTAAAACAAAATATGTAGAATCGCAGCGCAAAGGTAAGGATTATTCTCCGCACCAGCAACAGGGAACGAAAAATATATGCGCTTTTATTTGGCAGGTTCCTAAAAAAAACGTACCTTTGCAATCGAAATCAAGAAACACATCGCGGAGTGGAGCAGTTGGTAGCTCGCCAGGCTCATAACCTGGAGGTCGTTTGTTCGAGTCAAGCCTCCGCAACACAAGCCAAAGCACAATTAACTTCAGGAGAAAGTTGGTTGTGCTTTGTGCTTTCACAATGTATAAACCATTAACCTAAGAAAGACATGGGAACAACATTCTTACACAACGCTTGGAGACACGTGGCCGTCGCATGTACAATGGCTTGTTTGCAACCCGCCTACGGACAAAGTATCCGCCTCACCACGGAAGAGCTCAAAGACATGTATTCCACCATCAACATGCAACGCACTAGCGTACACGACCCCTCTATCGTGTTCGACGAGGCCAGCCAATCCTATTACATTTTCGGCTCACACAACGCCACGGCCAAAACAACCGACCTGCAAAACTGGTCGCCGGTGACTTTCACTTGGGGAGCCGTAAACGCAGACGGCACCGAAACCTACAATGTGGAAGCGGCGGAAGCCTTCCACGTCAATCAAACCAAGGAAATCCGCATCGGCGGCCAAACAATGGCTTTTGGCGACTATGACGCTTCCGCATGGAATTGCGCACTGCCGGGGACCGACAACGCCCCTTGGAGCGTCTATGGCAACATGTGGGCGCCCGACATCATCTATAACCCCGCCATGAAAAAATGGTGCCAATACCTCAGCCTGAACGGGCCAACGTGGAACTCTTGCATCATCCTGCTCACCGCCGACCGAATCGAAGGCCCCTACATTTACCAAGGCCCTGTCGTTTACACCGGCTTCCGCAACGACACCGACGAACGCATCTCATTCCACAAAACCGACCTCGAACTGGTCATCGGCCCGCAAACAAGCCTGCCGGCACGTTACAGGCAAGAGAACTGGGGCACGTTTTGGCCACACGCCATCGACCCCTGCGTCTTCTACGACGAGGGAGGGACGCTTTGGATGTCATACGGCTCTTGGTCGGGCGGAATTTACATGCTCCAATTAGATGAAGAGACCGGCCTGCGCGACTATGACATCACCTATCCCGGGGACTTTGACACGAAAGGCGCCAGCGTCACATCAGACCCCTATTTCGGAAAAAAAATAGCTGGCGGATATTATGTGTCAGGAGAAGGCAGCTACATCGAACACATCGGAAACCACTATTATCTTTTCATGAGCTACGGAGGGCTTGAACCCAACGGAGGCTACGTGATGCGGGTCTTTCGCTCGGAAAACCCCGACGGACCTTATACGGACACGGAAGGCAGAAGCGCCATCTTCACGAATTACGTGCTGAACTTCGGCCCTAATTCAGACACACGTGGGGAAATCCTGCTTGGGGCATACAACCAATGGGGAATGATGACCGTGGGAGAATGCGCGCAAGGCCACAATTCCGTACTTGCGGCGGAAGACGGCAACACTTATCTTGTCTATCACACCAAATTCAATGACGGCACGGCCGGACACCAAGTGCGCGTACACCAACTTTACCTGAATGCCGACGGATGGCCCGTAGCCGCCCCATTTGAATACCACGGCGAAAAAACGGGCGACCGGCAAATCGCATCTACCCCCGCCTTCGACATAAAGGACATCTGTGGGAAATACGACCTGCTCATCCACCGCTACGGGCTAAACCATGCCGACTACGAGGAAGCCATCCCCGTGGAAATCACCCTGAATGAAAACGGCAGGATAGAAGGAGCCTGCCAAGGTACATGGCAAACCAGCGGGAACAACGCATACATCACCTTGAACTTGGACGGTGTCGAATATAAGGGCGTCATGACCGAACAACAAATGGAACCCACCACCATCAAGGCCATTTGTTTCACAGCATGCGCCAAAAACGGCACAAACGCATGGGGCTACAAGATGGAAAGCCAATATCAGTTGGCCTACACAATCAACACGGCTGACATCCCTGTCGTGGAAGGACAAGCCATCTCGCGCAACGTGGATTTGTACGGGATAGACAAAACACATCGCTTGAACTTGGAATGGACCTCAGACACTCCCGAAATCATTTCACATACCGGACGCTACAATCCAAGCGGATTATCGGCAGACACTCCCGTGCAACTGACGGTAAAAGCGTCTTGCGGCGACTATTATTGGACGGAAACCTACCACGTCACGGCCCGCGCCGAGTACACCCCGGCCGGCGACTGGCGCAGCGGCATCAAGGCTTATTACGGCTTCGACCAGCAACCCTTCATGAATGCCTATGATGCACAGGAAGAAGCCGTCCTCCTGGCTGAAGGCAACAACCGCATTCCCACGCTTGAACGGGACAGCCTGCGAAACGGCCATATCCTGCACCAATATTTCGGGGCCAGCGGCTCTTGCAGCTACACGAAAATCCCCAATCCGCTCTATGGGGAAGAGCTCGAAGGCGCCACTGTCTCACTGTGGGTGAAGCGCACCGATGATGTTCCCTGGGATGCCATTTGGTCATTCTACAACCCGGCTGCCAACACACGCCTCTACCTGACCGGGAACTCGTACGTGGGTTTCAACCGAAACGGCAGCGACTGGTTTGACATCAACCATCCCGGCAAAGTGTTGTCCGACGACATGCCCATAGGCGAATGGTGCCTTGTCACACTAACCTTCTCCCGCGAAAAAGGATGCATCATATACATTAACGGAGGAAGAGTACGTGACACCGTATGTGACGGCATTTGTAACGGAACGGCCATCACGGACGAAAGGGATTTTGACCACAACCTGGTTCTTGACTTCATACAAGACTGTCCCGACTTCTATTTGGGCTACGGGTCGTTCTGGGGGTCTGTGGACGTAAGAATGGACGACCTCATCATCTATGGACGGGAATTAACGAATAGCGATGTCAGAGCGTTAAACACCATGAGCAACCGCGTCACCGATTTCGCTCCCGGCCAACCGGGGACATCTGTCCGGAACGTCAAACAAAAAATATCCCCCACCACCGCCACGTCGCCCGTTTATGACCTGTCAGGATGCCAAGTAAAAGCACAGAAAAAAGGCCATATCTACATCAGGGACGGAAAGAAATTCATTAAAAAATAGGAACATAGTCCTATAACATACAACAGCACGAAAGTCCGTCTCTTGGCAGGAGACGGACTTTCGTGTACAAAAATAGGAAAAAAAGGCTATGGCACAAAATGAGTGTATAAAAAAACGCACGAATAAATCCATTTTCCAAACAAGCATTCATTTAAACGGCTGATTCTCTTTCAGACAGCACGAAAGTCCGTCTCCTGCCAAGAGATAAACTGAAAAGAAGCAGCAACCAAATGAACAAAACTACGCAAAACAGGAAAATCATTCCACACCAATGTGTGTTCCTATGCCTTGCCATGTCAATCTGTTGCGGAATCGTGGGCTGCAAATGCCGAAAGGATAGCAAAACATATCACCCGGGAAAACCTGCCAGTTCTATTCCCCACGCTATAAATAAAACAAAATCCTATGCCGTCAAGGAACTCAAAGGGGCAAATGGTGAAAGATCCTTTTTCAACTACAGCAATGGAAAAATGACAGAAGGATACGGAACGGCATACGGACATTTCATCATTTCCGAATATCCCTTGAGAATCATGGTATCTTCAGCCAATGACACACTGCCAAGCTGCAGTTCAAACGAAACACGGCTCAGTAGATTTTTAGTGGGGGGGGGTAATAAATTCTGCACGAGCCGTAATGCCCCTTCTGTTCTCCATGCGGATGCCAAAACTGTCCCGTCTCGCAGGGGGACGAGCCCCGAAGGGGCGGAGGGGGTCTTACGCCCACGGGAACAACACCGGACGCATCTGCGGATAACATAAACGGGTCGGAAAAAGAGGAAAGTCACTCTTGTGCATGGGAAACCCCTCCGGCCCTGCGGGCCACCTCCCCTACAAGGCGGAGGAGTTTTGCCTCCAGGCGGACAAACCTTTGTTGCGATGGATCTCAAATCTGTCGCAGCATATCAGCGGGGTAGCATGAAACCGTTTCCCCACTGAATTTCTACTGACCCCAATCCCCAGCAGCATATTTCGGAACAGCTCCTAAACTTGTGGATTTAACGAATGGCGAATATTCGCTTGAGGTCAAACGGTCGAACGCACTGCCTCCCGTCGCTTGTCCGTCCGCAG
>CALUFQ010000062.1 GCA_944319925.1 uncultured Paraprevotella sp.
TTCAGTAGCTCAGTTGGTTAGAGCACCTGACTGTTAATCAGGGGGTCGTTGGTTCAAGCCCATCCTGAAGCGCAAACGGGGAGATTTCTTCAAATCTCCCCGTTTTTTTATTCCATAGTGGCCTGCCCGCTGATTGAGGAACAGCCCCAAAATTTCCGCTAGCTCTCGGCTTCTGTAAGGATACCGCCCGCGACAACCATAAAAACAGAAGGCACTCAAAGTATTTCTACTCCAAATGCCTTCTTCCCCCTCCATGTCGGGATGACTGGATTCGAACCAGCGACCACTCGCCCCCCAGACGAGTACTCTAACCGGACTGAGCTACATCCCGTTTGCGGGTGCAAAAGTAGAAATAGTTTTTGGAAATTCCAAATAAATTCCTACTTTTGTGTCCGTAAAACGCTTATTTCAGGCAAAAATATGCAAATCAAACTCATTGCCCCCCGGCTGTTGCGGCACGAGACGGAACTTCCGGCCAGCAAAAGCATCAGCAACCGCGCACTCATCCTGCAAGCCTTGGCGGGTGGAAAGTACATGCCACAGCATATCTCTGACTGCGACGACACCGCCGTCATGCTCAAGGCCCTGACCGACCCCGGCGACCCTGTCGATATCAAAGCCGCCGGCACGGCCATGCGTTTCCTCACGGCCTACTTCGCCGTGAAAGAAGGCACACGCACCCTGACGGGCACCACACGGATGAAGCAACGCCCCATCGGGATTTTGGCAGACGCCCTCAAGAAACTCGGCACACAAATCGAATATGTGGAGAACGAAGGTTTCCCACCCCTGCGCATCACCGGCGGACGACACCATGGCGGGCGAATCAGCCTGCCCGGCAACGTCAGCTCGCAATATATCTCCGCCTTGCTGATGATAGGCCCCGTGCTGGACGACGGGCTGGAACTGGAACTGACGGGCGAAATCATCTCGCGCCCCTACATCGCCCTGACGCTACACCTGATGGCAGACTTCGGCGCACAAGCGGAGTGGACTGATGACAGGCACATCCGGGTTCACCCCGTGCCCTACCGCCCTACACCTTATTATATAGAAGGGGATTGGAGTGCGGCCTCCTACTGGTACGAGATGATGGCACTCACGCCAGACCAAGATGCACGGATAGTGCTCCATGGTTTGTCGCCCGACAGCTACCAAGGCGATGCCGCAGTGGTGCGCCTGTTCGAACCTTTGGGGGTGTGTACCCGTTTCTTCCGCAACACGGAAGGACTGGATTGTGTGGAGTTGACCAAACACCCCGGGCGGGCGCAACGGATGGACTACGATTTCGTCAACCAGCCAGACCTGGCCCAGACGTTCGTGACCACCTGCGCCATGCTGAAGATGCCGTTTCACTTCACCGGCCTGCAAAGCCTGCGTATCAAGGAAACCGACCGCATCGCGGCCCTCATCCGCGAGTTGGACAAGCTGGGCTACTCCCTCGAAACGGACGGCAAGGCGGAACTGCGATGGGACGGCAAGTGCGGGAAAAGCCAGCCAGAAGCAGCCATTGACACCTACGAAGACCACCGCATGGCCATGTCCTTCGCCCCGTGTTGCCTCGTGCGTCCCGACATCCGCATCAACGACCCGCACGTAGTGAGCAAATCCTACCCGCACTATTGGGACGACCTGAAGAAAGCCGGATTCGAAATCACCATGCCATGATTGCCATTTACGCACTCTCCGCACTCATCCTGGCCGCCGTGGTCGCCGCCGTGGCAGGCTATGTGCGCAACCTCTCCCTGAAAAAGAAAATCACCCAAGGCGAAATCGACGAGATGCCTGCCGTGAAACAGCCCCCGCAGGAATGCTGCGGCCAGCACGAAGTGTGCGAGAAGGAAAGCCTGCTGGCCGCCGTAAGCAAGCAAATCGAATACTACAACGACGAGGAACTCGACCGCTTCCGGGGCAAGGACGCAGCGGACTACAGCGAAGCGGAAACCGACGAGTTCCGCGACGTGCTCTACACGATGCGTGACGATGAAGTGGCGGGATGGGTGCGAAGCCTGCAGTTGCGCGGCGTCCCCCTGCCCGACGCGCTGAAAGACGAAGTTTTCCTGATTATCGGCGAGAGGAGATTTGCCCGATGACAGACATCCTGGCCTACACCTTTTTCCAAAACGCGCTGACGGGCAGCCTGCTGGCCAGCATCCTTTGCGGCCTTGTGGGGACTTACATCGTCACGCGCCGCCTCGTGTTCATCAGCGGCGGCATCACGCATGCCTCGTTCGGCGGCATCGGCATCGGCGTGTATCTCGGCCTGCCGCCTGTGCTGTCGGCTGCCGTGTTCGCCGTGCTTTCCGCCTGCGGCATCCAATGGGCGAGCCACCGGCAAGGCATCCGCGAAGACTCTGCCATCGCCATCTTTTGGACACTGGGCATGAGCGTCGGCATCATCTGCAGCTTCCTCGCCCCCGGGTTCACGCCGGAACTGTCCTCCTACCTTTTCGGCAACATCCTGACCATCGGCACAGGCGACCTGCTCCTGCTGGCCGTGCTCGCCGCCGTGGCCGTCGGCGCGTTCGCCCTGTTCCTGCGCCCGCTCGTCTCCGTGGCGTTTGATGCGGAGTTCGCGCGTTCCCAACGCCTCCCCGTCGCCGCCATCGAATATGCCATGATGGCCTTCATCGCCCTGACCATCGTGGCCTGCCTGCGCATGGTGGGCATCGTGCTGGTCATCTCGCTGCTCACCATCCCCCAAGTGACGGCCAACCTTTTCACCCGCGACTTCAGGACTATGGCCGTCCTGTCGGCCGCCATCGGCTATGCGGGTTGCCTGGGGGGGCTGGGCTTGTCCTACCGCTACAACATCCCCTCTGGTGCGTCCATTATCTTTGTGTCCATTCTCATCTATTTGGTTTGCAAAGGATTTTCACTCTTTTTTATCCGCCCCGGGAGACAATAAAACATCGTTTTTTCAGTTATCAAACCGGATAGAGAACGCATTGAAAAAAGAAATTCTACATATCATGGCCGGCCTAGCCGCCCTGCTATTTGTCCTCGCCGCATGTTCCACCAAAAAGAACACGTCCGGGACACGTTTCTACCATGCCATGACGGCCCGATTCAACACCTACTTCAACGGGGCGGAAGCTTTCAAGGAGGGCATACAGGCGCAACAAGACGGACACAAGGACAACTACACCGAGCTGCTGCCCATCTTCAACGTGCGCGACAAAAAGACCGCCGGCATAGGAAAATCCAACTTCGAGACCGCCATCGAGAAATGTGAGAAAGCCATCAAGCAACACTCCATCAAGGCCAAGCCGAAATCCAAACCCGGGAAAAAACTCACTGAGAAAGACAAAGCCTACCGCACCCGAAAAGAATTCAACCCCTTCCTGCGCCACGCTTGGCTGCTCATGGGAAAAGCCCAGTTCCAACAGGGCGAATTCATCGAAGCCGCCTCCACCTTCAACTACATCTGCAACCTCTACGCCGGACAACCCGAAGTGGTGTCTGTGGCACGGGCATGGCTGGCACGCTGCTACGTGGAACTGGAATGGCCCTACGACGCGGAAGACGTGCTGCGCAGAATCCGGCGCGACAGCATCGACGGGGACGGGAAAAAAGAATATGCCGCCTCATACGCGGACTACCTCATCTTGGTGGAACAATACAAAGAAGGTATCCCCTACCTGCAACAAACCATCCGGAAAGAAAGGAACAAACAACAACGGGCACGCCTGAACTACCTGCTGGGGCAACTCTACCACGAAACCGGCAACGACGCGGAAGCCTACAAGGCACTGCGCCGCGTCATCCGCGCCAACCCCACCTACGAGCTGTCGTTCAGCGCACAAATCCTGCAAACCGAAGTCATGGCCGAAGGCAACCACAACAAGGTGGTGAAAAAGCTGAAACGCATGGCGCGGAACAAAAAGAACAAGGACTACCAAGACCAAATCTATTACGCGCTCGGCAACATCTACCTGGCCAACAAGGACACGGCACACTGCATCGGCGCCTACGAAAAAGGCGCGAAGGAAAGCACACAGAACGGCATCGCCAAAGCCATGCTGCTGCTCCGGCTTGGCGGGATTTACTGGGACAAGGAAGACTACATCAAGGCGCAACGCTGCTATGCCGACCTCGTGGGCATATTGGACAAGGAACACGACGAATACAAGGAAGCCGACCGCCGGCAGGAAATCCTCAACGAACTGGAGCCCCACCTCTCCGCCATCAAGCTGCAGGACAGCTTGCAATGGCTGGCCAAACTGCCCGAGGACGAGCGCAACGAAGCCATAGACCGTGTGATCGAAGCCCTGAAACAAAAGGAGAAGGAAGAGGCGCGGGCCGAGATGCACGCGCAAATGGAAGCCAACATGCCGCAACCCCCCGCAGCGACCCCCATACCGGGCACACCCACACGGGGTACCGCCGGACAGGCGGGACAAAGCGGGACCTGGTACTTCTACAACCCGCAAGTGGTGGCACAAGGCAAACAAGCCTTCGTCCGCACCTGGGGACGACGCCCGCTGGAAGACAACTGGCGCAGAAGCCACAAAGAGCAAACCGGAACGGACGAATTTGCCGAATATGACTACAGCGAGGCCGGGGACAGCCTCCGCATGGCCATGGCCGACAGCATCGCCCGCGCGGACAGCATCGCCGAAGTGGAAGCCCGGATGGCCGACTCGCTGGCATCCGACCCGCACAACCGCGAATACTACCTGCAGCAAATCCCTTTCACGGAAGAACAGCTGCAAGCCTCAAACGACATCCTGCGCGACGCGCTCTACCAAGCCGGCATCCTGGAAATGGAACGGCTCGAAAACTTCGAACTGGCACGGCGCACTTTGTTGCGCCTGCTGGACACGTTCCCCGACGTGGCCGACAAGGACAACGTCTATTACCACCTCTTCCTCATCAACGGGCGGAGGAAGGACACCGCCGAGGCCGAACTTTACCGCAGCCGCCTCATCGAGGAGTTCCCGCAAAGCAAATACGCCATCATGCTGGCCAACCCGCGCTATGAACTCTATGCCCGGCGGGGCAAACACATCGAGGACTCCCTCTATGCCGCCTCCTACGCGGCATACAACCGCGACGACTACGATGAAGTGTTCCGCAACTATGCCGTCTCCACCTCGGACTTCCCCGAAGGCGCCCACCGTGCCAAGTTCATGTTCATCCAAGCCTTGAGCCAGCTCTACGGCGGCGAACGCGACAGTTTCCTGGTGACCCTGAAACAGGTCATCGAGAAATACCCGCAGGACGAAGTGACGGAAATCGCGCAAAGCATCATGAAAGGCATCGAGGAAGGCCGCCCGCTGGCCGACGAGAAATATATGGCAAGCGACATCTGGAGCCGCCGCACCGCCACAAGCAACGCGGATTCCACCGCCACCGGGCAGCAACTGAGCGACGAGCGGCTGGCCAACTTCTATTTCGTGCTGGCCTATCCGGAAAACTCCCTTGACGAAAACCAGCTCCTATACGAAATGGCCCTCTATAACTTCACCCACTTCACGGTGCGCAACTTCGACCTGACCATCGAAAAGGCCGACGGGCTGGCACAAATGCGGGTAGGCGGATTCCTCAACTTCGACGAGGCACACACCTATGTGCAAAAGCTTTATGCCGACCCGCACATGAGTGTCGTGCTTAAAAACATCCGCTCCGTAATCATCTCGGAAGAAAACCTCCAACTGCTGGGCACGACTTTCAGCTACGACGACTACAAAAAATTCTACGACGAGACGTTCGCCCCGCTGGAAGTGCCCGACGACCTGAAAATCGACACGCCCACGCCGCTCATCATCCGCCATCCGGACGATGAAACGCCGGAAGAAGAAGGCGAAGGGGAATACGGCGAAGAGGAGGAAGGATATGAAGACGACACGGACAGCGGCATCATTTTCTAAAAAACAAGAGAAAACATGAACAACGGAACATTACTTTGGGTTGACGACGAGATAGAATTGCTGAAAGCGCACATCCTGTTCCTCGAGAAGAAAGGCTACGAGGTGGAAACCGCCTCTAACGGACAAGACGCACTGGACCGGTGCGCCACCATGGCCTACGACCTCATCCTGCTCGACGAGAACATGCCCGGCCTGAGCGGGCTGGAAACCCTCGCGCGCATCAAGGAAACCAGCCCCGCCACACCCGTGGTCATGGTCACCAAAAGCGAAGAGGAAAACATCATGGACCAAGCCATCGGCTCGAAAATCGCCGACTACCTCATCAAACCCGTCAATCCCACGCAAATCCTCCTGGCCCTGAAAAAAAACATCCATAAGAAGGAAATCGTCGCCGAAGTGGCACAGACGGCCTACCAGCAGAACTTTGGCAAGATAGGCATGCAAATCAACGACTCACTGACGTTCGACAATTGGAAAGAGGTCTATAAACGGCTGGTATATTGGGAACTGGAGCTTTCCGAAGCCGACAGCCACATGGACGAAATGCTCGGCATGCAAAAAACGGAAGCCAACCTGTCTTTTGCCAAGTTCATCCGCAAGAATTACGAGAATTGGATTACGCATCCGGAAGACCGTCCGCTGATGAGTCCGGATATCTTCAAGACCAAAATCTTCCCCCAGCTCAGCCAAGGCAAGAAAGTGTTCCTCATCGTCATCGACAACTTCCGTTACGACCAGTGGCGCACTATCGGCACGGAATTGGCCGATTCGTTCCTCATTGAGGAAGACATCTACTGCAGCATCCTGCCCACGGCCACACAATATGCCCGCAACGCCATTTTCTCAGGGTTGATGCCCGACAAGATTGCTTCAATGTATCCCGAATTGTGGGTGGACGAGGACGAGGAGGAGGGCAAGAACCTGAATGAAGGCCCGCTCATCCAAACGCAGCTGGACCGCTATCGCAGGAAACACACATTCAGCTACCACAAAATCAACGACTCCGCAGCTGCGGAGAAGTTCATCGCACAACTCAGACAGCTGGAAAGGAACGACCTGAACATCGTGGTGTTCAACTTCATCGACATGCTCTCGCATGCCCGCACGGAGTCGAAGATGGTGCGCGAACTGGCCTCCAACGAGGCTGCCTACCGCAGCATCACACAAAGTTGGTTCCGCCATTCCGCCGTTCGCGACTTGTTTCGTGCCCTGTCAGCCAGCGACTACACCGTCATCCTCACCACCGACCACGGGAGCATCCGCGTGAAAGCACCCGTCAAAGTGACGGGTGACAAGAACACCAACACCAACTTGCGCTACAAACTGGGCAAGAACCTGAAATATAACCCCAAGGAAGTGTTCGAAATCAAAGAACCACGCAAAGCGGCACTCCCCTCGCCCAACTTGAGCACGGCCTACATCTTCGCCTGGGGTGACGACTTCTTCGCCTATCCTAATAACTATAATTATTACGTGTCCTACTACCGCGACACGTTCCAGCACGGTGGCATCTCCATGGAGGAAATGCTCATCCCGCTGATTACCCTGCAAAGTAAAAAGAGAAACTGAACACCTATTTTAATATAAGTATATGGAAATCAAAATAGACAATCTGGAACATATCCACGAAGCCGCACGGGAATTCATCTCCGCCATGGGCGAAGGCACGGTATTCGCCTTCTACGGCCACATGGGGGCCGGAAAAACCACATTCATCAAAGCCGTGTGCGAATGCCTCGGCGTGGAAGATGTCATCAACTCGCCCACCTTCGCCATCGTCAATGAGTACCGCGCGGAAAGCAGCGAGCTGATTTACCACTTCGACTTCTACCGCATCAAGAAACTGGAAGAAGTCTATGACATGGGCTACGAAGATTACTTCTACAGCGGCGCACTCTGCTTCATCGAATGGCCGGAACTGGTGGAAGAACTGCTCCCTGAAGATGCCGTCAAGGTGTATATCGAAGAAAACGCGGACGGGACACGCACCGTAAAGTGGTGAGCGAAAGCTGTCCCGCCGCCGTCCTATCCGCTATTTCCCGCGGTTCTCCAACAATTTCCATACAACGGCCGACAAAGCTGCTCCAACCAGCGGTGCCACGATGAATATCCACAATTGGGACAATGCCGCACCGCCTTCGAACAAAGCCGGGGCAATGCTGCGCGCCGGATTCACGGACGTGCCGGTAATGGGGATGCAGACGATGTGTACCAACACCAACGACAGGCCAATGGCCAGCCCGGCAAAGTTTCCGGCTCCCACCTTGGAATCCGTCGCGCCTAGCACGACAAGGACAAACACGAAAGTGAACACCAGCTCGGCCAGGAAACCTCCTGTCAGGCTCACGCCTGCCGCACAGGCGTTGGCTCCCGTTGTCGTGGCATAAGCCATGTCAATGTTAGAAGTCAGCAACCACAAAATCGTGGAACCAATCAACGCTCCTACAACCTGGAACACCATGTACATCAACCCTTCGGACGTCTTCATGCGTCCTGAAAGCATGCAGCCCAACGTGATGGCGGGGTTGATGTGGCAGCCCGAAATGCCTCCAATCGTATAAGCCATCGCCACTACCGAAAGGCCGAATGCCACGGCCACCATCAGCACTTGTGCGGGTGTGCCGCAACCTCCGTTGAATATGGCGCTCCCGCAACCCATCAACACCAGCACCATCGTGCCTACCATTTCTGCCAAATACTTTTTCATAGTCGTACAGTTTTAATAAAACATTCGTTCCAAAGGTACAAAATATCCGGAAATATCCCTGTAAAACCCATTATAATTTTTGAAATTCTCCCAAAGGTTCTTTCAACATCTGTTCGTTTGCCTCTTGTGCCCGATTTTGTCCATCCAAGCACGAAAAAACCCGTAAAAGCTCTTTGCCGAGCCTTTACGGGATTCTATAAATTGCGTGATTTGCACTGCCTAAAGCAAGGCAATGCCCCTATTCCGCCTCATCGTCATCCAAAGATTCGGCGTATTCCATCTCGCCTTGTACGACCCACAAGATATCCTCGGGCAGGAACTCGCCCATCTTGTCCTTGCGGGCTTGGCGGATGACATAATCCACCACCTTGTCCTGGTCGATTTCAATGTAACCGTCGCTGTCAGGCGTTTCGTCCAAGACCCCGCTTTGCGCGTAATACTCCACAATCACGTCCAAAAAGTAATAAAGTTCCTCGTCGGTGAACTTTTCCTTCACTTCCTGCGGCAAGTAATTCTTGATAAACTCCACCGTGCGGGCATCATCTTCCGCGTCCTGCAGGAGTTCTTGTTCAAAACTGTCCATGGCTTCAGGTTTAGAGAATAGCTTTCAACTTATCTTCGAACACACTCTTCGGCGCAGCACCCACTTGCTTGTCCACCACTTGTCCTCCTTTGATAAAAAGCACAGTGGGCACGTTGCGGATGCCAAAACGCATTGCCAGCCCGTCATTCTCCTCCACGTCGCACTTGCCGATAACGGCCTGCTCTTTGTATTCCTCCGCCAAAGCCTCGATATCCGGACCGATTTTCTTACACGGACCACACCACGTAGCCCAAAAATCCACCACCACGGGCTTGCCGGAAGCCACCAATTCCTCGAAATTAGAATCTGTAATCGCTAATGCCATTGTATTTCCTTTTTAAGAGTTTGTTACTGCGGACAAATTTACTAATTTATTTTGTACGACAAGGCCGGTTTGCTTTGAATATAGGAAATTAAATCCTTTTTAACGGATACTTTTGCCCGCTTGGATTGCATGGTCAGATTCATCTGCCCGAGGGGGTCGAGGATGTGAAAATAGAGGTCGGTGTTGCCGGGGGAATCTTTCACCATATCGGCCAACGAAAGCACGGTGTCCTCGTCCAACGCGTCCAATCCGACCGTAATGGTAATCCGCTCCACCAACGTGTCCTTCACATCGGCCAGGAAATCAATGCGCCCGATGCGGAGTTCCAGTTTGGAAGGATCCCATTGCTTGGGCTGGCACTTCGCCGTAATATATAAGGTGTTCCCCACGTCCATGTAAGAACCCCATGCGGGCCAATCTTGCCCGAAGAGAGGCAACTCGAATGCCCCGCTATAATCTTCCAGCGTGACAATGCCGTAGGGCTTCCCCGTTTTGGAAACACCCTTGCGCACGGCTGTCACCATGCCCCCGAGCGTCAGGTCCATATTGGCAAACGAGGCCAAGTCTTTCAGGTCGGCCATGTGGGCGTTGCACACATTTTGCAAAATCACGGCAAACTCGTCAAGCGGATGCGCCGACAAATAAATCCCCACCAAATCACGCTCCTTGTTGAGCCGTTCAAGCGCGCTCCACGGTTCAGCCTGCGGAATCTCCGGCGTGGCGATTTCCACCATTTCCATGTCGCCGAAAAGGGAGTTCTGGGCTGTCTCCTTGTCCGTTTGATAGCGCACACCATAACGCGCCAACGATTCGATGAAGGTCTCCCCCTTGCTGTTTTGGGCAAAGTATTGTTCACGTGTAATGCCCTTGAAACAATCAAACGCTCCCGAGAGCACAAGACTCTCCACGTTGTTCCGCTTCACCGAGCCGTTAGGCACCCGCTGGATGAAATCAAACACATCCTTATACGGGCCGTGCTCTTCGCGCTCCTTCACGATGGCATCCACCGCCGATTCGCCCAGTCCCTTAACCGCTCCCAGCCCGAAACGAATGTTCCCGTTCTCGTCCACGCTGAACGTGCGCCGACTGACGTTCACATCCGGCCCCAATGTGTTGATGCCGATGCTCTTGCATTCGCTCATCAGCTTCGTGATATCCGTAATGTTTGCCAAGCTTCGGCTCATTACAGCCGCCATATATTGCGCCGGGAAATTGGCTTTCAGGTAAGCTGTCTGGTAGGCCACCCAGGAATAGCACGTGGCGTGGCTCTTGTTGAAAGCATATGACGCGAACTTCTTCCAATCCGCCCATATCTTTTCCAAGATTTTCGGGTCGTGGCCGTTCTTTTTTCCCCCCTCGATGAACTTGGGATACATGTGGTTCAGCTTCTCAATCAATTTCTTTCCCATGGCCTTGCGGAGCGTGTCGCTCTCACCACGGGTGAAGTTGGCCAGCTGGCGGGACAGTAGCATCACCTGCTCCTGATAGACCGTAATGCCATAAGTGTCCTTCAGGTATTTCTCCATGCAGGGAATGTCATACTCCACCGGCTTACGCCCCTGCTTGCGGTCGATGAAATCGGGAATATAATCCATCGGCCCCGGACGGTATAGCGCATTCATGGCAATCAAATCCTCGAAAGTGGAAGGCTGCAGCTCGCGCAAATATTTCTGCATGCCGGGCGATTCAAACTGGAACGTACCGATGGTACGCCCGTCGCAGTACAGGCGGTAAGTGGCCGGGTCTGTGATGTCCAGCATGTCCACGTTGATGTCCAGCCCGAGACTGTCTTTGATGTTGGCCTGGCACTCCTTGATGATGGAAAGGGTTTTCAGGCCCAGGAAGTCCATCTTGATCAGCCCCGTATCCTCAATGACCGAGCCTTCGTATTGGGTGCAACGGAGTTTTTCGCCTGTTTCCTTGTCTTCCGCCGTGCTGACCGGCACCCAGTCGGACACATCGTCGCGGCAAATGATGACCCCGCAAGCATGCACCCCCGTGTTGCGCACATTCCCCTCCAACATGCGGGCATAACGGATCGTATCGTGCAACAGCGGATTGGGCGACGCTTCCGCCTGTTGCAGTTCAGGAATGCAGGCGATGGCGTTGCCCAGGTTCATCTTGCGCGGCTTGCCGTTCTCGTCATCCGGAAGTTTATCCGGAATCAGCTTGCACAAACCGTTTGAAATGTCCAAAGGCAACTTCTCCACGCGGGCCACATCCTTGATGGCCAACTTGGTGGCCATCGTACCGTAAGTGATAATATGCGCCACCTTTTCCTCGCCATATTTCTGCGTCACCCAACTCAACACCTTCCCGCGCCCGTCGTCATCAAAGTCCACATCAATATCAGGCAACGAGATACGGTCGGGATTCAGGAAACGCTCAAACAGCAAATCGTAAGCGATAGGGTCTATTTTCGTGATGCCCAAGCAATAGGCCACGGCAGAGCCCGCCGCCGATCCACGCCCCGGCCCCACGGACACGTTCAGCTCATGGCGCGCGGCGTTGATATAATCCTGCACGATAAGGAAATAACCGGGGAAGCCCATCGTCTTCATCACATGCAACTCGAAGTTGATGCGTTCGCGCACATGTTCCGGCAAAGGGTCTCCATAAAGCTTGGCCGCCCCGGCGTAGGCCAGCTTGGCCAAATAATCGGCTTCCAGTTTCAGCCGGTACAGTTTGTCGCATCCGCCTAGTTTCTTCACTTTCTCCCGCGCTTCCTCTTCGCTCAACACCACATTGCCGTTCTCATCCCGCGTAAATTCCTCAAACAAATCCTGGTCGGTATATTTTTTGCGGTATTCCTCTTCCGTGCCGAAGTCTTCCGGGATGGAGAAATTGGGCATGATGGGTGCATGGTCAATACTGTAAAATTCCACTTGGTCGCAGATGTCGCACGTGTTGGCCATGGCTTCCGGCACATCGGCGAAGATTTCATTCATTTCCGCCCGCGTCTTGAACCACTCCTGCTTGGAGTACAACATGCGCTTAGGGTCATCCAAATCACGGTTCGTGCTCAGGCAAATCAGCCTGTCGTGCGCCTCCGCGTCTTCTTCGTTCACGAAATGGCAATCGTTCGTGCACACCAGTTTCACGCCATATTTTTCCGCCAATTCCATCAGTTTCGCATTGGCGCGTTGCTGCAAGGGATAGGTCTCCCTGTTGGCGCGTTGGTTGGGGTCTTTCACCTCATGCCGCTGCAATTCCAAATAATAATCTCCGCCGAAAACCCGTTTGTACCACTGCACGGCTTCTTCCGCACCGGCCAAGTCGCCATCCAAGATTTTTCGCGGCACTTCCCCGGCGATGCAAGCCGAACAAACAATCAATCCCTCACTATGCGCCTCCAGCTCCTCGCGATCCGTTCGCGGACGGGTATAAAAACCGTCCGTCCAAGCTTTCGACACCAGTTTGACAAGGTTGTGATAGCCTTTCTCGTTCTTGGCCAGCACAATCAAATGGTAACGCCTCCCGTCCTTGTCCTTGTCCATCTGATACAGCCTGCGGGGAGCCACGTACATCTCGCACCCGAAGATGGGTTTGAACAACCGCTTCCTGGCGGCTTCCAGCTCCGTGCGCGCCGTGGCAAGTTGCTCCGCCACGGGAGGAAACTCCGGCTGCGGTTCTTCCACGAAATCGGCCTCGGGCGGTGCCGGCTCGCCGTTTGCCTCGGCCTTCCGCTTCAGTTCCTCCGCCGCTTTCCGCTTCTTTTCCTGCGCGTCCCGCCATTCCTTCAACGCCGCGTCCTCCCCGCCTTCCAACATGCCGATGCGCTTCTTCCACGTCTTGATGTCCGCGTTCGTCCCGCTGTTTTTCTTACCAACGTAATTGAAAAATTCTTTGATGGCCATCATGTTGCCATGGTCGGTTACGGCCATTCCCCTCATGCCGTCCTTGATGGCCTTGTCCACCAGTTTCTGGACACTGGCCTGGCCGTCCAAGATGGAATACTGGGTGTGCACGTGAAGGTGTACGAAATCTTGCATGCCGAATCAAAATTAAAAGATGAAAACAGGGTAAAGTTACGCCACATTACGGAAACATGCAAAAGAAAAAGCCTTTTTTTAAAAACGAAAGTCCTTTTATTGAGGCTCAATCCGAAAAATAAAATACAGAATTTTGCTTTTTAACAGAATATAGCTACCTTTGTCTATTCATAGAAGGGAAAACCTATGGGACGCAAATTGAAGAAACTAAAGAAAATCAGACTACATCGGGAAGGCACCCACACGCTGGTGGCCGGTGCCGTCGCCTTGCTGGTGCTCAATGCAGGCGTCTATTATGCTTTCGAAAATAAAATCCCGTTTTATATCTGCCTTGTGGCATGCGTTGTGGTCTATTCCATCGTAGTGAATTTTTTCCGCTGCCCGATACGCCGTTTCGAAGGCGACACGGAAAACATTGTCGTGGCTCCGGCCGACGGCAAAGTTGTCGTGGTGGAGGAAGTGGAAGAGAACGAATACTTCCATGACCGGCGCATGATGGTGTCCATCTTCATGAGCCTGACCAACGTGCATGCCAATTGGATTCCGGTGGACGGCACGGTGAAGCTGGTGGAGCACCAAAACGGCAACTTCCACCGGGCCTGGCTGCCCAAAGCCAGCATCGAGAACGAACGTTCCACCATTGTCATCGAAACGCCCGACGGCATCGACATCATGGCGCGGCAAATCGCAGGCGCGATGGCACGGCGCATCGTGACTTACCCCCACGTAGGCGAAGACTGCTACATCGACGAACACCTCGGATTTATCAAATTCGGCTCGCGCGTTGACCTCTTTTTGCCCGCCGGCACGAAAGTCAACGTCAAGCTGGGGCAAACGACCGTAGGAAACGAAACGGTCATTGCCAGACTTTAACCGCAAAGAGCTTATGGCAAACATCGTCACACGCCACATCCCCAACAGCATTACATGCTGCAACCTCATTTCGGGCTGCATGGCTACCGGGGCCGCTTTCTACGGCAATTACGGCTGGGCGTTCCTGCTCATCGTGATAGGAGCGGTGTTCGACTTCTTCGACGGCATGTCCGCCCGCCTGCTGGGCGTGTCTTCACCCATCGGGAAAGAACTGGACTCACTGGCCGACGTGGTCACTTTCGGGGTCGCGCCGTCGGCCATGATTTTCCATCTGTTCCATTTCGTGGACTATCCGGCCTTCATGGGACCCTTGCGCGACTTCATGCCCTACACGGCCTTCCTCGTCGCGGCCTTCTCCGCGCTCAGGCTGGCCAAATTCAACCTCGACACACGACAGACTTCCTCCTTCATCGGAGTGCCCACACCGGCCAACACGCTGTTTTGGGCCTCGCTCATCGTGGGCAGCCACGCATTCCTGGTGTCGGAGAAGTTCAACGCATTTTTCCTGTTCTTCGCCGTACTCATTTCGTGCTTCCTGTTAGTGGCAGAAATCCCGCTTTTCGCCCTGAAGTTCAAGAACCTGTCGTGGAAAGACAATAAGATCAAGTTCATTTTCATCCTCACGTGCATCCCGATGGTCGTTTTCCTGAAGCTGAGCTGCTTTGCCGCCATCATCGCATGGTATGTCGTGCTCTCGTTACTGGCCGCGCGCTTCCGGTGGAAATGATTGTGGCACGGTTATTGTACGTTTATCAATATCAAACCACAAGATAAAGCAGTATGGTCAATCCTCTCGGATGTTTATTGGGTATTCTCGTCGCAGTGCTGGCTTTTGTCTTCATCGCCGCCCTCAGCATGGTGAAAAAGATAAAGGACACGTTCGCGTCCATGTTTTCCCCGAAAGGGAAACGGCAACAATCCCCGCGCGACAGCTACGACACCGCAGGCAGCGGACAACGCGGCACTTCTTCCCCCCACAGCTCTTCGCGCGGGCATAAAAAGATATTCGAGGACAACGAGGGAGAATACGTTGACTTCGAGGAAATCAAATAGGAAAAGCCGGCTGTACGCGATTTGCGGCAGGTGTGCGATGCCCATTTTCTTTGTAAGGAGGCGTCCGCGCGGGTCTTCTTATGGCCATAAGGAGGTGCATTGG
Organism: uncultured Paraprevotella sp.; assembly: GCA_944319925.1. Lineage (GTDB taxonomy): Bacteria > Bacteroidota > Bacteroidia > Bacteroidales > Bacteroidaceae > Paraprevotella. Next base: position 15,510 of record CALUFQ010000062.1, read on the forward strand.
ATATATACATATTATATATAAGGAGCCGGCCGTGCGACCCGTCTTGATATTCCCCTGCGGCGATGTTACGCAGGATTACAGAACCCTGACAACATCGGCAGGCATTGTAATCCATTTTTCCGCCCCATTTCTAATGTTAATTCCATTAACAAATAAGCCTCCTTAACAAATCTACAATATAATTAAAGTTAATTGGGGGGGGGGTAATGTTACAAATTCTAAATATCATGTTACACCCAAAAGATAATTCTTTCTCATGAATCTCTTATTTTTGCGCTGTTAAATTCTAATTAATTGTTAAACTTAAAAGATTTATGAGAAAATGGTACAACGAAATTTGAAGAAATGTGTGTTCTTGTCGATGCTGCTTGCCGGTGCGGTAAGTATGCAGGCGCAAGATGAAGTAGTTTTGCCTTCTTCACCGGAGAACCCTTATACATTGGAGTTCAATGAAGAGGGCGTAGCAACGGTTCCACTTGCAGCTTTTGCTGCTTCAGGTTGTATTACTGTTGATGTGGGAAATAGCACAGTAACCTGCGAGGGAACGGAACAGCAAGGGACTCTGACATTGTATTTAAGCAAAGAGAGTCAGGATTTCACCAATGTGGATCGCATAACGTCAAATATAGATGATGAGGAAGCGAATGGATATACAAATCTATTTTGGGCAGGAAATGGTGCTGGTACTGACATCGAAGGCGTAAATACTTGGAGTTATAGTGGCTATAACATAGCTTTTGGTGCTGCAACAAATAATGGAAGTGATAATGGGGAAATAACGTGGGGTGAAAGAGAAGCTAGTAAACATGTGGCGACCATTACTATCAGGACACATGACCCTAATGCTCAAACTCCGACACAAGGTACAATGAAGTTTGAATCGTTGACAATTACAAAGTATTTGCTGTCGGCTCAAAAGACACAACAGACAATTTGCTTGAATGAATTGCCGTTCTATACATACAATTCTGATAATGTTGCAGACCAAGCCGTTGATTTTGAGACTAAAAAATTTGCTGCGGGTAAGAATGGCTTGTGGAGGATGAACGAAAGCGCAACTGAAATCTATGGCAGTACGGTTGATGTACAGCAACAAAAAGCATACGCTAATTTGGACAACTATGAGGAGCTGCGGATTTACATAACAGGAATTGGCGAGGGAACAAATGTGCGTTGTTGGTTTATCAAGCCCGATGGGACGAAATTTACGGAAACTGTGGAAAATGAAGGAACGGAGCAGGAAAAGATTACATATAATTTCAATCTTGAGGACAATATTTATACCCATAGAATAAATAAGAACGATGATGGAAAAGCTTATGCTACAGTTGATTTGGACGAAATCAGGAAACAATATGAGCACGCCTATCTTGTTGGCATAAAAACAGAAAATGGGAATGTCACAATTTCGAATATCGAGGTCTATGATGCTAATCCTATAGCCGAGTATATGATTTCCGGACGTGGCGAAGTTACAGACAAAGTGCAGGCAGTGCTTAACAATAAAGATGTACAGGTTATTGACGCAACAAGTGTGACTAAAGGTAGTGGCACAGAGTCTGTAGGGCCAACATTGATTTCCGCCAACCCCAACTGCTTGTTCATTGCCAATGACGGTATGTTAGCCAACACGAAAAACGTATTGGTCGCTAATGAGGAAGGTGGATATGACTGCGCCAACTTGGTATTGGATGTAGCCCAGCCGATTCGCATACCGGGCACAATTCATGCTACGGCAGCCAGCGCAGAAAAGAACGTGACCAATGCCGGATATGCCACGATGGTATTACCGTTTGAAGTGGAAGTTCCTGAAGGTGTGACGGCTTATAAGCTGACGAGCGTGGACGGCGATAAGATAATGGGCGAAACATTGACAACCATTCCTGCCGGACAACCCGTGTTGCTCAAGGCCAATGCAACGGACTATACATTCACGGCAACCAACGCCACATTGACTACCAACCAACAGCCTGACGGAGAAGGACTCCTGACCGGCGTATATGCAGACGGCTATGCACCTGCAGGCAGCTATGTGCTACAAAACAACACTGAAGGCGTGGCATTCTATACCGTTGAGAAAGACAACGCGCAGAGAGTCCTGCAATACACGGCATACCTCACCTTGCCCGAATCGGCGCAACAAGCCAACCGCCTCATCTTCGACCTCGGGGAAGATGACGTGACAGGCATCGAAAGCGTGGAAGCCGCTGCTGAATCCACAGCCACAGTAGTGGAAATCTATGACCTCTCAGGACGGCAAGTCAGCGCACCTGTGAAGGGCATTAACCTCATGAAGATGTCGGACGGCAGCGTGAAGAAAGTGATTGTAAAATAAAAGCGTAAAACTCATAAAAACAGAAAAAACAATGGAAAAGAAAAAATATGAAATGCCTCAAGTAGAGGTTCGAAAGTTGGATTTGGAAATGCCTATGGCAACGAGTGTTGGTGTGACAAAAACAGAGTCATCTTCCAATCCCGGGATGGATAACCTGTCCAACCGCGACAACGTGTGGGATCTGTGGTAATCCCATTCGCAAATAAGCAACACATGAACGACTAGATTCTTGTTTAACAAGATTAAAAATTCAACGCGACCGTGCTGGGAAGTGATTCTCCGGCACGGTTTTTCTCTTTCCAGCATTGATGGCGTTGCAAACGCAGTAGTACTTACGGGTCAGTAGAAATTCAGTGGGGAAACGGTTTCATGCTACCCCGCTGATATGCTGCGACAGATTTGAGATCCATCGC
>CALUFQ010000063.1 GCA_944319925.1 uncultured Paraprevotella sp.
CCAACGGGAGAGAAAAACGGCCCCGAAGCCGCCGCGAAAAGGTTTCTGTACCGGGATTTTTCCGTCCGAGCCCCGAAAAAAAAATTCCAAGCCCCGGAATTCTTTTTCCGGGGCTCGGAATTTCGCGTTCCGGCCCCGAAAATTCTCGCCTGACTGCCAAAAAAGTAAAAGACACTGACAAAATCTTACACAAAAGCCCCGTTTTATGCAAAAAAGTCGCGCAAAAATCTGCTATTTGGGACGGATTGCGCAAAAGTCGCGTCACGAAAATCAGCCAAAACAGAACAATTTGTCTGTTTTCACAAGCATTTCATGACATCCTGATTTTGGGGTCGTAACGACCCTTTTGTTTTCCATGCGGGGGTCGTAACGACCCCCGCATGGAAAGTCCCTGCACACGTATGACTATTCGCCATCCGTCCGATTGCAAAAAAATGCCTTTGGACGCTCTATCCCGCCCCCCGCCAATCAAGCAACCCCTCGCGCACGACGCGGAAAGCCGTCTGCAGGTGTCCTCCCACAGTACGCACGGACACCCCCATGTCGCGGGCGATATCGGCATAGGAAGCATATTTATAGAAATAAAGCAGATAAGCTTGGCGCGAACGGACGGGAAGTCTGTCCACCACGGTCATATGCGCCACCCGAAGTTCGGCAGCCCGGCATTCTTCCTCCACCGTGTTGCGCCCGCCCGCCGCGCGCAGGAACACATTATCGTCCTCCGTCTCAACCATGTGGCGGCACACCACCCCCCGGCGGCGCAAGAAATCTGCCGCCACGTTACGGGCCACGGTGCGGATCAGGAACTCCACTTCGGCAGGGCGCACATGGTCACGGTAGCGCCAAATGCGCTCGAACACGTCCTGTGTCAAATCCTCGCAGATGTCCTCCCTGCCCACCCGCGAACGGAAATAACACATCATCCCGGGGCGCAAGCGCACGTAATAGTCCGTGAACATTTCTTCCGTGAATACACTTTCCATGATATTTTGTTTTTTCATTGTTTCTTCTCCTGCAAATTTAAGGCACAACGTCCGGAATGTTTGGGACAATCCGTGACAAGAGATGCGACAAATATACCCATCCGGGCATTTCCGCACAAAAAAAAGCCTCCGCGTCCGGATTTACCCCTCCACCAGGAAGACGGAAATCACGGAACTGATCCTAATCTTGTGGATTTAACAACTGACGAATATTCGTTTGTAATCAAATGCACTGCATCCCCTCACTTGCCCGTCCGGGAAAAAACTCCTCCGCCTTGCAGGGGAGGCGGGACAGTTCTTTTCCGGCCGGCTTTGACTGCCGACATTCAGGGCCTGTAGAAACAGAAACTCTGCGCCACCCAATTGCCTCTATTCATTTTTCCATTAGTGTTAAATCCCCCAAAATGCGAACTGTTCCGAAATCATGCCCCCTTGCAAAACGCAAGCGGGCGAACCCGGCGAATGCCTTCCGCAAACACCAGATTCGCCCGCATGAAACGTATGCAAAGTTTTCTCAATTCTCCGTCATCGGGAGATACCAGTTGTCCGGGTTGCTAAGACGGTTGCGCAACGTCTCGTCCGGCATGTCGGGATTGCCGCGCCGCGCCACGCGGTCGGCCAGGAAGGACGGGTCGCCCCGGCGCAGGGCGAAGCGCATCAGGCTGAAGAAACGGCTGCCGTTGTAGGGTGACTCCAAAGCCATCTCGTCGATGAGAAAATTCTCCACCTCGCGGATGCTGTCCTCCAGCGAGGCCAACGCGGGCAACGTGTAGTGGAGCGTGTCCATCTCGGCGTTGCCGCAACCGCGGGCGTGTATGCCGACGTTGTCCGTGTTGTCGCCGAAGTCGTAGAACGTGTAGCCCGATTGCATCAGGCGCGACAACTCGCCGTGCTTGTCATAATAAACCAGGTTGCCCCGGCTCAGCCCGTACTTCAACACGCCGAAGGCCGTGTAGGGATAGCCCGCCCGGTTGATAGCCTCGGCCAGGCGCAGGAACACCGTGTTGGTGCGGTAGGTGCCCACATGCGGCCAACCTAAATTATACCCCTCGACGTTCATGTCATATTCGTTCCCCGTCGGGAACTCATACAGCCGCAGGTCGCCCGTCGCATATTCCGGGGTAACCGTCCCTTCTTCCACCGCCGCCACATAACTGAGGTAAACGGGTGCTTCCGGTGTGCCGTAATAGCGCGTGTCCTCCACCAGCCTGAAACGCGAAACGCCCTCTTCGGCACCTTCGGCGATATATGAAGCCGCATAACAATAATAAGCATTTTCCACCAAGTCCTTCAGGGATTCAGAAGCCAGGAAGTTAAAAGAGGAGAACACTGTGGAAAGTGTGCCCACGCGGCCATAAAAATCCGTCTCGGCCATCGGCACCACGCTGATAAGGGCGCTCCCCAGGCTGTTGGACATACCGTCCCATCCCCTATACAGTTCCACCGATGTAGCCGATGGCGAAGTCCTGTATGCCGAAACCGAAGACGGGAATATGAACTTGTCATTCTCCACCAGGTAATCACGGTAACACTGCGCCGCCTCGGCAAAGTCCGTGCGGTTGCCCGTCACGGAGCCGCGCCACAGGTAGAGGTCGCCCAACAACAGGCGCACCGGCAGGAAGATGTACTCCGAACGGATAGTCTGGTCTTCACCGTATGTGAAATCCCCGTACTGCGGATAAGGCGTGTCCACATAAGGCCGCAGGTCATCAATGAAATAAGCACAGATGTCGGCCATCCCTTTGCGGTTCGAGGGGTCGTTCATCACACGTTCCACGTCGGAATACGACAGCAGCGGCTCGGTATAGAACGGCACCGTGCCGTAAATCTGCGCCAGCCACAGGTAGGCCCATGCGCGATAAGCGCTCACGGCGGCATACTCCTTCAAAAACACCCGTTCGCCGCGCCGCTCCATCGCGGAATCGGCCCGCGCCAGGTAGAAATTACAGTTGTTGATGATGGCGTAGTAGTCGCGGTAGCGGTTATACGTCTCATCTTCCAAGTCCTCGGAATTGGCAAGGTTGACCAACGTCTCGTCGGCAGTCAAGGGCACCGGGGCCATCAGGTCGCCCCTCACCTCGCCGAGCACCACGTTGCGCTCGGCCACCTCCTGCACCAACCCGATGATGCCCAGCATGGAGAACACCGTGTCGGTCGGGTCGGAGAAGTTGTGGTCTTCTTCGAACATCACCGTCGTCGTATCGACTTCGCACGAAGCGAGCGCGATGGCGGCCGCAAGCACGGCGGCCGCCGGTTTGAATATAGATTTGAACTTCATCATTTCCTTCGTTTGGTTTACAGATTAACTTTGACACCCAGCACGAAACTGCGCCCGCTGCCCAGCAGCCCGCGGTCGATGCCTTGCATCGTCGGGCTTCCGGAGGCGGAAAGTTCCGGGTCGCCCCCGAGGTATTTCGTGCATGTGAACACATTGTTGGCCGCCCCCCACACGGTGATGCCCTGCAGGAACGTGTAGTTGAACGGGAAGCGGTAGCTCAGCGTGAGCGACTTCAGCTTCAGGTAGGAGCCGTCTTCTATCCAGCGGTCTGAGAAACGGCTGTTGCCCATCGAGGAATCCACACGGGGTACGTCGGTCTGCTGTCCTTCCGTGGTCCAACGGTTCAGCAAGGCTTGCGTCTGGTTATAAGTCCCTCCTCCTTCGAGCACGGAACGCTGATAATTATAGATGTCGTTCCCAAGGGAATAGCTGAACAACGCGTCCAGCGTCCAGTTCTTGTAGTGCAGGCTCGTGCCGAAGTTACCGAACACGTTCGGGTTGGGGTCACCGATGACCACGCGGTCTGCATCGTTGATGATGTGGTCGCCGGTCACGTCCACGAAATGCATGTCACCCGCGCCGAACAGGGCACCGCGCTGGGTGTCCTTTCTCAGGTTGGCTGCCGCGGCATCCTCCGAGGTGGCAAACACGCCCTGGGTCTTGTAACCGTAGAACAGCCCGAGGGGACTGCCCACTTGCGTCACCACCGTCCCGCCGTATGCGGAAGTGTAAATGGAGCTGTTATCGTCCGGCAAGGCGGTCACCTCGTTCTTGTAGTGGCCGACCGTGGCAAAGAGTTCCCACGAGAAGTCCTTCAGGGCCAGCACCCTCGCCCGCGCGGAGAGGTCGAAACCCATGTTCTCCATCTTCCCGTCATTGCACCAATAGGAATCCAGGCCGCTCACGCCGCCGATGGACTTCTGCGTCAGCATGTCGTCCACCCACGACTTGTAGAAGTTGAAGCCCAAGGACAGGCGGTTGTCAATCAGTCCCATGTCGAAACCTGCGGACACGCGCGTCACCCGTTCCCACTTCAGCTGGTCGTTGCCGATGTTGGCCAAGGCCAGCCCCGAGGTCTGGTTCAGGAACTGCGTGGAGGCAAAGTAAGTGCGCGAGGCGAAACAGTCGATGTTGTCGTTGCCCGACTGGTCAATGCCCACGTTGAATTTCAGGTAGTCGATGCCCTTCACGTTCCGGAAGAACGGTTCGGCGGAAACCACCCATGCCGCCTGCAGGGAGGGGAAGATGCCCCAGACATACTTCCCTATTTTCATCCCGCCGTCGGCGTTGCGCCCGAAGCGGGTGGAGGTCTCGCCCGTCACCGTGGCCTGCAGGAAATACTTGTCGGCGAAGTTGTAGTCCGCGCTCAGATAGACCATTGAGGACTTCCATGCTTCCTGCACGCCGTCCACATGGCGGTTCTCCATTTCGTTCGTGATGTTCGGCAGTTTGTCGCCCGCGCTGTTATCGGCCTGGATACCGTCGGAATTGAACGCGTCGCTCAAGAAACGGTAGCCGCCGAACACGTTGATGTAGTGGCCGCCGTAGCGGTTGGCCCAGTCAATGCGCGTGTCGGTCTGCACCGTGGTCTGCTTGCTCGAATAAGCTTTCGACTGGTTGTCCGTCACGACATCCGAGGTGGAGGTGGTATAGGAAGGCACCCCCTCGTCGGGAATGAAGTAGCGTTCCGTCACGTTGTTCAGGATGTAGCTGGCCTGTTGCGAGATGGCCAACTGACGCGTGATTTGCCACTCCGGTTTCACGTTCAGCGTGAAGAGGTTATACTCCAAGTGGTTTTTGTTGCTCGCTTCGCCGTTCTCCAAGATGGAAATCGGGTTAGACAGCCCGAAATTGTCGGCATCGGCCATCATCCCCGTGATGTTCCCGTTGATGTCCGCCGTATATGGACTCAGGATGGGGGCTTTCACCAATCCCAGTGCACCCGGCGAAAGGAGGGCGGAAGTGCCGCTGAAGCCGTCGTCGCGCAGGTCGCGCGTCGTGTTCGAATATGCCACGTCCAGGCGGCACGTCAAGTCCTTGACCACGTTCACGTCCGTGTTGAAGCGCATGTTCAGCCTCGAAAAGTCGTTGTCCTTCAACGTGCTCTGCGCGTTGGCGTAACCAATGGACAGGTTATAACTGGCCACATCGTCGCCGCCCTGCACGTTCACGCCATAGTTCTGCGTGAAAGCCTCGCGGTAAACATAATCTTTCCAATTCGTGTTGTTATGGTACGTGGCATACTGCTGACGGTCGGACGTGAAATCATCCAAGTATTCCGGCACGGAAGTCACGTTGCCGATCACGTCCGACACGTAGGAACGGTACTGCGTGGCGTCCATCATCTTGGGCAGCTTGGGCATCAGCTCAATCTGGCCGTAGATGTCCACGTCGATACGCGTGGCCATGCTCTTGGCACGCTTCGTCTCTATGATTACCACGCCGTTGGCCCCCTTCGCGCCATAAATGGCCGTGGCATTCTTCAGCACGGTGACCCGCTCGATGTCGTTCACGCTGATGGCCGAGAGCACGTTGTTCACGTAGCCCGTGTGCATGAGCTGCCGCCCGTTCTGCGTGTCCAGCACCATGCCGTCCAAGACGATGAGCGGTTGCGCGTTGGCATTGAGCGAATTGAATCCGCCGACAAACAGGTTGGCGCCCTGCGCCGGGTTGCCCGAGCGCGACAGCACACGCACATCGGCCCCCAGCCGCTGTGCCATCTCGTCCTCCACCGTCAGTCCCGATGTCAGCGAGAATCCTTCTGCCGCACTCCGGTTGGTCACCCGCACGTCGCCCGCAAAGTCCGCCGCGAAATGCTCTGAATAAAGTTTCACGTTCAATGACTTGCCTTCGCCCGCCAGGTGCAACCGCACGGGAGCGTATGCCGGCGCCTCCGCCTGGAGCTGGGTGGCATAGAGCGGCACGGCAATCTCGAAACTGCCGTCCTCATCCGTCAGCGCGCTGAAACGCCGGTCGCCGGCCACTTGCAGGATGGCACCCTGCACAGGAAGCCCCGTGGCCGCGTCCGTCACCTTGCCTTTGTAAGCCACTGTGGGCACTTTGTCCGCCGTCCGTTCCTCCACGGCCGTCCGCGTGGAATCGGCCGGGACTTCCGTCTCCTGGGCACAGGCCGCATGCGGAAGGAGGGCCAAGGCCATGCCCAAGCCTATACAATAAAACAGATTCTTATAATTCTTCGTCTTCATCGCCCGTCGTTTCATTAGTTGGTTTCAACAAAATACAATCGATATGCAGGTTGCGCGTGTAACCCACCTCGCTATTGCTTGCCCTGTTCCTGATGGTCAGCGTGATTTCCGCATTCGCATAGTCAGTCCGCTCGGGGAAATAGTCGCAATAGGGGAACTCATGCCCGCGGAACACCCATACGGTGTCTATCTTTGTGCCGTCGATTTCCACGTCATCAACCTCAAAGTCATCACCGGAATAGCCGTCTTCCAGCGTGAAGCGCACACGGTTGTTTTTCTGCTCGACCTGGGACGACCATCCCCGGCTCGTCAGGTTCTGCGGCACGAACACCACGCCGATGTCGTATTTGCAGGAGAACACATTGGGAATGGCGTAGGTCATCTGCGGGCGCGAGGAAAGGGTCGAAGTCGTCGTGAAAGCCATGTACCTGCTATTCGACACGCCGGTGCCCGCCGCAGCCACAAACACCTGTTGGGAGAATGTGTTGGTCTGCATGTCCACCAGGAAACGGCTGTCTTCCGCCTCAATGGTAATCGGTGCCACCAACACCCCGTAAGGATCAATGTGCACACTCGAAGATTTATAGACCACGCCGTTGCTGCAGTTCATGGAGTCCTCCACGCCGGCAAACAGGCCGCCCGCCTCGAAAGGACGCTCAAACAGGTTGCCGCCCGTGGAAATCCAGTCGGGCAGGTAACGTTGCTCGTTCTCGTTGAATACCAGATTGTCCAAAATGTCGCGCGAAGCGTAGGCTTTCGCCAGCGAGTCATTGCCTTCCTCGTAATTATAGAACCTACGGAAATCGGTAATCATTGACTCCCAGGCCGCATTGGTGGGTGCCAGCATGACGAAACGGTCGCGTTCCCCGTTCAAGTCGCCGATTTGCGTCCACAAGTCGTTCTGCAACACGAACACGGAATCGATATAAATCCGCTCGCCGTTGACCACCCCGCCCACCGTGCTGGCCTCGGGGTCGAACACCCAGCGGTTGAAGCTGTACAGGTAATCCGTGAAGTCGGAAATCGCGGCATCCTGCCGCAAGGCACTCCACACGTTGTGGTTGTAAGGCGCCTGCGCGGTCAGTATATGCAAGTCGCCGTTGCTACACTCGATGTTGTATTCCACCGTCGCAGTCCCGTTGAACTCGGGCACACCGCCCACGGCCACGAACGGCATGGGCTTGCCGTTGAGCACCGTCACCGTGTCGGCCACAATCGAAGAACCCGAAATCACGCCGTGCGCGATGTGGTTCTCCACCACTTGGGTCAGCACCTCATCGGCCGTCATCATCCCGCCCGACACAAGGGTGGTGTCAAGCTGCCCGGAGGGCGCCCACACCGTATAACTCTGGTTGCTGTTCAAATAGCGGTCATAGCCGCGGTCTTTCAGCAGTTTGGCAAAATCCGCCAGTTCGGGACGGCTCTCAATGGCCTGCCAAACGGTCTGCCCCGGGCGGGGCGCACCGCTGTAATGGTCCTCCCAATCGTCGGCGCAGGAGGCCGTCAGCGCGGAAACCGCAGCCAAGGCACACACCCCCCAAAGGCTGTATTTCTTATTTGTCGTCTTCATATTTTTCCATTTTTTCGATTAATGCCTGTCTTCGGATCTCGGGCCGTTATACACATACGACGGCACGATTTCCACGAAATCCACATTCAGCATGGGGCTGGTGCGGTCGTCCACCTTGCGGAAGCGCAGGTAGAACGGCCTCTCCTCCAAGTTTTGCGTCGTGACGATATAACGCAGGTACCACCAGTTCTCCGACAGTTTGGCCAACTTGGTCACCCGGTCGTTGTCCACGCGATGCACACAGTCCGGCCCCATCATGTACCCCAGGTTACGCATCGACTTGTCGTTCTCCGTCATGGTCTTCATGCCCGTCGTGTTATAAGCCGGGTCGTTGTTGATGTCGTCATACAACGGGAGGACACCACCCACCTTGGGGTCATAGCCGACCAATCCCATGTTGATGGGGATGTTCGTAGGCTGCATGTGCTCGCGGTCGAACCCGAAGTAAATCTGCGAGATGCCCATGTAGCCGTTGCACACATAGCCGATGCGGATTTCATACTGTCCGGCCGGCACGGCAGGCAGGCGCAACGTCACGTCGTATTCCCCGGCGAAATTCATGTTGTCCGTGCGGAAAGCCGCCAAGTCGAAATGAGCCCCCATACTGGCACCCGGGCCTCCGAACTGTGGCCAGCGGTTATATTTGCAGTCGCACTGGTCATCATAATAAACATCGTCGAAATAGCCCTCGGGGAAGTGCCACCACAGCATCCTCACATCGGGATCGAGGCGGACGCTGTTGTTCACCAGTTCAGGCAACAACACGCCTGTGTCGATACGGATACGCTCGGTGCGCAACATGTTCACCACGTTCGTGTTGTAGGACAGCAGTCCGTTGACAAATTGGAAATTGCCGTTCACAGTGGATGCACCGCCCGAAGAAAGCACTTCGATGCCGTCCATGCGGTTGTTCGAACGATTCGGGTCGTCACAACGATTAATGCGGATTTGGTCGGCCAGGAGCGACACTTTCTGCATCCGCACCAGGGTGCCGGCCATCGTCTCGTAGTATTCCACGTAGTCGCCGCCTTCCGGGACGGACCAGTCCGGCGTGGACACCACCAGGTCGCCATAGCTCGCGTTGCGGTCCAGGATATGGTAGGCCATGTAGCGGCGCAACGGGTTCTTGGGATGGGTGTAGTCTTCGTCGTACAGCCCGGCATCGTCCGGATACACCTCGTCGTAGATGGACTTGGCGTAGTTGAACAACGAGCGCACGTCGGCCTCCAAGTCGCCGGTATAGATGGGTTTGCCCATGTTCTGCGGGTCATACACGGTTTGATAAAGATTGTCCCGTTCCACGAACACCGTGTAGCCGAAGCGGCGCGCCGTGGGCACCTTGTGCCCTTCGGCATTGTACTCGGAATTGGCGGCATACTGCGCCAACCGGGCCAACATTTCCGGACTTTCGTCCTTTTCCCGCATCATGGAATCTGTCAGGTGAGTCTGGCGCAGGGCTTCCATGAAGAGGGTGAAGCCCCCGGCCTCGCAACGCGACTGCATAAAGTCGGGCAGCAAGTTGCTTGACTGCTCCAGCACGTGGTCAATGGTGTGCACCACGCCGTTGCTCACCGTGTCGTTGGCCTGGATGATGCGCGAGAACTCATTCAGGAGATACACCGTCGCACTGTCTTGTGCCTGCTCGTCAAACTCACGGGTGATGGCCACTTGCACCCTCCGGTCATACATGTTCGAGGTAGCCAGGTAGCCCGTGGCCATGTCCTCCGTGAGGTATTCCACGCCGATGATGTGGCTCTTGGCCAAAGCCTCCACCACGGAGTCGGGCAAGGTTTCCAACGTGTAGCCCGAATAGTTCTCCGCGATATACTGCTCCACGGCATCGTTCGTGGGGGCCAGGCAGGTGTAGTCGCCATAAGCGTACATCAAGCCTTTCACCCCGGCGCGTTCCAGCAACGTGGAAAACTCACTGTAACGGCTGTCGGCATCCAGGTAGTCGCCGATGGTCTGCCCTTGGAACACGTAGTAGCTGTCGCCCTCCACGCCGTCGTCGTAGCAGGCGGAGAAGAATATCGACAGGATGGCGACCCATGCCGCCCCCGAGCGGAAAACCGCCCGCCGCAGGCTTCTCAATGTATATTCTAAATTCCGTTTCATCTTGATTATATGTTTAGAAGATTAATATATGGAATAAGCAGGATTCTGATCGGCTTCCAGCAAGGGATTCACGTCAATCTCCGTCTGGCAGAACGGCAGGAACAGGTTGTGGAGCGAACCGATACGCGCCACGGCGTCGGCCCCGCCGCTCGTGTATTTGCGCTGCAGGCGGCTGCGCAAGGTGGACATCATCTGCGTGGGATTGTCCGCATGGCGCACCATGCGCACCAGGTCATACCACCGCTTGCCTTCATACAGCAGTTCACGCTGCCGCTCGTCGAGCACGAGGTTCTTGATTTCGTCCTCATCGTACTGCAGGCGGCTGACACCCTGGCAAGCGCGCAGGTTGACCGCCTGCACAAGGTCGAACGCCTTCTGGCAGTTCTCATCCCCGCCCATATAGGCCAAGGCTTCGGCCTGCATGAGCATGATGTCCGTCAACCGGTAAATGATCCAGTTTTCCGCCGTGGAGCGCACCACTATGCCGACACCGCCGCCCGAAGACTCAATGGGATAAGTCCGCATCTTGCAAATCGGATAGCTGTCCGAGGTCGTGCTCCCGTCGTAGCCGGTGGCGGCCACGAGGCGGGTGTCGTTCCCGTTGGAGAACAAGTCGTTCGCCCCTTGGTTGGTCAGGTAAGTGGCCGCGCTCAGCATCCCCATCTTCAAGTTCGAATCATGGTTGCCGTAAAAAAACGTCACCCCTTCGTTGCCGGCGGAACGGTCTTCGTAGTCATACTGCAGCTCGAAGATGCTTTCGAACGAATTGCCCGTGTAGAAAATCATGAAATAGGGATAGTCCATCGAACCCGCATCACTCGACGAGGCATTCAGCAAGGGATAGCCATTGTAAAGCGTCACGTCACCCTCGTACATGTATTGGGTGAGGTTGCCTGCCGCCATGTCCGCCTGCAAGGTCGCGTAATCGGCCAGTTTCTCGTCGATGATGCCCTGGCACAGTTCCTCGCAACGGGCATAGTCGCCGCGCCACAGACACACGTCGGCCAGCAAGGCGCGCACCGACTGCTTGTTGAAGCGCCCTTTCTGCTTTTCACGATCGGCGGAAAAATAATTCCGGTCCCAAATGTACTGTTGCGCCCACTCCAGCTCCGACACGATGAAGTCCAGCACCACGTCTTCGCTGGAAGCCGCCACCTGGAAGCTCTCATCGTCGCCAATGGTGGCCGTGGTCACCAAGGGCACTTTCTCGAACGAACGAATCAGGTAGAAGTAACACAGCGCACGGATGGCCTTCACCTCAGCCTCGTGCGTGTGCAGCTCGTCCATCGTGTAGTTCCCGTCGCGCGCCTGGGTCTGCGGCGCGTAGTAAAGCACCGTGTTGCACAGGTTAATCACGTTATAGAACGCAGACCACGAAGTCCACGAGTTGTCGGGCGTGATGTTGTTGGTAAAAAAGTTGTAGAGCTCCAGATTCTTTTCATTCATCAAATCCGAGGTCTCCCCCGTGTTGTCTCCCCGCATCTCGCCCCAGGCGATGACGCGGCGGCTGAAGTCGGCGTTCTGCATTTCATAGTAGCAGGCCGTGATGACACTCTCCACCTCGCTTTTCTTCTCCCAATAGTTTTCCACCACCACGCCGTTGAGCGGGGTGATTTCCAGGAAGTCGCCGCACGAGGACAGGCCCAGCCCGCCTCCGAAAGCCGCCAGGGCCAACGCCCCTGTTATAATCGTCTTTTTCATATCGCTACCTTATTATATATGTATGTTTGGTTAGAATGTCGCCGTCAGGCCGAAAGTGTAAGACTTGGCGCGAGGCGTGGTAGCCTTATCCGTCACCATGCCCATGCTGCCGTAGCTCACTTCCGGGTCCACGCCGGAATACTTCGTCAGGCAGAACAGGTTCTCACCGCTCAGGTAGAAGCTTAGGCGCGACAGGCCGATGCGCTTGATGAGTTTCGGCTCCATGCTATAGGAAATCTGCAGGTAGTTCAGGCGCAGGAACGAGCCGTCCTCCACGAAGCGGTCGCTGCCCAGCCAGTTGTAGCCCGCGTTGTAGAGCGCGCGCGGAAGCACCCGCGACCCGTCGGCCCCGTCGCCTTCCTTGCGCCAGCGGTAATTCACGGCCATGCTTTGGTTGTTGGACCCGTGCATGTTCTCGGCACGCATCCGCGCCTCGTTGACAATCTTGTTGCCGTAACGGTAGTTGAACTGCGCGTTCAGGCTCCAACGCCCGTAGTACAGGCGGAAACCGAAACCGCCCGTCAGCTTCGGCAACGAGCTGCCCAGGTAAACCACGTCGTAGGCATCGATGCTCCCGTCGTGGTTGATGTCCTCATAGATGGCATCGCCGCCCTGGAAGGCATAGCGCGTCCCGTTGTAGTCATAGTACATCTGCATCGGCTTGCCGTCCGCGCCGTAAATCACGCCGCCGTTCGCGTCGCGCGCCACCGGGCTGGTAGCCCCTGCGGCCTCGGCCTTCTCGAAATTGTCATAGTTGTAGGAATACACTCCTTTGTAGCGCAGGCCGTAAATGGCACCGAACGGGTTACCGATTTGCACCCGCGTCATGTACTCGCCGTTGTCGGGCAGGTTAAGCCCCGTCCCGTTGATGGAAGCCAGACGGATGGGGTCCATTTCCGTGATGGTGTTGCGGTTGTTGGCAAACGTCAGGTTGAACGTGGCCGACAAGTTCCCCGCGATTTTCACGCGGTTCAGGTTCAAGTTGATTTCATAGCCCTCGTTCTTCATGTCGCCGCCGTTCTCCCACAGCAGTTCCGTGAACCCCGTCGTGGTGGGGATTTTCGTGTGCTCCATCAGCACGTCCGTGCTCACGCTGCGGTAAAGGTTGATGTCCGCCGTCACGAGGTCGTTGAAGAGGCCGATGTTCCAACCCAAGTTCCACTGCGTGTTCTGTTCCCAGCGCAAGTCGGTCAGGCGGATGTTGGTCGGACGCATGCCTATGCTGCCGGCATAAGCACCCGTCGTGCTATACACACTATAATGCGTGTCGCCCTGCTTGGGTTCGCGTCCCACAGCACCGTAGCTGAAGCGCACGGCGAACATGCTGAGCCATTTCTTGGAGAAGTCCATGAACTTCTCGTCCGAGATGTTCCAACGCCCGGAAGCGGAGTAGAAGATGCCCCAGCGGTGGGACGGCCCGAACTTCGTGCTGCCGTCGCCGCGCACCGCCGCGTCGATGTTATACTTTCCTTTATAAGCATAATGCCCTTGGAACACCCATGCGGCTTTGCGCCAGCGTCCCGCACTCGTCCCCGTCGCGTTCAGGTGGCCGCCAGAGGCCGCCGAGGTGATGGTGCCGCTCGGCAGCATGTAGGAACCCACGTTCTGCGCGTCCGACGTGCCACTCGTCATCTCGCCCTTGAAAAACAGGCGCACGGAGTGGTCTTGGTTCAGGATGCGGGGGATGTAGGTCAGCTGGTGGCGCGTGGTGAAGGCGAAACTCTTGTCGAAGGCCGAAGAAGCCGTGTTGATGCTCCCGTTGTCCTCCTTCCAGTCCGTGGACCGCAGCTCCCAAGGATAATAGCTGTCCGTGTATTTGTTGTAGATGCTCAGATAGACCGTCCCGTTGTAGTTCAGCTGGTGCGACTGTTCGTCCAGCCCCAGCAGGCGGTACTGGATGTCAAACTGCGGGACGATGTTGTACTCCCGTTTGTTTTTTTTCGCCAAGTAGGCCGAAGCCACGGGGTTCACCAGCCGCTGGTCTTTCATCTCGTCCTGGTCGCCGCTGTAGGCCGCCTTGAATTCCGGCATCTTATAATACGTGCCGAGGCTGTTGCCATAAGCGTCCTCGTCATAGATGGCCACGTTCGGCATCTTGCGGTAGGCCACGCTCAACAGGTCGTCGCTGTTCTGCTGGTTGTCCGTGTAGGTCAGCGAGAAATCGCTCGAAATACGGATGCGGTCGCTCACGTAGTAGTCCAAGGCCATGCGCGTGGAGAAGCGGTCCAGCTGCTGCCCGATGATGGAGCCCACCTGGTGGTCGTAACCCGCCGAGATACGGTAGTTCGCCTTCTCGCCGCCGCCCTCGAGGGAGACGTAATGCGTCTGGAACAGGCCGAACTGCTTCACGGCGTCGCGCCAGTCGGTGTTGTTGTTGAACTGCTCGTATTCGGGATATTCCCGGTTGTAGTTCAACATCGGCTGGCTCTCCGGGTTCTGGTTCGTGTTGAAGAACTCCTCCTTCATCAACATGGTGTATTGGTCACCGTTGAGGAGCTTGTAGCCCTCGGGCTGGTAAGTGCCCTTCAGGCGCAGCGAATAGGTCAGCCGCGGTTTACCCCGCTTACCGCGCTTGGTCACGATGCTGATCACACCGTTGGCACCCCTCGACCCCCACAGGGCCGTGGCCGCCGCGTCCTTGAGCACGGAGATGCTCTCGATGTCCTCGGGGTTGATGCTCAACAGTTCGGAGAACTGCTCGTCGGTCATGTTGTTGAAGTCCACGTCATCGTCCGTATTCCTCTCGAAGATGTTGCCGTTCAGCACGATGAGCGGCTCCGCGTCGCCATAGATGGTCGAGACGCCGCGCAGGCGCATCGATGTGCCCGAACCCAGGTTACCGGAATTGGCGATGATGTCCAACCCGGCAATACGCCCTTGCAAGGCTTCATCGGCCGAAGTGATGGACAACCCCTCGAACTCTTCCATCTTGATGGTCTGCTGGGCAAACGACTGCTCCCGTTCGGGAATGTCCAAGCCACCCGTGGCCACCTTGATGGCATTTTCCTTGACCACCACTTCCCGCAGCGTCCGGCTGTTCTCCACCATGGTGACGTTGAACACCTTGCGGTTGCCGATGTCGAAAATTTCCGTCTTGTACCCCATGTAGGTGAAACGCAAGCGGTCTTGCGTGTTGCGCACCTTCAACGAGAAGTGACCGTTCATGTCTGTCACGGAAGCCTCGATGATACGGTTGTTTCCGTCGATTTCCACGGCATACACGCCAATCAACGGCCCGAACTCGTCCGACACCGTACCGCTGACCACATGTCCTTGCGCCTTGGCCAGCAACGGACACAGCAGGCATAAAAGCGCTATGCAATATTTTATCTTGTTCATGTCTCTTCTTTTTTAATTGGTCTTTTTGTTCGTCCCGTCAATTTCCCGTCGCGCTCCCTTCGCGCATCAAAAGGCACTCGTCGTCATAGATGAGCGGCTCGCTGATGCGGTGCACCACGGCATACGAGGAGGTGGAGATAAGATCCGAGGCCGATTTCACCGCATTGCCATCAGACTCCCCGAACGAATATTCGCGGATCATCCGGTTGTAGTACGCACCCTCGGCATCCGGACGGATAGTCACATCCTGCGTCAGTTCGGAGTTGTCCACCACGGAAATATGGCTGGCATCCGACTGCACCTTCAAAGTGTAACATAAGCCTTCCTGAGGCCCGTCGGAATAGAAAGCCGCCGTCTCGTAATTGCCGTCGCGCCGGTCTCCCCCGATATAGATGGAGTTGGTCTGGAAATGGTACTTCAGGAAATTCAGCAACCGCTGCGTCCAAGCCGTCTGCATGCTATCGACATTCACGTCCGTCCCGGCATATTGGTCGGCCAAGGCGTTGATGTCGTCCCAAGTGGGCAAGCCGAGGTCGTATGCCTTCTGCATCGCCTCGTTGTCGGGCACATACACCGTGTAATAATAGGAATTGAAGAACCTCACCGTCGTGTTGTCATCGTTCATACTGTAATTGCTCCCGCTTTGGCGCAACTGGGCATACATGGTCTCCTGCACGGGTGTCCAATTCTCGTTGCCCTGCAGCAATTTGTAAAACTCAGAGTATTCCTCGTGCGAGGACAGCTCCGCCGTCAACGAGCGGAACGTAGGCTGCACCATCTGGTCGAGCACGTAATACTTACCGTTGTCCGTCTCCACGACATCCCGCGCCGGGACTTCCTGCCCGCTGAACTGGTCTTCCACGGTCACGCTGCCTGCCGACTGACGGATGTGGGTCGCCCCGTCGTCCTTGGTCTGGAAATACTCAGATCCGTTGCCCACATAGTTCCCGCCCAACACGTCGCGCGGGATGATGCAGAAGTTCAACAAGTCTTCCAGCCTGTCCGTCACCACCGCGTTGGGCGCATAATAAGCCGGAGTGCCGTCGTCGGGTGTCGTCAACACGCTGTTCAGCAACTGCACGTCTTCTTCCGTGCAGCCCTCGAATCCGCCGACAGTCTTGTCGTAGCGGTAGGAATAAGCCTGCACCGTCTGCGTCGCCTCGTCGAAATAGAAACGGAACCAGCGCGGGTTGTTCGTGCTGTAAGACACTGGGTCAATATAACGCGACAAAGCCTTGTCCGTCAGAATCAGGAAATCGTAGTAGCTCACCATGGACAGCAGATAAGGCCTGAAGTCCAAGTAGTCGATGGCCCAAGCCATCACCTTCATGTCCTCGTTCACCAACGTCGGCGCCAGCACACTGCGGAACGAAGCCGGGGCATACACGTTGCGCATCACATAGACCGCACCGTTGTTGCACACCTGCGTCCCCGTCGTGATGTCGCCCTCGTCCAGGTTGATTGGTTCTTTCGCGTCGTCGAGCACCGTCGAGAAGCGGCTGGGCAACGAGGAGAGGAAAGAATACTGCATGTGGTTGTTGAGGAACTCCGCCAACACGCTGTTGGGCACATTCTCAAACGGCTCCTCGCTCGGGTAACGCTCGCGCAGGAACGTTCCGCCGTCGCCGTTCCAGTAATTCGTCAACGCCTCGTCGGTCGGCGCGAAGATGGCACCCATGTCCTCCTGCACATTGTCCGCCTCTGCATAATCGTTCTGGCTGGGGTCGAACTTCAGCGTCGCATCTACTTGCTTGCCGTTGAAGCTCGTGAAGCTGCTCCCGTCGGCCGAAGAATAGAAGTAACGGCGCACATAGATGGAATCACCGCCCAAGAGCGCGGGATAAAGGTTCTGCCCGGCATAATAATTCTGGTAATAAGCATAGGAGGCCGTCATGCCCGCGTCTGCAAACGGTGCCGAAAAACGGTCAATCAGTTTGCTGAACAGCTTGGTGTTCCCATTCGTGCGCAAGTATTCCGCCATGTTGGGCAACGGGGCGGGCACATCGTCCATGATATGGATGTACCCATTCTGGCACGTCACGTTGCCCTCTCGCACGCGTACATTATTTATATATACATCATCCTCTTGGAAATCCGTTCCATTGAAGAGATAAGAAAAGTCGCTTTTGGTAATCCCCTGGGTCATCATTTGCCGCCAAATGAAATGCACCATCGGCACGGTGCCGTCATCCATCAGGTTATACAACGGCTGGTTCTTGTCGCGCAAATAGGCCCACCAGTCGGCACTGACCGAAGGTTCGGGCAATTGGAGGGCCGAAACGGCAGGAATGGAATCATAGTAAGACCATTCCGTGTTGGTACGGCGCATCACCTGCCCTTTGAGCACGGAGTTCCCCTCGCTGGCGTTGGTCAACATGTCCAACACGTAGGCATTTTCCAGCATGGAACTGTGCAACAGGTATTTTTTCATGGAAGGTGTAAGGTTATTCTCGTCCATCCCGTGCGCCTTGAAATACGCACGGTAGGCATCATCATCGGCCACGAAGACCGTCACGCTTCCTGTCTTCTTCAGAAATTCGGACTGCCCCAGTTCATCCGCCATCTTCAGGAAAATGCTGAAATTGCCGCGACGGGCCAGTTCATCATAGATGCTCGCCCCCAACCACGACGGCGTTTCCTCCGCCCACTCGTAATCGTCGGAACAAGCCGGCATCATGCACATCGCCCCGGCCACCACGCCGACCGATGCCCAATGCCTCCATGGCCTGCTTCTTAATACTCTTTCTAACATATACTGTCTGTTCTTTTAATAAGTTCCAACAACCTTGGTTTATGCTTCCGTCCGGCTCCGCCGGACAAAAGGAGAAAGAGGCCGGAGCCCCAGACGGAATGTCCGTCCGCCCCGGCCTCATAGGTTCATGATCAGTTTCCGGCCACGATAACCTTCTTGCCGCCGACGACATAGATGCCCTTCTTCAGGCCCTTCACCGCATCGGCGCGGCGTAC
>CALUFQ010000064.1 GCA_944319925.1 uncultured Paraprevotella sp.
ATGTGCAAATGTTAAAAAGATGTGTATAATGGGTAGGCCTCGCAGGGGGACGAGCCCCGAAGGGGCGGAGGGGGTCTCACGCCCACGGGAACAACACCGGACGCATCTGCGGATAACATAAACGGGTCGGAAAAAGAGGAAAGTCACTCTTGTGCATGGGAAACCCCTCCGGCCCTGCGGGCCACCTCCCCTACAAGGCGGAGGAGTTTTGCCTCCGGACGGACAAACCTTTGTTGCGATGGATCTCAAATCTGTCGCAGCATATCAGAGGGGTAGCATGAAACCGTTTCCCCACTGAATTTCTACTGACCCAGATCACCCGATAAACCTGGGGAATCCAAGATTTACAATCAAGATGTCGTTGCGCAAAAATATCTTGTCGGAAATACCATCCGATTGTATGCCGTGCCCATGGAAGGTTACCGATGTGCATATTGGAACATAAACGGGACTCATTACGAGACGGATATGATAGAATTTCAAATCAATGGCAATACGACAGCCATTGCCCGCTTCGAGCCTACATCCGGCACTGACGTGAAAAAAACCACAATAAACGACATGGATATCCGCATTGCCGACCAGACCATCTATTTCCCTGAAACCATTGAAGGGACTGTGAACATTTACTCCACATCTGGCATTCTAGAAAAAAGCCTCTTCGTCGTCTCCGACAAAATGGGAATAGAAGACTTGCGCCCTGGAGTTTACGTGCTGTCCCTCAAGACATCAAAAGGCGTTTTTTCCACCAAATTCACCCTCTGACAGAACTTGAATCCAATCTAATGAAATGCACCAAGGTTGCCCTTTGGTGCATTTCATTCTCCTATTGCCATGCCAAGGAGGAACAAATCGGCTTGACAAACCCGATGGACAAGAAGCAGCTTGGGATAAAACCCACCCAAAGCATCGCACAACAAGCTCAAAACGGTTCCTTGTTCACATCAAAAAAAGAAACCGCATTTTCATTCCAATTCCACCAACTCGTATTGCTGGCAACCCAATCCTATTTGCTCGGCATAATCCAACACGTGCATACCGTGCCGGGAATCAATGCGCTCAATGAGGTGCACCTTGCCATGATCTTCCGATGCGCGCACCAAATCAATGCAGGCTTTGTCCAGTGCCACGGGGTCGAGCGAAGCCAAGATGCCGATGTCACCCATTTTGGGGTCTTCCGGCGTGGCCACACAGTCGCAGTCCACCGAAAGGTTGTTGGCTACGCTAATGTACAAGATTTTGTCGCCACAATGGTCGGCCACGGCCTTGGCTGCTTCGGCCATAGCCTCCAAGAAGTCATCCTGTTGTGGCAACTGCCCCCACACTTTCCCGGTGTCTTTCGTTTTGCCGGCCGAATGGATATAAGCCTTTCCTGCGGAAGAAGCGATGCCGATGGAAATGTTCTTGATGGCACCGCCGAATCCGGCCATCGGATGCCCCTTGAAGTGGGACAATACGAGCGTGAAATCATAGTTCATGTAATCCTTGCCCACATAGTCGGCTTTCAGGTGTTTGCCGTTTTTCACCGGCAACGCGGTTTCCCCTTCCGCGTCCATGATGACCACCGGGGCGATGTCGGTGAAACCGTGGTCTTTGGCCGCCTTCAGGTGGCTTTTCGTGTTGGAACGTCCGCCGCCGTAGGCCGTATTGCATTCCACGATGGTTCCGTCAACTTTCTGCACCAAATCTTTAATCAGCTGAGGATTGAGGTAATTGTTGTTCCCCGGTTCGCCCGTGGACAGTTTCACGGCTACCTTTCCGGTAACTTGGCGGCCAAGGGCATCGTAAATCTTTAAGAGATTTTGCGCGTTGATTTCCTTTATAAAATAGACTTTGGCCGGAGTTTTGTCTTGCTCTTTCGCCTCGTCTGCACCCGCGCCTTGGCTCCATGCCCAAGCCGACAAGCAAGCCACGGCACACAACAATGTTCCAAAAAACCTTTTCATAAGCGTTTATTTTAAAGAATCCATATTTTTATCTTTCGGCCCATCTCACTACTTCCCCGATAACCGGTTGCCACACATCCACCGAATCTTCCGTTTCGGCCAACTGCCGGACATTCTCGAGAGGCTCTTCCCAGCGGTGGCGGGCTAAGGCATATTTGGAATGGTGCACCGTGAGCACATGTTTGGGTTTTAGAGCCTTGACTTCCGCAGACAAGTATTTGGGCATCGTGTGGATGTAACGCCAGTCGGCATTATATTGCCCGTTTTCCAAAACAGCCAAGTCTATATGGGGAAAACGACGGGCAATTTCTGCGAAATGTGCCCCATAGCCGCCATCACCGCCCACGAACACCGTCCGCCCTTCCGCTTCGAGCATGAACGAAGCCCACAACGTGCGGTTCGACCGTAAGCCGCGACCCGAGAAATGCCGTGCGGGCAGGCAATGCACCGTGAAACCGCTGTCCAATGCTGCCGATTCGTCCCAATCCAATTCCACAATCCGGGACGGCTCAAAGCCCCAATATTCGAAATGTTCGCCCACCCCCAGCGGACAAACGACCTTGCGTGTCCGGCCTTTCAACTGTGTCACCGTCCGGTAATCCAAATGATCCCAATGGTCATGCGTGATAATCAGGTAGTCAATGTCCGGCATGTCATCCGGGTTGTAAATGTCGGTACCGGGGAAAGGTTTGTTGACAAAAGACACCGGCGACGCGCCGCAGAACACGGGATCCACAAGGACACGCCTCCCGCCCATCTGCAACAGATAAGAGGAATGGCCGAACCACACCAACAAGTCCTCCCGCAGATCAAGCTTGTGCAAATCGGTCTTCATGGCGTTCAATGGCTTGTCCGGACGTAATCCTTCAGGCGATTTCTTGAACACAAACTCCCACATCGCTTCCCAACGATTTTTTTCGGAAGTCATCAAGCGTGTGGGTGACAAGTTCCGGAACTCCCCGTCCCGGAAATGGGGCGACCGCTTGACGCGTTCCAGTCGCTCGCCCTGTGGCAAACGCCCGAAAGCCGGCGTGTGGAGAAACCACGCCACCGCGCCGGCAATTACGGCCACGAATACTATGCACACGACCAATCCTTGCATCGCTCTTTTCTTCCGCATCGTCCTGTTTGCTTTTTCGACACTTTATCGGATTGCAAAGATAAACAAACCCCTCCAAAATCCTTGTACCCTTTTTACTTTTCTTATGACCCGTATCACCTGTCAGCGACTTGTCGGAGATATAGGAGATTGGCTGAATGGCATCTTTATAGCCGAACAAAAATGGTTTGCGAAAAATCGTCCTGTATGCCGGGGAAGGAAAAGCGGTTCGTCCAGACAGGGTGTGCATAGAGGCCTCCCCGCCTCACGGTCTAAAAGTTTCAAAGCCTGAAACACCTAGTTTCAAAGCCCGGAACACCCAGTTCCAAGTGCTTGAAACTTTCATGCTTGGATATTATTCCCAAAAGCGCAAAAAGAAGAGCTGGAGACACTTCTAACTAAATTTCGTTTGGTGCTATTCGCAAACCATTTCTTCTTGACTATACTATCTCAAAGTATTCGCTTGGGCTCATCTGCTCCTCTTCGCATAGATGGCTAAGTTCATCAAGCATGCCGAGCGTCCTCAATATACGAAGAAACGCATCAAAAGACTTGATTTCGCCTGCTTCTATCTTCTGCACCGATGAGCGTGATATCGATGATGATGCAGCCAAACTATCTTGGGTTATATTCTGCTTAAGCCTTGTAGTCTTAAGTCTTTCTCCTATTTTTCCTGGATTTGAGCATCTGATAGCGAATAAACGTCCTCCATAATGATTGCATTTTAAATCTTTCCTGCACAAAAATAGTAACAATGATTTAAATTGCAAGCATTGCCCCCTGATTATATTAATACCAAGTTTGTCAAAGCGTTTTTAGTTTGCAGCGTTATCCGATTTTTGACGGATTGTTGGGAGTGTATCATGGCATGCTCGCCATAAATCCCACCATGTGGAAACCTTTGTCGGAAAAAATGAACGAGCTTTTGCAAATATCAAGAAAAGGAACTATATTTGGAACGAGAAACATCAAACTTAATCATTAACCTACAAATACAAATCATGAAACGGATACATATTATAATTATGTCGTGTCTTGTTTGCCTAGGAATGGGAGCACAAGGGACCATCCGCGACCGCCGCGTATTCAACATAGACAGTTCCAACGGCACAATCTGGGTCAGCACCTTGCGCGACCTGATAGCAGTTGACATGCAGACGGGAACCAGCCTTGCCACCTATCAAACGGACGCAAACGACCAAGACGCCTCCATCGGCTGTGTGCACTGTGCAATTAATGGTAACGTGTGGGTAGGCACGTGGGGAAAAGGCGCGTATATTCTGGAGCCTGATGGGCAATGGAGGAAAAACGTTTACCTCTCCGCCAGGGATTATGTCATGGCAATAGAAGACGACGGGGAAAACATCTGGTGCGGAGCCGCGGCCTATCTTGCCCGGTTGGATGCGAACGGGGTGCTCACCGGAGGTTTCCAATGCGGGGACAAACTGTCTTCCAGCAACGGCATCGTCTATGACATTGACATCGACAGCCAAGGACGCGTGTGGCTCAGCGAAGAAAACACCGGACTGTCCAAGGTGGAAGGTTACCTCATGGAACATATGGAGGACTACAAAAACCTGCCATTCCGGAAAGGATACCTCTGCAACAAAATTGCTGTGGACGAGGGAAACCAATGCGTATGGGGCATCACCAGCACCAGGCACGGCCTGCACTGCTACGACATGGCGTACACTACTGTCACGACATACACTCAAGCGGAAGGTTCATTGCCTGTGGACACGGTGTGGGACGTGCTTGTGGACAAGGACGGGGCATTGTGGCTGGCTTCCGCCAATGGCAAATTGGTGAAACGCCAAACAGATGGCACATTCAAGGTGTTCGTTGCCGATAACCGGCAAAACATCGGTGTGTTGCATGAAGACGACGAGGGCAGCATTTGGTGTGGCACGGAAAAAGGCCATCTGTTGAAGTTCGATGGCGAACGGTTCGCCGCCGACATTGACTTGTTTGCCCATGAAACGGCCATCAAGGATATCGCCTTGGCGTCCGACCGTGATTTCAAAGCCGCTTCGGCAAACGGGCAAGTCACGTTGCAGTGGCCGCAAAGCGGTGGTGTGCTTCTCCGCGTGGATTTCCATGATGCCTCCGGCAAGCTTGTCGAATCTGTAAACCATGCCACACAAGAGGAGGGCAGGGGCGAGTTTGCCCCGAAGGCGCTCCGGCGAGGACACCTCTATTTGTTGAAAGCCTATACGGGATATGGCGCATACGCCACAAAACTCATCTATCAGTAGGATTTGTGTTTTTCCGGCAAGGGCGCGACAGCATGCCTTGCCGGGGAAACGCTTATGCTTTCCGGTGACCAAAAGATACTTGCTTCCTAAATAGAAGATATACTTACTTGGCCAAGTCAGTATATCTTCTTTCAAGCCGGAGATTACCCTTGCATCCGCTTGAACAGCCAGCCGGGGATACGGCGGTAGAGCCAGGCCACGAACCGCCAACGGCGGGTGACATAGACCACGTCCTTGCGGCGGGCAATGCCACGCATGATTTGACGGCATGCCTTGTCCACCGGAGCCACCCAAAACAGCCCTTCGCCTTTGGCCATGACTGTATCCACGAAACCGGGGCGCAAGTCGGTGACATGCACCGGAAGCTTTTTCCCATGCAACCGTTGCCGTAGCCCTTCCAGGTAATTCATCTGAAAAGCCTTGGTGGCACTGTATGCAGGTGCCACCCCGCTGCCGCGCAGGCCTCCTGCCGAAGTAATGGCAGCCAGATGCCCATGTCCCTGCTGTTCAAAATAGCGCACTGCCCAATCCGCCACGCACGTCCAGCCTAACACGTTCGTTTCCAATGTCGGGCGTTCTATTCCGTAATCCAGCGAAGGATTCAGTTCTCCAGTTCCGGCGGACAACACCAACAAATCCAAGCCTCCCATGCGGGCCGCCAACCGCTCCAGCGAGGTTTCCAATCCCTCCAATTTCGTCACATCGCATGCCTCTGCCTCGAATGCCTCCGGACGGAGTTGGCAAAACTCCTTCAGGCGGTCGGCCCGCCGCCCCATTACACCCACTTTCACTTGCCCTTCAGCCGAATACCTGCGCGCCAATCCTTCACCGATGCCGGAAGTGGCACCCACAATCATGATTCTTCTCATTTTTTCTTTGCTTTTATTGTTTCGCAAGCAAAATTAAGCCCGCCTATTCACATTTTCCTTGAAATATTTCAAGATTTCCCGCTTCTATAGTCAAAAGGAAACGGCCGGAAAATCGCTCAAAGTACGCTCGAAACGAGTACATCAAGCGAGGAAAAAACTTTTTGTAGAAATTCAAAATGTTTTCTTAATGAAAGAGCGGTGTGGCGAGATGCAGAAAAATGTACCTCCCCGCCCAATTTATCTGCGGATTTATGTATCTTTGCGTCAGAAACAAGTGCGAAAAAATGTATGACCGTACACGGTTTATGTGCGGAAAAATGTGCGAATATCATGAAACGTATTGCATTGCAAGAACTTATAGAATGGAAGAACAGGACGGGCCGGAAGCCTCTCGTGTTGAACGGGGCACGGCAGGTGGGCAAAACTTGGCTGCTCCGCGAGTTTGCCCGGAATTACTATAAAAAAGAAGCATACGTGGTGTGCCGCAAGAACCCGTTGGCTCAACAGCTTTTCGGGCAAGACTTCAATGTGGAACGGATTTTGCGCGGCCTGCGTGCCATGACTTCTGTGGATATCACCCCGGGCGACACGCTTATCATTTTGGACGAAGTGCAGGATATACCCGAAGCCTTGGAAGCTTTGAAATATTTCAAAGAAGAAGCCCCCGATTATCACATAGCCGTAGCGGGATCGCTATTAGGAATTGCTTTGCATAAGCATGTTTCCTATCCGGTAGGCAAGGTGAATGTCATCAATCTCTACCCGATGAATTTTGAAGAATTCCTATGGGCTAAAGGCGAGACGGAAGCCTGCAAGTTGCTTAGCGAACGTGATTTCGGCACCATCAATCTGTTGCACGAAAAATATACCGACTTGCTCCGCCAATATTATTACGTAGGCGGTATGCCCGAAGCCGTGCTCCACTATGTAGAGACAGGTGCTTTGCAAGAGGTAAGGCGCATCCAGCAGGAGATATTGCAAGGTTATGACCTTGACTTTTCCAAACACGCGCCCCGCGAACAGGTGCCACGCATCCGCATGGTGTGGAACAGCATTCCTTCCCAGCTTTTCAAGGAAAACAAGAAATTCATTTATGGTGCTTTGCGTAAAGGGGCCAGGGCAAATGATTTCGAAATGGCTATCCAGTGGCTGGTCAATTCCGGTTTGTTGTATAAGGTTTCCCGATGCACGAAATTAGAATTTCCGCTTGATATCTATGAAGACTTTTCCGCTTTCAAACTTTATACGCTTGATGTCGGTTTGCTGGGAGCGATGGTCAACACGACTCCTTCGCAAGTCTTGATAAAGAACGACATATTCAAGGAATACAAAGGCGGAATGACCGAGCAGTTTGTCTTACAGGAAATGAAAAGCAAAGGTGTCTGCCCCATTTATTACCACACGACGGACAATTCGCGCCTTGAATTGGATTTTGTTATCCAGCGGGAGGGCGGAGTGGTTCCGATAGAAGTGAAGGCAGAGGGAAACGTCAGGGCCAATTCGTTGACAACTTTACTCGGCAAACGTCCCGACTTGCATGCCGAACGGTATTCGATGCTGCCTTATAAAGCACAAACCAGCCTGACCAATATTCCGCTTTATGCGGTGTGAGGATGAAACATGAATGGTGTTGTTGCATTGGTTCTGTGTTCCAAAGCAAGCAAAGTCGTGTCCTCTGGCCCTCTTTTCCTTGAAATATTTCAAGATTTCCCTTCCTTGAGCAATTTCCGGCGGATGGCACTGACCGTTTCGGGTGTCACGCCGATGAACGAAGCGATTTCTTTCAACGGACGATGTTCCTTTAACTCCGGATAACGCCGCATCAGGTCCACATAGCGTTCTTCCGGTGTGCAGCAATAGCTGTCCGTCAAACGGCGGTAGGCCATGACAAACAGCTGCTCGGCCACCCTTGCCCGTAAGCGCAAATGCTCCGGCGAACGTTCCCAAAAACGGGAAAGCTGCTCATAGGATACGACATAGACGCGGCTTTCCACCACGGCCTGCACATCCGCCAAAGACGGGCGGTTGCATAAGCATGAGGAATACTCCGCCACAAAACTGTCGCGGAAACTGTAACCCGTCACGTGTTCGTTCCCGCCCGCGTCCGTGCGGGTCAAGCGGAAGATGCCTTCTTCCACATAAGCCACGCCCCTTGCCTGTTCGCCCTGCCGGATGAAATACTCGCGTTTCGCCAGCACACACGGGCGGCCCTCCTCACGGAAGAAACGTTTCAGGAGCGTCAAGTCCAAATCATCGAAATAGTAGTCATTCAATTCGTCCATGCTACAAAAATAAGTCTTTTTTCGAGGATGTCTTGCCTGTGTCGCTGCTTTTGTATGGAACCGGGGGTGACAGGCTGTTCACTTAACGGTCTGCGTCTGCAAATACCGTTCAAACTGCGCCTTCGACCCGTTGAACACGTCGATGTCCACTCCTCCGCGGATGCCCCTCACCGTACCGTCGGGCGACAACTGCCAATAAAGCAAGTGTACGTAAGGCTTGTATTCCCCATAGCGCGCCACCCACACGGGATAGGCTTTCAGGGCTTCCGGAGCAAAAGGCAAATGGCGGTTGACGAAATTCTGGTTCACATATAATATAGGTGTGGTGCCGGTGCGCCGTCCCACAATGTCCAGCCACGTGAGCATTTCGCGGAAAAGCACGTCGCGTCCGCCCATGGCCGCAATCTTGCGGTCATTCAATTCCATGTCGAGCATGGGTGGCAGGTCGCCACGCTTCAGGTTTGCATGGCGCAGGAAATAAGCAGCCTGTTTCCGGGCCGGACGTGTGGAAAAGAAATGGTATGCCCCCACGGGATAACCGTGGCGGCGGGCGGCACGAAGGTCTTTTGCGTAATAAGGATTGCGCACCGTCATGCCTTCCGTACACTTGATATACACGAACGAGACGGGGTAATCCACCTCGCCTTCCACCTTTTTCCGGCTGATATGCCCCAAGTGCGTGATGCGCAACCTCGGCCAGTCAATGCCATACACCCGCCGGCCACGCACGTGTTGATACTTGGAAATGTCAATGCCATAGACCCGTTCGGCATGGTAGAGCATCTGTTCTCCACGGAATATCCCGCGACGCCACACGCCGCACTTGACCACTTCACCGGGGCATACGGAAAAACCGAAACCATTGCGCCGCCCGTCCGTCCATTGTCCGGAATAATAGCTGCCGTCTTTTCCTGTGTGCCGTCCGTGTCCGTGTGCTTCCAGGTTGCGATTGAACCTTCCCCGGTATTCGCCCATGCTGTCGCGGCAAGTTCCCCGCTGCAAGGTGTCGGCCCGCCAATGTCCTAGGAACACCCGTCCTGCCGTGTCTGTCCATTCTCCGAAACCTTCGCGCCGTCCACGTTGCCAATTCCCGCTATATGTCCCATTGGGAAATTTCATTATGCCTTCCCCTTCGGGAATGCCATCCGCCAACTGGCCGTAATACGACGTGTCGCCTTCCTGCCACGTCCCATATTCCAATAGCCGGGAGGCATGGGGTGTATCCGTCTGCCATGTGCCCGTCTCCTTCCAATGTAGCCAAGCGTCCCGCAGGTGCAGGCCCCATGCCTTGGCGTCTTCCCATACGCACCATGCCCACGAAGCATGCGCCATTGATTGCCGATACAGTTCCCATGAGTCCCATATCCGGCCATGGGCGTACATCCCTGCCAGGCAACCCGCTGTGCCGAATACGGGTGCGCCGTTCCCGCCGTCCACCAACGGCACCGCTGCCATAGCCTTTGGCATGGCTGTCCGTACTAGGGACGGGCAAACGCCATGTGCTGCCGCCTCGCGTCCATGGCTGCCCCAATGGGCGCATACGCTGAAAAGGCTGCCGGGCAGACGAAGCGTAAAATAAGGAAAAGGAACCAGCCGGAAACGGGGAATGCCGTAAGGAACCTTTCCGTTGATGGTTTGCCAGACTTCCATGCCCTGCGGCTGTCCCGACAACAGGCGGCAAGCCAGACGGTGCATCCGCGCCGTGTCGCCCGTCGCATGGAAACACACTGTGCGTTCCGCGCGGAAGCGCACTCGCGCCGTTGCGCCTTTCAGGGCAGCTTCTACCACTTGCCGGCACCGGCTGATGTCCTCGGCCTGTGCCCTGATTTCTTCATCGTGCGCCATTACCTGATGGAAGCCGTCGTCCACGACCGAATGCGTCCGGCGGTAATAATCCATTTCGTCCAGCAGCACGGTGCATGTTTTTTGCTTTTCCGTCAGCTGCGCCAATGCTCCCCGTAGCATCTTGTGCAGGTCTTCCGGTTTTTGTTCGGGGCGTGTCAATGAGTCGGCCGCTGTCAGCAACCGCCCCGACCATGCCACGAAAAAGGCATTGCTCCGAAATATGCGGGGAACCTCTTCTTGGCGGGAAGAAAGTCCTGCGGGAAGTCCGTCTCGTCCGAATGAAGTGAAATAGAGCGTGTCCACGCCTTTCACTTCCAGTTCATACCACGACACCGTGCAGGCCTCGCCCACACCCTTTCGGCATCGCTCGTCGGAAGCCGGGGAAAAAAGCAACACACCGGCTACGACCGCTGCGGACATAGCCGAAATCCATCCTATCCACTTCCTTTTTCTTGTTCTTTTCATACGCCATTCCCCGCCTGTCCCACACTTTTCTGCCTAACGAATAACAAAAATATAAAAAAATGTTGCAAGTTTAAACGAATATAAGTATTTTAGCACCGTAAAAACATATCATTAATAGACTAATTTCTATCAATCATGAAAATCAACTCTCTGCTTGCCGGGCTGGTGCTCGTGGTTTCTTCCCACGCGGGCCTCGCACAGGACAACACCGTGACGGTGCAGACCAAGAAAATCGGGGCTGAAATCCAGCCGACCATGTACGGAATCTTTTTCGAAGACATCAACTTCGGAGCCGACGGCGGACTGTATGCCGAACTTGTCAAGAACCGCTCGTTCGAATTCACGCCAGACCATTTTATGGGATGGGAAATGTTTGGCAACGTGACGTTGCAAAACGACGGACCGTTTGACAAGAACCCGCACTACGTGCGTCTCGCCTGTGCCGGGCACGGCGACATGTGGACGGGCATCCAAAACGAAGGCTTCTTTGGCATCGGACTGAAGAATGGTGAGGAATACCGCTTCTCCGTATGGGCTCGTGTGCCAGACGGCAACCCGGTGACGCTGATGGTGCAGTTCATCGACCAAAACACCATGGACAACAACCAGCAGTTCGTCAGCCAGGACCTGGTCATCGACTCCAAGGAATGGAAGAAATATACGATGGTGATGAAGTCCAACCGCACCATCGCCAAAGCCAACCTGCGCATCTTCCTCTCCAACCCGCAACACAAGTCGGGCACAGGCACGGTTGATTTGGAGCACGTGTCGCTCTTCCCCGTCGATACTTGGATGGGACATGAAAACGGCATGCGCAAGGACTTGGCGCAAGCCTTGTACGACCTGCGCCCGGGCGTGTTCCGCTTCCCCGGCGGCTGCATCGTGGAGGGTTCAAACTTGGAAACCCGTTACCAATGGAAACACACCATCGGCCCGGTAGAGAACCGCCCGCTGAACAAGAACCGTTGGGAATCGACGTTCATCAACCGCTACTATCCCGACTATTTCCAAAGCTACGGCCTCGGCTTCTATGAATACTTCCTGCTGAGCGAGGAAATCGGCGCGGCCCCGTTGCCCGTGCTGAACGTGGGCATGTGTTGCCAATACCAAAACTGGGATAATGAAAAGGCACATGCAGAATGCTCGGCCGAAGGCTTGAAGGAATACATTGACGACGCGCTCGACCTCATTGAGTTTGCCAACGGGCCTGCCGATTCGGAATGGGGCAAGGTGCGCGCCGAAATGGGACATCCCGAACCGTTCAACATGAAATACCTGGCCATCGGCAACGAGCAGTGGGACAAGTTCTACTTCGACCGCCTGAAATTCTTCGTGGATGCCATCCGCAAGGCTCATCCTGAAATCCTCATCATCGGCTCTTCCGGCCCCGACTCGGAAGGCAAAATGTTCGACCTCGGCTGGGAAGACATGAAAAAGCAGAAAGTCGATCTTGTGGACGAACACTTCTACCGTCCCATCGACTGGTTCAAGAACAGCATGAACCGCTACGATGACTATGACCGTACCGGCCCGAAGGTCTTCGCCGGCGAATATGCCTGTCACGACCACGGCCATGGCATGAAGTGGAACCATGCAGGCGCTTCGATTTATGAAGCTGCCTTTATGACCACCTTGGAACGCAATGCCGACATTGTACACATGGCCACCTATGCCCCGCTTTTCGCCCATGTCGAGGGCTGGCAATGGCGTCCCGACCTGATTTGGTTCGACAACCTGAACAGCGTGAAGTCCGTAAGCTACTACGTGCAGCAGATGTATGCCCGCAACATGGGCACCAACGTCGTACCGGCCACGCTGTCCACCCCGACCCCCAAAGGCGAGGACGGGCTTTTCACCAGCACAGTGTATGACAAGAACACGGAAGAATACATCGTCAAGGTCATCAACACCACCGAACAGCCCAAGACCATTGACATCAAGTTCGACGGCCTGAAGGCCATCAAGGGCAATGCCGCCACGCTGACATTGGACTGCGCAGAGTTCGCTTTGGACAATACGCTTGAAGCTCCGAATGCCATCGTGCCCCAGGAGGGTGTTGCCAAAGCTGAAGGTAACACGGTGAAGGCCACCATCCAAGGCAAGAACTTCGTCATCTTCAAGGTGAAGAAATAAACCACAACGCCTTGCACTTATCAGGAAAAGCCGCCACGCTGCCGACACCGGGCACGTGGCGGCCTTCCTCTTTTCCATACCCCCCCGGTAACCTAGCACCGGAACTCGGAACAGTTCGCATTTTGGGGGATTTAACACTAATGGAAAAATGAATTGAGGCAATTGGGTGGCGCAGAGTTCCTGCTTTTACAAACTTCTGAATGTCGGCAGTCAAAGCCGGCAGGAATGAACTGTCCCGCCTCGCAGGGGGACGAGCCCCGAAGGGGCGGAGGGGGCTCACACCCACGGGGGCGTAACGACCCTTTTGTTTCCCTTGCGGGGTCGTAACGACCCTTTTGTTCCCCTTGCGGCGGCCATAATGGCCCCTTTGTTCCCCTTGCGGAATGACACGTGAGTGGGAAACCCCTCCGGCTCTTCGAGCCACCTCCCCTGCAAGGCGGAGGAGTTTTTCTCCGCACGGGCAAGTGACGGGAAACAGGGCATTTGATTACAAACGAATATTTGTCAGTTGTTAAATCCCCAAGATTAGGAACAGTTCCCGGAACTCCCCCGGTGCGGTTCCGACTTTGATTCCTGAATCCTTAGGCTAAGGATACATATCTGCAACCGAAAGATACAGAAATTCCACGCCGACGCGCATCTTTGTATCCCACACTCATAAAAATGAATGAAAATGGCTGACAGCTCCTTTTTTTTTCTTAACTTTGCCTGAATCACACGCCGACACTCCGGCTTAACACAGAATTACAGGCAATGAACGTCATCGACTTGATACAACGGCACGAAGGAGCGGCATTCTCCTTCGAAGTGCTCCCCCCGCTCAAAGGGACGGGCACAGAACGGCTGTTCCGCACTATCGACTCCCTGCGGGATTTCTCGCCCGCCTATATCAACATCACCAACCACCGGAGCGAATACGTCTATCGCGACCTGGAGGGCGGCATCGTCGAACGGCTGCGCATCCGCCGCCGCCCCGGCACCATCGCCGTGGCCGCCGCCATCCAGCGGCACTACGACATCCACGTGGTGCCGCACGTGCTCTGCAGCGGCTACACCCGCGAGGACACGGAATACATGTTGCTCGACCTGCAGTTCCTCGGCCTGACGGACTTGCTCGTCCTGCGCGGCGACAAGGCCAAGGAAGACGCGGCATTCAAGCCCACGGGCGACGGCTATTCCCACGCCACGGAACTCATCGGCCAACTCAACCGCTTCAACGAGGGCTTTTTCATCGACGGATCGCCCATCAAGTCGCCAGGAAGCCCCTTCTCCTTCGGCGTGGCCTGCTATCCCGAAAAACACGAGGAAGCCCCCAACCCGGAAGCCGACCTGGCCGTGCTGAAACAAAAAGCCGACCTGGGCGCACAATATGCCGTGACCCAGCTGTTCTACGACAACCAGAAATATTTCGACTTCGTGCGCCGGGCGCGCGAAGCAGGCATCAGCATCCCCATCATCCCGGGCATCAAGCCGCTGGCCAAGCTGTCGCAGCTCACCATCGTGCCCAAGACGTTCCACTGCGACCTGCCCCAACCGCTGGCCCTCGAATTGCAAAAATGCAAGACGGACGAGGAAGTGAAACACGTGGGTGTGGAATGGGCCGTGGCGCAATGCCGCGAACTCATGGCGCACGGTGTGCCCAGCATCCATTTCTACACCGTGTCCGCCGTGGAAAGCATACGGGAAATCGCCCGGCAAATCTATTGATCCCCCGCGACATGTTCAGCCAGGTAATCGGACAAGCAGCCATCGCGTCACGCCTCATCAACGAGGCGGAGGCGGGACGTGTGCCCCACGCCCTGCTCTTTTGCGGCCCGCCCGGAAGCGGCAAATTGGCTTTGGCCGTGTCCTTCGCGCAATACCTGCTATGCCGGCATCCCGGGACGGACGATGCCTGTGGCACGTGCCCCTCCTGCAGGCTCTCCACGCACTTCGCCCACCCCGACCTCCACTTTGTTTTCCCTGTCATCCGCTACAAATCGGCCGAGAACAGCGTGTGCGACGTGTATATGGACGCATGGCGGAAACGGTTGGAAAGCGGGTTGTACTTCGACATGGAAGACTGGATGGCCGACATGAAAGCCGAAAACCAGCAACCACTCATCTACGCCGCCGAAGCCGCACAAATCCAACGCAAGCTTTCCCTGAAAGCCGCCATGGGCGGACAAAAAGTGATGGTCGTGTGGCAACCGGAAAAGATGAATGCCGAATGCGCCAACAAACTGCTCAAACTCATCGAAGAACCGCCGGCCGACACCCACTTCCTGCTCGCCAGCAACGAACCGGGAAAAATTCTACCCACAATCCTGAGCCGCACACAACGCATCGACGTGAAAGGCGTGTCCCCGGCATTCATCGCGGAAACTTTGACGCGGCTTCACCCCGGCTGCGAGGCGGAAGCCGTCGCCCGGACGGCACGGGGCAGTGTCACCGCCGCCCTGAAAGCCCTTGACGCACAACGCGACCAGGCACTTTTCCTCGACCTTTTCATTCTGCTCATGCGCCTAAGTTACCAACGGAAAATCAAAGAGATGCGCGCATGGAGCGAACAGATGGCCGCCATGGGGCGCGAACGGCAAAAAGACTTCCTGGCCTATTGCCAACGGCTAATCAGGGAGAACTTCATCTACAACTTCCACCTCCCCGCGCTGAATTACATGACAGCCCAAGAGGCGGATTTCGCCAAAAACTTCGCCCGTTTTGTCAACGAACGCAACGTGGCGGGCATCATGGACGAACTGGAACTCGCACAGCGCGACATCGGACAGAACGTGAACCCGAAATTCGTGTTCTTCGACTTTGCCCTCAAGATGATTGTGCTGCTCATACAATAACCCAAACATCACACGAAAATGGACGAACAATTCAAACTCGGCGGCCCCACCCGGGGGCTTTGCGCCAAAGGCTGCGGCCGACAAGATAAACAACTGAACACCTACGACTACCTGGCCGACATACCCGGCAACGAAGAAGCCACCGACCTGGTGGAAGTGCAATTCAAAAACACCCGCAAGGGATATTACCGCAACACCAACCACCTGCCGCTCGAAAAAGGCGACACCGTGGCCGTGGAGGCCAGCCCGGGACACGACATCGGCGTGGTCACCCTCACTGGAAGGCTCGTACCCTTGCAAATCAAAAAGGCCAATCTCAAGTCGGAACAGGAAATCAAACGGATTTACCGGAAGGCCAAACCCGTTGACATTGAAAAATACGAAGAAGCCAAAAGCCGGGAACACGACACCATGATACGCGCCCGCCAGATTGCAAAAGACCTGGGCTTGCAGATGAAAATCGGCGACGTGGAATATCAGGGCGACGGCAACAAGGCTATCTTCTACTACATCGCCGACGGCCGCGTGGACTTTCGCCAGCTCATCAAAGTGCTCGCCGACGCCTTCCATGTGCGCATCGAGATGAAACAAATCGGCGCACGGCAGGAAGCCGGACGCATTGGCGGCATCGGCCCGTGCGGACGGGAAATGTGCTGTGCCACGTGGATGAAGAACTTCGTATCCGTATCGACCGGCGCAGCCCGTTACCAAGACATCAGCCTCAACCCGCAGAAACTGGCCGGACAATGTGCGAAACTGAAATGTTGCATGAACTACGAGGTGGACACTTACGTGGAGGCAGGCAAACGGTTGCCCAGCAAGGAAATCACCCTGCAAACCATGGATGCCGAATACTACTTCTTCAAAGCCGACATCCTGGCCGGACTGGTCACTTACTCGACGGACAAACACGTGGCCGCCAACCTGGTCACCCTGACCGCCGCACGGGCCTTCGAAGTCATCAACATGAACCGCAAGGGGGAGAAACCCGAAAAACTCGACATCGACGCGTCGGCGCCCGTCAAGCCCTCGGACCTCGTGGAACAGGAAAGCCTGACCCGGTTCGACAAGCGCAAAAAAAACAAGAAGCGCAAAGACAACGCCAACCGGAAAAACAATGCCGAAGGAGAAAACGCCCAAGCCGACGAGAAGGGCGGAAAGGACCACCGCAACCGGGAACGCAACCGGAACAAAGAAGGAAAACAGGGCGAAAGACAGGTAAACAAAGAAAGCCGGAACAACAGGGAACGCCGCAGGCCCGACAACAGGAAAAAGAACACACCCGCACAACAGGCCGACAAACAAACGCAACCCCAACCGGCACAGCCCACACAACAAACAAAATCCGAACCTGGGAACTGACAGATGACAGTCCTGAAAAAACTCATACGACGCATGGTGCACGCGGCAGGCCTCTTCGTCCTGCCGCTTTCAGGCTGCGACACCGACACCGTATTCCACCAATACTGCCACGTGGCGCCCGATGGATGGGAACGCAACGACACATTGCGGCTGTACACCGACACCCTGCGACAAGACGGCACTTACCAGCTCAGCGTCGGCCTGCGCTGCAATGACGATTACCCTTACAAGAACATCTGGATTGTCATCGAAAACCAATTCGCCCCGCCCCGCCTTGCATGGCGCGACACGGTGGAATGCCAGCTGGTTGACTCGCTCAACCGCATGCAACGCGGCATCCGCGTTTACCAATACGACACCCCGTCTGGCTGCCGACAACTCAAAAAAGGGCAGGCTGGCCGATTCCGCGTCTGGCACTGCATGCGACAGGAGAATCTTCCGGGCATCATGGATGTAGGCATCCGCATCCGGCGCGTCCATTGAGAAACTGTTTTGAATTTCTACAAAAAGTTTTTATGAATTCCGCAACCGGGCCAAAGTCTGCAATAATGACAATGTCCCCTTGCAGGGGACATTATCCGGATTTCGGCGCGAAAGGAAATACGCCCCCTGCGCACATCCTTCCATTGACAGAATGAAACATTCGGGTGCGCGTTGACAATTTGCTCATTTTCGCATTCTGAGATTCGCGTATCCGGCCACCGGGCCGGGATGACACGGAAAGAACGCAGCCACACGCGCCATGCGGAAACCAAAATGTCGCGGAATCCCCTCCCAACCTGTCCTTTTGACGGGACACGGGACACTCCCGGCGCGGAAGTCCGGCCGGCGGTAAAGCCCGTCGGAGGATTCCGCCGACAAAATGACACGGGAAACGTGTCCGGGAAAAAGTTCCAACGGGAAAGAAAAACGCCCCCGG
>CALUFQ010000065.1 GCA_944319925.1 uncultured Paraprevotella sp.
ATTTCACCCTTGCTGTTGCGCGCCTTGATGTCCACCCGGTTGAACTTGTCGTCCTCTGAAGACTGGTTTCCCTCGCTCTCCAGGATTTCCACGATGGTGATAGGCTCGTCCAGGAAAACTGTCAGGAAGCCTTCCAACACACCGAAGTTGGCCTTCTGGCGAAGCAGCCGCTTGATGGCCCAGTCGAAACGAATATATTTATCTTGCATCATTCCATCCATAATGGTTTGCTTTTACTATTTACTGTTGCAAAATTAGAAAAACAGAATCATTCCACCAACACGCGCCACGAGTGTTCTCCAATCCGGACGATATAGACCCCTCGCGCAAGAGACAATTGCGCCTCATCCGTCCCGACATGCATACAACGCCCGTCTGTCGTATAGACATCCACACGCTGTCCCTCACCGGGGGTGAGTGCCATGCCGCCAGCCTTCAAGCAAACAGCCGAACGGAACTCTTCAGACAGCTCTACGGACGGAACCGAAACAGGCACTTCTTCAATATCGAATCCTCTCCAACACGTGGCATTCATGTATTCCATCTGGCTTCCTTCGGGAACGCGCAGCACACAAGTGGAAGGCACGTTCCAGAACTCCGTAATATTAATAGGTATAGGCTGCACGATGGGGCAATCAATCTCTTCCAGTCCAGTACACTCACTGAAAGCTTCCGTGCCTATGGAAGCCAGTGTGGTGGGAAAACTGACGTGCTTCAGGCCTGCACATTGATAGAAGGCTTTCTCGCCGATGGCTTTCGTTCCCTCGGGTATCTTCACTTCGGACAGCGAAGCGCAGTCTTGGAAGGCAAACGCTCGAATCTCTTCCAACGCGGCAGGCAACCCCACTTCCTGCAGGTTCCCACAATGGCAGAAAGCCTGTTCGCCCACGCATGTGGCCTCATCGGGCAAATCCACCGTCCGCAAGGACGAACAATAATAGAACGCATAATCCCCGATGCTCGCCACGTCCGCTCCATCCGCCGAACGGACTTGCACGGCTTCATCATCCTGATCGACGGCCTGCAAGGAAGAACAAAAGCGGAATGCCTCATCCCCGATGCTCTTCACCGAAGCGGGCAGGATGATGGACACCAGCGAACGGCATTCGTAGAAAGCCTTGGCCGGCAAAGCGGCCAACGAAGAAGGAGCCTCGAAGGTGACGGACACCACATCGGAGTTTCCCAGAAAATTACCGGGCAACGTGCGAACGTTGCCGCCGACGACCGCCTCCTTGCAGTCGATGCCCCAATCGAAAGAAACTTCCAACTCCGCCACGTTCCATTCCAACCGCTGCACCTCGCATCCGTAAAACGCTTCCTCATCCACCCGCGTCGGACTTCCGCAAACAGACAGACGTTCCAGCTTGCAATCACTAAACACACTTCCGCCGATGCTGTCCAAAGACTCCGGCAGGACGGCCTCCGCAAGGCCGGTTCGGGCGAACGCAGAGCTGCCCAACAAGCGCAACGTGGAAGGAAAAGCAAACGAGGACAAATCCGTCCCGTAGAACGCATCCGCGCCAATCTCTTCCAGTTTTTCCCCGCCCGTCACCGAACGAAGGGCGGCACACCCTCTAAAAATCCCAGCAGGCAAGACACGGACAGACGGCCCGAGAGCCACCTCCGTCAATCCGCTGCAACCGCTGAACGGGTTCTCCCCCCCGGCACAGGGCGCATCATAGACTACACGCGACAACCCCGTGCAACCGTTAAACGCCAGTGTCCCCATCTCCGTCAACGACGCGGGAAGGCTGATTTCCGACAAACGCGTACAATTAAAAAAGCACCATTCTCCGATACTTTCCAGCCCGTCCGGCAAATCCACCGACGTGAGTTCAAAGCAACTTTCAAACGCATATCCGCCAATGTGCCGCAAAGAAGAAGGCAGACTGACATGCGTCAGGACGGAACCGGCAAAGAGTTTGTCGGCCACCCCCAACGTACCCTCGCGGAGCGTCACCGTGCCGCCCGACACGGCATCGGGCATCAGTTCATAGGCCACACCGCCCACGTAGCGCACACCGTTCTCGGACGGCTGGCGGTCGTACCAAGGCACACCAAAGAAAGCGTCCTCGCCGATTTGAGCCAGTCCCTCGGGCAACGACAAGGAATCCAACTCCGTACAGTGCATGAAAGCACCTCCTCCAATCTGTTCCAACGCCTCATCGGCCACCACGCAGTCCAGTCCGCCGCAACTGGAAAACGCGCCATCGTCCACCAAGGAAGTGCCTTCCAACCAAAGGGTGTCGGCCAGCACGGCACAGCCGGAAAAGGCGTTGCTGCCGATAGTGTCCAACCGCAACGTGTGCGACGCGAGCCGAAAGCTGCCGCAACCTTGGAAAGCCGACGCACCGATACGCCGCACCCCTTCGGGCCACACGACTGCATGAAGTGCCTCGCACTGCTGGAACATCCCGGCCCCCACCGCCGTCAACCCGACGGGCAGGCGCACCTCCGTCAGACGCGTCATGTGGTCAAACAAGTAAGAAAGGTCATCCGTATAGACGCGCGTCCACTGCTGCAGGGCATGGCTTTCCGAACGGATTTCCTTGGAATAGTAATAATAATAGGTGTACATGCCAATGGCTTCCGGCGACACCACGCGATAGGATTCCCCGTCGTCCACCAGTTCCACGCCCGTCAGATCCACATACGCCAGGTTCGCCAGCTTGCCCTCCTCCGACACGATGGCCGCCAGGTCCGCCCCGCCCAGCGGGCCGGACACCGTCAGGCTGTCCACGCGGTCGGATGCCGATGCGGCAATCAGTCCGGCCAACTGCCCGGCTTGCGTGGTGGTGAAACGCTCATGCACACCGTCCGCCCACACTCCGGCACACGGCAAGCCCCCGCCCAAAAGGGCCATGAAAAGTCCCCAAAGTCCTGTTGTTTTCATACGCAAAAGATTATACAAGGTGAATACTCTGTAAACGACACTCTCAAGAACAAAGATAGTCCTTTCTACGGGAATGAACAAACAAAACACAGACAAAGAACGCACAAAACCCACACCGTTCCCTTAAACCCGCCGGGTCGTGAAATTTCCCCACGACGCCCAACACGCGTCGCCGCCACAACATTATTCCCCGCACCAGAGCAATTATCACGTCCCTGCGAACAAGAACTATAGACGACAGTGCCGTCTATAGAATCATTACGCATAAAAAAGATTTTTCCACACGCCGGACCGACAATCCGCCATGCAACCCGGCCTATCCGTCGGTTTCCGCGCCGCACACCCGTTCATAGACGGCCTCCGACACATCGGCGATAATCCGCGAAGTGGCACGCGCATCCTCTTCGGAATCTTTCACCAACACGGCAATCGTGTAGTGCCGGCCATCTGGAAGAAAGACAAAGCCGATGTCGTTTGTTCCGATGAGCCGCCCGGCAGCATTGCGGTCTCCGGAACCCGTCTTATGCCCGATAACGGCATCCGCCCCCACCAAGGGAGCAGGCAAACGGTCTTCTCCCGTCCGGCACGAAAGCATGGTCTTTTCGATAAAATCCCGGAACACGCCTTGAACCGCTTTGCCGGAAATAAAAAGTTCCAAGAGTCGTGCCGCCTCCAACGGCGTAGTCCAGTTCCGGTAACAAAGATCCAGGTCTTTATGCATCTCGTCTTCCGTAACCTCAATGGCAAACTGCTGCAAGCCCAGGCCGCGGATAAACTTGTCCGCCGCTTCCGGCCCCCCGAAACGGTCGAACAGGATGTCACAAGCGTTATTGTCGCTCAAAAGCAAGGTGTATTCCAACAAGCCACCCACCGGCAACGACACCCCGCCGTCCGGATACCGGTCGCGTAACGGACTGTACGTGTCCCGTTTCAAGTCCTGCGGACGAACCCGGACCAATGAGTCCAAGGAAATGCCTTTCCGTCCGCAAACATCGGCCACAGCCAATGCCTGATGAAACTTGAACACGCTCATCATGGGGTAACGAGCATCATTATTCACCACCAGCGTGTCCTGCCCGTCGATAATGACGGCAATACCGACCTCCGCCTTCTTTCCGGCTATTAACCGGCGCAGTTCTTCTTCCAGCCCCTCCAACCCGGCCCCCATCCCGATGGAAGGCCACAAAAAAAGGAAGCATTCGAGCACACCCTTCCACTTCATGCTTTCCAAAAGTTCAGGCCATGCCCTGCTCCTCCAACCGCAAACGGATAAGCACCAAGTGAGCCACGTAGCCACTGAAGGTGACAGTGATGTTTTCACGGTGCGCCTTGGCCACCTTCAACAAAGCATCTACGGTGCGCGGAAGATTTGCCGTGAATGTGGCCTCATTCAACTGCAGGCTTTGCGGCAACTTGTCCATCCGCTCCTCAAACCAATGGATAATCCCATCCGTTTCCTGCACCGTATATACAGGTTGATACACGTGCGGGTTCTTTTCTATTTGATGTCCTTCGTCCATATTCCCTCCTCAGAAGCCAGCCAACTGCGCCCCCAACACTTTTTCCGCACAAGCATAACCTTCTTCATATAAGGCACGTAGCTTGTCCACGTTACCCTCAAGCCGATCTACCTTGACTTCATCCACCGGACGCACCACCAAGATTTTCCCCTCGTTCTCCAACCGTTCCACCATCTCCAGCTGACGGTTATAGCATTCGCACCGATGGCTGAGCACCTCACGCAGA
The DNA here is from genome assembly GCA_944319925.1 of uncultured Paraprevotella sp. Lineage (GTDB taxonomy): Bacteria > Bacteroidota > Bacteroidia > Bacteroidales > Bacteroidaceae > Paraprevotella. Next base: position 4,640 of record CALUFQ010000065.1, read on the forward strand.
TTGGGGAAACGGCGGTAAATGAAACGGGGAATCCGGATGTCACGCGATGTCTTCCGATAGCCCTTGTTCCGCGTAAGCACCACCACGTTACGCGCATAGCCCATCTCCATCGCCCGCCCCACGGGAATGGAATCCACGATACCGCCGTCCAACATAGGCATGCGATCCACGATGACCACGGGACACACGTAAGGCAAGCTGCTGGAAGCCTTGGCAATGCGCACCAGGCGGCGCGGGTCGTTCTTTTCCGACAAGTAATTAGGCAATCCTGTGAGGCAATTGGTCGTCACCATCTCGAACACACCCGGATTGGCCTTGTACGCTTCGAAATCATAGGGCACGAGCCGCTGTGGAAACTCCTCATAAAGCAATTCCTGGTCAAGTATGCTGTGTTGCGTCCACAAATACTTCAGCCCGATGTACTTATACTGTTCCAACATGTCAATGTTGCTGTACTTGGCCCGTCCCCGCTGGCGGCTCATGTAGGACAAGCCGTTGCATGCCCCGGCCGACACGGCCACGGTATAAGGAAAATCTATATGGCGGTCCAACAACCAATCCAACACACCACACGTGAAGACTCCGCGCATGCCGCCACCTTCTAGCACCAAGCCTATATGTTTCTTCATCTCCATAATTATTCCTAATTTCATGATAAAGATAAGGATTTTCCCGATTTAAATCCGTATTTTTGCATAATTTATTAAAAAGACCATGCTATTCGACAAAAACATCTACGTCGCCCGCCGCAACAAGCTTAAAAGCCAAATCAAGAGCGGGTTGGTGCTGTTCTTCGGCAACAACGGCGCACCGGCCAATTACCCGGCCAACACCTATCCCCACCGCCAAGACAGCAGTTTCCTGTACTTCTACGGATTGCACAGGGAAGGGCTTGCCGGTGTCATTGACGTGGACAACGACAAGGAATACCTGATTGGAGACGACATTGACATCGAAGACATCGTCTGGTTCGGTGCGGTGGACAGCGTGGCCGGCCTGGCCGCGCAAACGGGAATCTCGGAAAGCGCACCCATGTCGCGGCTGGAATCCCTCGTACATAAGGCCCAGGCTAGCGGGCAACGCATCCATTTCCTGCCGCCCTACCGCCATGACACGATGATCCAACTGATGGACTTGACCGGCATCCACCCTTCGCAACAACGCGAAAAGGCTTCGCCCGAACTGATACGGGCCGTCATAGACCAACGCATGGTGAAGGGCGCGGCCGAAGTCGAAGAAATCGAAAAAGCCTGCGCCATCGGATATGAGATGCATACCACGGCCATGCGCCTGTGCCGTCCGGGTGTCACGGAACAATCCATCGCAGGCGTGCTCGGCGGCATCGCCGCCTCCAAAGGCTGCATGCCCAGCTTCCCCACTATCCTGACGATGCACGGGGAAATCATGCATGGTGTCCCCACGCCCAACCCGTTGGAAGCCGGACGGCTGATGCTCTGCGATGCAGGCGCCGAGACAAACGAGAACTATTGCTCCGACAACACGCGTACCACACCGGTCAGCGGGACATTCACCCCGCGCCAACGGGATATTTACAGCATCGTGGAAGCCTGCCACGACCATGTGCTGGACATCGCTCGACCCGGCATCAAGTGGTGGGACGTACACTTCAGCGTGGCCCGCCTGATGACCGAAAAGTTGAAAGAATTGGGGCTCATGAAAGGCGACACGGAAGAGGCGGTACGCAACGGGGCGCACGCCATGTTTTTCCCCCACGGGCTGGGACATGCCATGGGCATGGACGTGCACGACATGGAAGGGCTGGGGCAACAATACGTCGGCTTCGACGACGAAGTGCGCCCGTCCACTCAATTCGGCACCAACTGCCTGCGCTGCGGCCGCCGGTTACAAGAAGGCTGGGTAATGACCGACGAGCCGGGAATTTACTTCATCCCCGCCCTCATTGATGAATGGAAAAGCAAAGGACTGCACAAGGACTTCATCAACTACGACCTCTTGGAAACCTACAAGGACTTTGGCGGCATCCGCATCGAAGACGACATCTTGGTCACCGCCGACGGTTGCCGCATGCTGGGACGTGAACGCATCCCTTACCACCTCGACGACGTGGAAAGTTTCATGGCGCAAAGAATACAATAAATTTAATTCATATTACCTATTTTATAAAATAACAAAATGAAAAAGCAACTTCTATTTATGGCAATGGCCATGCTGTCTGTCGGCATGTCGGCCCAAGAACACGAAGAAAAGAAAGATAGCGGCTTCGTCTTCACGACCGTAAAGGAAAACCCCATCACTTCCATCAAAGACCAAAACCAAAGCGGGACATGCTGGTGCTTCAGCACCCTTTCGTTCCTTGAGTCCGAACTGATGCGCATGGGCAAAGGCGAACACGACTTGTGCGAAATGTTCGTCGTGCACAAGACGATGGAAGACCGCGCCGTGCAGACCGTGCGCACCCATGGCGACGTGTCCTTCTCCCAAGGCGGAAGCTTCTACGACGTGCTCTATTGCATGGAAAACTATGGTATAGTCCCGCAAGAAGCCATGCCTGAACCCGGAACGCTCTATGGCGACACGCTGCCCAACCATAACGAAGTGGACCTCGTGGCCACGGCATTCGTGGACGCGTTGGCGGAAAGCAAGCTGCGGAAGCTCTCCCCCGTATGGAAACAAGCATTCTGCGGCATTTATGACGCTTATCTCGGCAAATGCCCCGAAAAGTTCACATTCCAAGGCAAAGAATATACCCCGAAGACTTACATGGAATCGTTGGGGCTGCACCCGGAAGATTACATCTCCCTGACTTCCTACACCCATCACCCGTTCTACAAGCCATTCGTCATCGAAGTGCAGGACAACTGGCGTTGGTCGCAGTCCTACAACCTTCCCATCAATGAATTGATGGAGGTGTTCGACTACGCCATCAACAACGGCTACACCATCGCATGGGGGTCGGACGTGAGCGAATCGGGCTTCACGCGCAACGGCATCGCCGTAATGCCCGACATGAAAAACGCCGCCGACCTCACTGGCTCGGATGCCGCCCGCTGGTTGGGTCTCACGCCCTCGCAAAAACGCATGGAGGCACTGACCAAGCCCTCGCCCGAGATGGAAATCACGCAGGAAATGCGCCAAGAAGCCTACGACAACTGGGAAACCACGGACGACCACGGCATGCAAATCTATGGCATCGCCAAAGACCAAACCGGAAAAGAATACTACATGGTGAAGAACTCTTGGGGAGATGCCGGGAAATACAAAGGAATATGGTATGCGTCGAAAGCTTTCGTGGCCTACAAGACCATGAACATCGTGGTGCACAAGGATGCCGTGCCCAAGGCCATCCTGAAGAAGCTGGGACTTGACTAAGAAACTGTTTTGAAATTCCACAAAAAGTTTTTCCTGAAGTTTCCAAACTCTCAAAAGCACCGCCCCATCTCATAAAGAGAGTAAAAACCGACCGCAGTTTTCCAAAAAAGACTTGGAAACTGCGGTTTTCTTATATTTTTTTCCTACTTTTACATGAATAACCGTGCGGCAAGGAATCCGCGCCGCACCGCGAGAGATTGGAAAAGAAAAGAAAAAATATATATAATGAATTACAAATGGAATTTAGAAACTCCTACACCGGAAAAACAGGAAGCGGCTAACCGGCTTGCCAATGAGCTGAACATCAGCCCCATACTTGGCAAGCTCCTGATAGACCGCGGCATCACGACCGCCACAGGAGCAAGGAAATTCTTCCGCCCTTCCCTGACAGAGCTGCACGACCCGTTCCTGTTCGAGGACATGGACAAAGCCGTGGAGCGGCTGAATAAAGCGCTGGGACGGAAAGAAAGGATTATGGTGTATGGAGACTATGATGTCGATGGCTGCACGGCCGTGGCATTGGTTTACAAGTTCTTGCAGCAATACTATTCCAACATCGACTATTATATCCCCGACCGCTACGAAGAAGGCTATGGAGTGTCGTTCAAAGGAGTGGACTATGCGTATGAGACAGGGGTGAAACTCGTCATCGTGCTCGACTGCGGCATCAAAGCGGTCGAAGAAGTAGCTTACGCCCGCGAAAAAGGCATCGACTTCATCATCTGCGACCACCACGTGCCCGACGAGATGCTTCCTCCCGCCACGGCCATCCTGAACGCCAAGCGGTTCGACTCCGCCTATCCCTATCCCCACCTGTCCGGTTGCGGGGTGGGCTTCAAATTCATGCAAGCGTTCGCCCAAAGCAACGGCATCGAATTTTGCCAGCTCATTCCCCTGTTGGACTTGTGCGCCGTAAGCATCGCGTCGGATATCGTCCCCATCATGGGCGAAAACCGCATCCTGGCCTACCACGGACTGCGGCAACTGAACGCCAATCCGAGCACAGGGCTGAAAGCCATCATCAAAGTGTGCGGGCTGGCCGACCGCGAACTGACCATCAGCGACATCATCTTCAAAATCGGCCCGCGTATCAACGCCTCAGGCCGCATCCAAAACGGGAAGGAAGCCGTTGCCTTGCTGGTCGAGAAAGACTATCACACGGCCTGCGAAATGGCAGAGCAAATCAACCGCTACAATGACATGCGCAAAGATTTGGACAAAGCCATGACCGAACAAGCCAACAGCATCGTGGAGAACCTGGACAAACAGGGCGAGCAACGCGCCATCGTCATCTACAACGAGGAATGGCACAAAGGTGTCATCGGCATCGTGGCCTCGCGCCTGACGGAAATCTACTACCGACCTTCGGTCGTGCTCACGCGCACGGAAAATCTGGCCACCGGGTCGGCACGCTCCGTGTCGGGATTCGATGTATATAAAGCCATCGAAAGTTGCCGCGACCTGCTGGAAAATTTCGGCGGACACACCTATGCGGCAGGCTTGTCCATGAAGGTGGAAAACGTGTCCGAATTCCGACGCCGTTTCGAAAAATACGTAGAAGAACATATCCTGCCTGAACAAACCAGTGCCATCCTGAACATCGACGCGCAAATAGACTTCAAGGACATCACGCATAAGTTCCACCACGACCTGAAAAAATTCAACCCCTTCGGGCCGGACAACCCCAAGCCGCTCTTCTGCACCTTGCACGTGTATGACTACGGCACCAGCAAAGTAGTAGGCCGCGAACAGGAACACATCAAACTAGAACTGGTGGACAACAAGAGCAATAACGTGATGAACGGCATCGCTTTCGGGCAAAGCTCGCAGGCGCGCTACATCAAGACCAAACGTTCTTTCGACATCTGCTACAGCATCGAGGAAAACACCCACAAGCACGGGGAGGTGCAACTACAAATCGAAGACATCCGCCCGTCGGGAAAGGAATAAACAACTCAAGCGGGAGGAAAGATGGAAGACGCCTACTTGTCCGTCCTGAAGAAATATTGGGGATACGATAAATTCCGGGGCATACAACGAGACATCATCGAAAGCATCGGCAGCGGGAAGGACACCTTGGGGCTTATGCCTACAGGCGGAGGCAAATCCATCACGTTCCAAGTGCCGGCCCTCAGCCGCGAGGGGCTTTGCCTGGTGGTGACCCCTCTCATCGCGCTGATGAAAGACCAAGTGCACAACCTGCGGCAACGGGGCATCAAGGCCACAGCCGTCTATTCCGGCCTGTCGCACGAAGAAATCATCGTCGCGTTGGAAAACTGCATCTTCGGGGATTACAAATTCCTTTACGTGTCGCCCGAGCGGCTGGCTACCGACATCTTCCAGACGAAAGTGCGGCGCATGCCGGTCAGCTTCCTCACGGTGGACGAGGCACACTGCATCTCGCAATGGGGCTACGACTTCCGGCCTTCTTACACCAAGATTGCGGAAATCCGCAAGATTCTGCCGGACATCCCCGTGCTGGCCCTCACCGCCACCGCCACGCCGGAAGTGGTCAAAGACATCCAGCGGCAACTCGCTTTCCGGGAAGAGAACGTGTTCCGCATGAGCTTCGAACGGAAAAACCTGGCCTATGTGGTACGCCACACCGAAGACAAGATGGGTATGCTCTGCCATATCTTGGACAGCGTGGAAGGCTCGGCCATCGTTTACACGCGTAGCCGCCGAAACACGAAGGAAGCCGCCGAACAATTGCAGGCAAAGGGTTTCACGGCCACATTCTACCACGCCGGGCTGAACGATGCGGAAAAAGACCTCCGACAACGCGAGTGGCAAACGGGAAAAACGAGGGTCATGGTGGCCACCAACGCTTTTGGCATGGGCATCGACAAGCCGGACGTGCGCATCGTGGTACATCTGGACATTCCCGACTCCATCGAATCGTACTTCCAAGAAGCCGGACGGGCCGGGCGCGACGGGCAGCAAGCCTATGCCGTCCTGCTCTATCAGAAATACGACCGCACCCGCCTGATGAAACGTATCCCCGAGACCTTCCCCGACAAAGACGACATCCGGAAAGTTTACGAGCACGTCTGCTATTATTGCCAAATGGCCATGGGCGACGGCTACCAGGTGACCCGCGAATTCAACCTTGAAGAGTTTTGCCGCAATTTCAAACATTTCCCGGTGCAGACCAACAGCGCCTTGCACCTGTTGGAACGGGCGGGCTACATCGAATACACGGAAGAACAGGAAAACGCCTCACGCCTGCACTTCCTCCTCCGGCGCGACGAGCTGTACCGCATCCACGAACTGTGCGAAGAACAAGAGCAACTCATCCAATGGATATTGCGCAGCTACGGCGGGCTCTTCAGCGACTACGTGTTCATCGACGAACGCAGACTGGCCACCCTATCAGGCATCCCCGACGAACGGGTTTACCAACACCTGCTGGCCCTGACCCGTGCGCGTATCCTGCACTACATCCCCCGGAAAAGGACACCTTATGTCACCTTTACCCGAAAGCGGGTGGAAACCGACCGCATCGTGCTCCCGCCGGAAGTCTATGACGACCGGAAAAAGGGCTTCAAGGAACGCATCGAAGCCATGTTGCACTATGCCGAAGAAATGGATTTTTGCCGCAGCAAGGTGCTCCTTCACTATTTCGGAGAAGAAGACTCGCCGGAGTGCGGGCAATGCGATGTGTGCAGACAGCGGCATCCCGCCCCAACCCCGGACATCGAAACCCTCATCCTTGAAAAACTGAAAGACGGAAAGAAGCATGCCGTCGGCGAAATGGAATTTCCCGGCATTCCGCGGGACAAAACCGCGCAAAGCCTCAAACGATTGATGGAAGAAGAAACCGTCCTCCTCTCCGACGGCATGCTTCATTTGCCCGGCACCACGCCTTGCTGACCCCTACAAGTACTCACGAAGCTCATAAAGCTTCGTGCTGTGGCTACCTTTGATCAGTATGTTATAACCGCGCGGCTTCTTGATGGCCAAGGCGCGTTTCACCTGTTCCACGTCGTCAAACGTGCGGAAAGGATGATGCGTGGCTTTAAATTCATGCCCCACCAGCCACACGTGGTCGAAGTTGGCATCCACCAAAAAATCCACCATGTCCTGGTGTGCCTGCCAACTGCTCGCGCCCAGCTCGCCCATGTCGCCCAATATCACCATTTTGCGCCGCACGTCCATATCACGGAAATTCTCAATGGCCGCCTTCATGCTCGTCGGGTTGGCATTGTAGGCATCCATAATCAAATGGTTGTCCACCGTGGCCATCAACTGCGAGCGCCCGTTCGACGGCTTGTAGGCCGCCAAAGCCTCACTAATCAGCCCGGGGTCCACGCCGAACGTGCGCCCCACGGCAGCTGCGGCCAACATGTTTTTCAAGTTGTAATCACCAACGACACGGGTCTGCACTTCCTGCCAGTCGCCACCGGCCTGCCGCCAGCGGAACTTCAAGTAAGGCATGCCATTCAGCGACTCGCCTTCCACGTTGAGCACTTCCCCGCATGGTGTCCCATAAGTGATTTGATGCAGCCCGTCAGCAATACGCTCCAGCTCCACGCTGTCATGGTCAATAAACACCGTACCGTGCTTCGTCCTCAAATAATCGTACAACTCGCCTTTCGCACGAACCACACCTTCAAACGAACCAAAACCTGCCAAATGCGCCTTCCCCACATTGGTAATCAATCCAAAATCGGGATCCACGATTTCGGCCAGCACCTTGATTTCACCTGGATGGTTCGCCCCCGTCTCTATCACGGCAATCGTATGTCCCTCCGTCAGGCGCAACAACGTCTTGGGCACCCCGATATGGTTGTTCAGGTTGCCTTCCGTGAACAACACGCGGTGTTTTTTCGCCAACACGGCCGCCACCAGCTCTTTGGTCGTGGTTTTCCCGTTCGTCCCGGTGATTTGAATCACGGGAATTTTGAACTGGCAGCGATGGTAATGCGCCAATTGCTGCAAGGTTGCCAGCGCATCGTCCACCAACACATACCGCCCGTCACCTTCCGGCGCATACTCCGGCTCGTCCACCACGGCATAGGCGCACCCTTTCTCTATCGCCTGGGACGCAAACGCGTTCCCGTCGAAAGCAGCCCCCTTCAAGGCGAAGAACAATGCCCCCGGCGGACAGTCCCTGCTGTCTGTCGTCACCACGGGATGCTGCTTATAAAGTTCATAAAGCTTCTCTATCTCCATAATTCTTCCATTTAACCCCACAAATATAATTTAAAACGATGAAAAACCGAATATTTCTGCGTACATTTGCAATGAAATCCGACAAAAAACAAATGAACGACCCCACGCAACTCACCATCAACGCCAACGGCAGGCTCATGGAACTGAACACGGCCAAAGTCATGGGCATCCTGAACGTCACGCCAGACTCGTTTTTCGCGGACAGCCGCAAACAAACGGAACGCGAAATCGCAGAACGGGCAAGGCAAATCATCGAGGAAGGCGCGGACATCATCGACATAGGTGCTTATTCCTCGCGCCCGAACGCACAAGATGTCAGCGCGGAAGAAGAAAAGGAACGGTTGCGAAAGGGGTTAGACATTCTGCGGAGGGAATTTCCCGATGCCGTAGTGTCCGTGGACACATTCCGTGCCGATGTGGCCGTCATGTGCGTGGAAGAATATGATGCAGCCATCATCAACGACATTTCCGGCGGACAGATGGACAAACTGATGTTCGACACAGTGGAAAGGCTCAACGTTCCCTACGTGCTGACCCATCTGCAGGGCACACCGCAAAGCATGCAAACGGCACCACACTATGACAACCTGCGGATTGAAGTGATGCAATACTTCGCACGAAAAGTGCAAGAGCTGCACGCACGTGGCGTGAAAGACATCATCATCGACCCCGGTTTCGGTTTCGGGAAGACGCTGGAACAAAACTACGAGCTGTTCAAGCACCTGGAAGATTTCCACACACTGCGCCTTCCGATACTGGTCGGCATCTCGCGCAAATCCATGATTTACCGCCGGCTTGGCTGCACTCCCGCAGAAGCCTTAAACGGCACCATCGCGCTCAACACCCTTGCCCTCGCCAAAGGGGCGCACATCCTTAGGGTACACGACGTGAAAGCCTGCGTGGAAGCCATCAAGATATTCAACACACTGAACCAACAACCTTAACACAACACCCATGCCATTAGCTTTCGGACTAAAGGACTTCATTGACATTCTCCTTGTCGCGCTGGTTCTCTACTACTGCTACAAGGTGATGAAAGAGTCGCGTTCGCTGAACGTGTTCTTCGGTGTGCTGATTTTCATCGTGTTCTGGCTCTTCGTGTCACAAATCTTGGAGATGAAGCTGCTCGGATCTATCCTCGACAAGCTGGTCAGCGTGGGTACGTTGGCACTCATCATCTTGTTCCAAGAAGAAATCCGCAACTTCTTTTTCACCATCGGCACCCACCGCCAAGTGGAAAGCCTGCTCAAATTCCTCCGTAAAGGGAGAAAAGGCAAAAAAAACACCAACAAAGACGAAATCATGCCCATCGTCATGGCCTGCATGAGCATGAGCAAACAGAAAATCGGCGCGCTGATTGTCATAGAACGCAACCTGCCGCTCAACGACATCATCCGTTCGGGCGAACTGATTGACGCCAATATCAACCAACGGCTCATCGAAAACATCTTTTTCAAGAACAGTCCGCTCCACGACGGAGCCATGGTCATCAGCAAGAAACGCATCAAGGCAGCCGGCTGCATCCTTCCCGTGTCCCACAGCATGGACATCCCCAAGGAACTCGGCCTGCGCCACCGCGCCGCCAAAGGCATCTCGCAGGAAACCGACGCGCTGGCCGTCATCGTGTCCGAGGAAACAGGCAACATCTCCGTGGCCTACCGGGACGTGTTCCACCTGCGCCTGTCCGCCGAAGAGCTGGAACGCTTCCTCACGGAAGACCTGCCCTGAACATCCCACCCTGCATATCAAAAATAAATCAAGAAAAAAGCACGGTTTTTCAGGTGAAAAACCGTAATTTTGCATAACTATAAGAATTGCCATGTAGAGTTATCATTTTAAAAACTTAAAATATGGACTTACTCAATGAGATTATCTCCCGCGCACAAGCCAACAAGCAGCGCATCGTCCTTCCCGAAGGCACGGAAGAACGCACATTGAAAGCCGCCAACCGCATCTTGACGGACGAAGTGGCCGACCTGATTATCCTGGGTGACCCGGCGGAAATCGAAGAAGCCGCAAAAAAATGGGGATTGGGCAACATCTCCAAGGCTACCATCATCAATCCGGCCACCAGCCCCAAGAAAGAAGAATACGCACAATTGCTTTTCGAGCTCCGCAAGAAAAAAGGCATGACGATGGAAGAAGCCCAGAAAAAAGTGCTGGACCCGCTCTTCTTCGGGTGCCTCATGATTAAAGCCGGAGATGCCGACGGGCAACTGGCCGGCGCACGCAACACGACGGGCAACGTCCTGCGCCCGGCCTTGCAAATCATCAAGACCGCCCCGGGCATCACCTGCGTGTCGGGAGCCATGCTCCTGCTCACCAAAGCCCCGAACTACGGGAAAAACGGTGTGTTGGTCATGGGCGACGTGGCCGTGACTCCTGTGCCCGACGCAAGCCAATTGGCACAAATCGCCGTATGCACGGCCCGCACGGCCAAAGCCGTGGCCGGATTGGATCCCAAAGTGGCCATGCTGAGCTTCTCCACCAAAGGATCCGCCCAGCACGAAGTGGTGGACAAGGTGGTAGAAGCGACCAAGCTGGCGCGCGAAATGGCACCCGGCCTTAGCATCGACGGCGAACTCCAGGCCGACGCGGCACTCGTGCCCAGCATCGGTGCCAGCAAGGCGCCGGGGTCTGAAATCGCCGGACATGCCAACGTCTTGGTTGTTCCCAACCTGGAAGTGGGCAACATCTCCTATAAACTAGTGCAACGCTTAGGACATGCTGAAGCCATCGGCCCCATCCTCCAAGGCATTGCCCGCCCGGTGAACGACCTGTCGCGCGGCTGCTCCATCGAGGATGTCTATACGATGGTGGCCGTGACGGCCAACCAAGCCATCGCCGCCAAAGAGCAACAAAAATAACCCACGGCTAAATTATACCTATTATATATATGAAGATATTAGTATTAAACTGCGGCAGCTCGTCCATCAAGTACAAGCTGTACAACATGGACAACCACTCCGTCATGGCGCAAGGCGGCATCGAGAAAATCGGCTTGCCCGGTTCGTTCCTGAAAATGACGCTGCCCGACGGCACGAAGAAAATCATTGAGGAAGACATTCCCGAACATACCAAGGGTGTGCAATTCATTTTCCACATCCTGACCGACCCTGAGCTCGGCGCACTGAAGTCGCTGGACGAACTCGGTGCTGTGGGCCACCGCATGGTGCACGGCGGCGAAAAGTTCAACAAGAGCATGTTGCTCACCCCTGAAGTGCTGGAAGCCTTCAAGGCCTGCAACGACCTTGCCCCGCTGCACAACCCGGCCAACCTGAAAGGCGTGGCTGCCGTTTCCGAACTGCTGCCCTCCATCCCCCAAGTGGGGGTGTTTGACACGGCTTTCCACCAGACCATGCCCGAACATGCCTACATGTACGCCCTGCCGTATGAGATGTACGAAAAATATGGCATCCGCCGCTATGGCTTCCATGGCACGTCGCACCGCTACGTGTCACACCGCGTGTGCGAATACCTCGGCATCAAACCCGAAGGCAGCCGCATCATCACCTGCCACGTGGGCAACGGCGGCTCCATTTCGGCCGTGAAGGACGGCAAGTGCATCGACACCTCCATGGGACTGACCCCGCTGGAAGGACTGATGATGGGCACCCGTTCGGGCGACGTGGACGGCGGTGCCGTGACATTCATCATGGAAAAAGAAGGACTGGCTCCTACGGGAATGTCCAACCTGCTGAACAAGAAATCGGGTGTGCTCGGCGTGACCGGCGTGTCGTCCGACATGCGCGAAGTCATAGCCGCAGCGAAGGATGGCAACAAGCGTTGCCGCCTGGCCCTTGACATGTATGCCTATCGCGTAAAGAAATACATCGGCGCGTATGCCGCCGCCATGAACGGCGTGGATGTCATCCTCTTCACCGGCGGCGTGGGCGAAAACCAAGCCGACATGCGTGAAGCGTTCTGCGACGGACTGGACTACCTTGGCGTTTCGCTCGACAAAGCCAAGAACAATACCGTGCGCGGCGAAGAGGCCATCATCTCCACCCCCGACAGCAAGGTGACCGTCTGCGTCATCCCCACCGACGAGGAACTGATGATTGCCAAAGACACCATGGCATTGATTTAAGCGGAAAGTTCCTGTTCACAATAAAATACGCAGTCCGGTTCGCGGCCAGCCCGCGCCGGACTGCTTTTTCTTTCTTACGAAAAAACATTCGAGCCAAATCCTGCCGCAGTTCGCATTTTGGAGGATTAACACTAACGAACCCTTTTGTTCACCATGTAGAATACAACGTGAGCGGGAAATCCCTCCGGCCCTTCGGGCCACCTCCCCTACTAGACGGAGGAATTTATTTTGCTACACCCTCACACTCGCACTATCGCGTATGCCAGTGGCTTATTTTACGATTGTGCGACGGAACGCCGCACCTCCTATATTGACAAAATGAACGTTCAGGTGCGCGTTGACAATTTGCTCATTTTTGCCTTCTGAGATTCGCGTATTCGACCGCCGGGCCGGGACTGCGCGGAAAGAACGCAGCCACACGCGCCTTGCGGGAATCAAAATGTCGCGGAATTCCCTCCAAACCTGTCCTTTTGACGGAGCACGGGACATTCCAGGCGCGGAAGCCCGGCTGGCGCGGAAGCCCGCCGGGGGATTCCGCCGACAAAATGACACGGGAAACGTGTCCGGGAAAAAGTTCCAACGGGAAGGAAAAAC
>CALUFQ010000066.1 GCA_944319925.1 uncultured Paraprevotella sp.
ATGAACGTGCGAACTGGCACATATAAGCCAAGTTCCTGACCGAATATCCTTTCTTTTCGGGATAATTGAACCGTATTGCCTGTGCCAGTTTCTTGACGACCTTGCCGCCCCAGCCTTGCAGGTTCTGATGGTGCAATATGTAGTTGCCCATCTTCCAATAATGGAACAGCATCTGCGCGTTGGCGGCACTAATAAGCCGGACTTGCGCCTGCTCGATTTCTGAACCGATGGCACTGACAAAAGCCTCGAAACTTCTTTTCTCTATATTGTTATCGTTGTTGCTCGTTGTTGTATGTATTGAAAGTCACAAAGGTAAACCCAATTACAGGCTTTTCATGAAACTTTCCAACTGTTTTTTACAGTTAATCGAGTTTTTTTCATTACTTTGGCTTTCTTTCTGACAGGAAATTCCGCACTTTGGCGACAATCCGCCACAGGGGGCGGCAGGAGATTCCCCATCACGTAATTTTCATAGTTCCCTTCTTGGGGAGTCAGCGCACTTCGATGACGATTCTCCGATAGGCGGTCAAGGCCGGTGTGCCGTCGTCGGTCACGGTCAGGATGAGATGGATGGTCTTGCCCGACGCATTGGCCGGGACGGCAACGCGGCATCGCGGCGTGTCGCCGCCTTCGATGTCCACCGTGCCCTTGTAGGTGCTTGGCTCGGCATAGACTGTCCATCGGAAGTCCAGGCTGTCTCCGTCGGGGTCGCTGGAGCGCGATGCGTCAAATTGCAGCACGTCGCCGGGACGGGCCTTTTCATGTCGGCATTTCAGCGAACGGTCTTTGCCGACGGCGGCTGTCGGATGATGGTTGACGGCGGAATAGTCGTCCGTCGTGGTCCACGCCATGCGGGCCGCGAAGTCGTTCCAAATGTGTGCCTGCCATTTCCGGATGGCATCGCCGCCTTCCGGCGCGGTTCCGTACATATAATACGGGTCATATTGGGTCTCGTCTTTCCCGCTGCGCCGGATGAAGTCCATGCCCCGGATGTTTGCGGCCTTTTGCGTATCAAAACGGCCTCCCCATCCGCCGTAGTCCACGTGTTCCGGCATGTTCAATCCATTGGCGAGGAGGTAGAGGAAAGACGGTGAATCGCCTTCCGTGGCCCATTTGCGGTCGGGATAGCAGGCACCGAAGGGAAGCTGGCTTTGGATGTTTTCCTTAATCCATTTATCGGAGGGGGACCAGCCATATACCGCCTTGTTGCGGATATAAGGTATGTCCGGATAGTTCTTGGCAATCCACGCCCCGGCATCGTCCTGCCCCAGCACGTCATAGATGCGGATTTTTTCCGTGAAGCGTTTCAACTCTTCCGGGCTTCTCGTGTGTGCCACTTTCCAAAGGGCCTGCGCCACGTTGTTCATGCCGCCCCATGCGGCAATCCACACGGGACGTTTGTCACCCCGCTTGTCCACGGCGGCGATGATGAGTTCCGAGCCGGGAGAATCCTTTCCTTCTCCCACGCCGTCCATGTTGGACTTGCTTTGTCCGTTTTTGACGATGGAAGTGAGATAAGCGGCATCCGGAAAGCCGTCAGCATGTTTGTTCAAGCGGGGAATCACTTCGCAAAAGCGGTTCACGACATTTTTTATGGCTTCGACCCGGTCGGGATAGTCGCTCCACACCTGCGAGCTGATGATGCCTTCAAGGTCTATCGTGTTTGAGCAAAGCAACAGGTGAATCATGGACTGCGTGTCATCGGGGTCAGTGCCGCCGAGGTCGGTGGTGACAATCAGGCGTTGCTTGTCTGATTTTTGAATGGAAGCGGCCTGGAGGTGGAACGTTCCGACGCAAATCAGAACAATCAGTAAAATTGCCCTGCAGGGTTTTGCTGTCAAATTACGTCTTCTCTTTTTATTCATGGTCATTTGTCTGTTTTTGTATTCTTAATGCAATCAAGGGCTTTCCGGGCAAATTGACCAAGGTCGTTCCGCTGAACGTGCCATTCAGCGGGGTGACGGTCATGTTCCAGGTGTCAATCACGTCTATCCGGTAGCGTTTTCCTTGGGGAAGGTGGATGATTTGCTGACAAGCTTGGTCGAAGCCAAAATAGAGAAGATAGAAGTCTTCGCCATGGGAGACGACCGGGTAATTCATCCAACTTGTCAGGGATGGCGCAGGGCGCAAATATCCCGGTGCGCCCTCAACCAGTTTGCGCAGAAAGGCGATGCGTGTGTGGCTTTGGCCGTGGAGGGTTCCGCCTTTCGACCACCAAAGCACGTCGTCGGATTCAAACGGTGACTTTCGGGGCATTTCGGTGATATAGGTTTCACCGTGTCCCACGTAGGCTCCGTTGGTGATACCTGTCCAGAACTTGTGGACCATTTCTCGGGCCGTCAGGTTGCCCCATGTCCAAGGCACGTTGCCTTCGTAGCGGCATTCGTCGAATATGACGGGTTTCCGGTATTGCGCCCTTAGCTTCTTCCCGTTTTCCGTGTTGGGGCTTTGGATGCAGACATGGGTGATGTGCGGGTTGTTGTGGTCGAACAGCCGCACGGCGTTATGGATTCCTTTCAGATGGCCGTAAGGATCTTCCGACGCGAATTTTTCCAGATAGTGTGTCCAGTCTTCGTCCGCCTTGTTTTTCATGTAGTCGAATTCGTTGGCCATGCTCCACCACACGTTCTTGAAAGCGGCCAGGCGGGCGACGAGGTAGCTGATGTATCGGTCGTCGGCCTCGCGCCCCATGTCGGAGAATCCCCATCGGTCGTAAGGATGAAAGACGATGAGGTCGGCTTCTATGCCCAGGCTGTCCAATGTGGCGATTTGCCGTTCGATGTGCCGGAAATAGGCCGGGTTGAAACGGGCGAAGTCCCAGGCCTTCGGTGCTTGCCCTTCGAAGGGATAAAGTGGCGGCTCGTTCTTGTTCCAATCGTAGTGTTTCGGGAAAATGCAGAAGCGGATTTTGTTGAAGTAACCTTCTGACAGGGTCTGCAAGGTTTGGCGGATGAGGTTTTCGGGTTGGTGAACCCAGGCATAACAGGTGGTTCCGAAAGGATGATACGGTGTTTCGTCGGCATAGCTGAAAAAGGAGGTGTCCGTCACGACTACGGGACCGTGGTTACCTGCCTGTGCGGGTGTGCAATTGAATTGTCCTTTTTTGCGGTTGAGCTTGCGGACGTTACTGAGGGTCTGATACGTCCACTTGCCTTCCTTTTCGGGCATGAACCGAATCTTATACGTGTCGTTTCCGTCATAGAATCCCATGACTTCCACGGTGTCGTCTTCATGGAAAAACCGTGCGGACAGCTGCACGTCACAGAAAGGGTTGCCTTGAACTTCGGCCGACAGGCTCAGTTCGAAGATGCGCCATTTCTCAATATCTTTTGCGGAGGTTTGCCATGTGCTTGCGATGAATAGCAGGATAAACCAGGCGACTTGGTGACCGTAATACCGTCTTTTTTCGATTTTTTTTTGTTTCATGACTTGTTTATTTAAAGTTAATGTCACAAATTTACATCCACATTCGAGCAAATAATGAAACTTTTCTTGATAAAACATAATGGATTCCGAGATTTTAAAGAGTTTTAACGAGACACGGGAGGAGTTTATGCCATACGGCTTTACCCTTGAACGGTGGACACCCTGCCTGATGCCCAGGCAAGACCGTCATAACGAGGTGGAGATAAACTATTTGTCGGAAGGTAGCCTGACTTATCTGTGTTCCATGGCAAAAGGGAAACCGTGCCTGCTGGGCGGTTGACACTGTTTTGGGGCTTGGTGCCCCACCGGATTGTAGATTTTGAAGGAAACGTTCCTTATTATGTGGGCACCATTCCTTTTTCCTTGTTTTTGTCGTGGAACCTTCCGGACTCTTTTGTGGCGCGGGTGCTGAAGGGAGAGATGTTGAGGGAATCGGACGGAGCGTTTGCCGTCTTGGATGAGTTTGTATGGCGGGTATGGTTGGAGGATGCGCGGCAGGGGAAAAACCAGGAGGTGGCATTGTCGGAGTTGAAAGCCCGTTTGTGGCGGATGGCTACCCGTTGGTCCGTGTCAGAACAGAAGGTGGCCATGAGGGGCGGTGAAGCGAGCGTCGTGGAACGGATGGCCATTTATATAGCCCAAAACTATGCCCGCCCTTTGAAGATTGCGGACATAGGCAAGGCGGTGGGCCTGCATCCCGACTATGCCAATCATTTATTCAAGAAGTCTTTCAAATGCACATTGAGCGATTATGTCATGGAGGAGAGGATTGCGCGGGCGCAACGCGATTTGTTGTCTTCCCAAATGGGGATTACGGAAATTGCATTCAATTGTGGCTTCAATTCCATCAGCCGGTTTAATGCGGCATTCTTGAAAATTTGCGGGTGTACGCCGCGGGAGTTCAGAAAGCATGGTGGCAGGTAAGACTTTTATAGAAGCTGTTTTGAATTTCTCGTGCGATGATTTGGGATGAGTTTTCGAGTCGGTTAGCTTCCGTGATGAGGAAGATAGCGGGCTATCTGACGAAGAACAGAAGCAAAAAGGGCCGGAGAAACGCTCAAAGTACACACGACAAGTACATCAGGCGAGGAAAACTTTTTGTAGAATTTCAAAACAGTTTCTTATGGCGGCAGGATGTTTTTCTGGTTTCGGGAAGAAGAGGGCGGCAAGAATCCGCGAGACCGTTCCTGCCGTCCCCTTGAGGCATTATGCGTGTGTTTGCATTCCTATTTCCATGTCATCCAATCCAGTTCCACGCTTGTTCCCGACACGAGCGACACGGAGAGGTCGTGCACTCCCGTGGCAGAAACTGGAGCGTGGTCTTTCACGAGCACCCATTCCTTGCTTGGGGGAAGTTTCATGGTGAAAGGTTGCAGGCCGGAAAGGGCAATCCGTAGGTGTCCTCCGGAGGGTGCTTTGACCCTTACGGTGACTTCCTGTGCGGCTTTCGTCCCAAAGTCCACGTTGTTGTACCGTATGGTGGCGTCTTTGCTGTCTAGGATGGTTTTCCATCCCTCGAATTTGTTGTCTTCATTGAGGAACGCTATGGAGGCTCCCGGCGTGATGTCACTGTAACGGTCTATTTGGATTTGGCTCCGTGCATCGGTCAGTCCGACTCCGCGCAAGGTGGGGCGCACGATTTGGATGGTGCCATCGGCATTGAAAAAGAGGGAGTCAATACGCGTGGAGCGGTGTTTGTCGAATTCCGGCGAATAGTCGTTGTGGTGGTAGAACAAATACCACTGCCCTTTGTACTCCACGATGGAATGGTGGTTGGTCCAGCATCCTGTGGGCGACTGTTCCATGATTTTGCCTTTGAACGTGTATGGCCCCATCGGGTTGTCGCTCATGGCGTAGGCCAAGGTTTCCGTCTTGTCTTCCACCCACGGGAAAGTGAGATAGTATTTTCCGTTGCGTTCGAAAGCGAAAGGTCCTTCCTTGAACCCTTCCGGAAGACCTTCCACGGTTTGCGGTTCCGAGTCCAGCTCCGTCATGTTGTCCTTCAGTCGGGCCATGCGGATTCCTCCGCCTCCCCAAAAGAGGTAGGCTTTGTTGTCTTTGTCCAAAAGAACGCACGGGTCAATGCCGTTTACGCCTTCTATGGGTTGGGGCAATGGCGTGAATGGACCTTCGGGATGTTTGCTAGTGGCTACTCCTATGGCAAACCCGCGCCGGCCTTCGCCGTTGGGAGCGTCGGGGAAATAGAAATAATAGGAGCCGTCTTTATACACGCAGTCCGGTGCCCACATGGAATAGCCGTCGGGCTTTCCCCATGACACGTCTTTTTGATCCAGGATTACGCCGTGGTCGGTCCAGTCCGCCAGGTTCTCGGACGAGAATACATGATAGTCGGCCATGCAGAACCATTCTTTCAACCGGTCAACGGGGCTTGGAATGTCATGTGAAGGGTAGAGATAGATTTTGCCTTCGAACACGCGCGCCGTGGGATCGGCCGTGAATTGGTCGTGGATAATGGGATTTTGTGCTTTGACGAAGCCTTGTGCCGTTAATCCGAGGGCCAAGGCCGACAAATAATATCTTTTCATGAGCGTATGTTTTTTTAATGTTTGGTTTCAGGAGATTATAAAAGTTCCACTTCCAAGCGGTTTCGCAAGGGCGTATCCGAACTGTTCCCATAATAGATTTCGTATTTGCCCGGCATGATGCGCATGGTGTTTGTGGACGGGTCGAAGAATTCGAACGCTTTCGGATTCAGTTCGATGGACACGTCTCGGCTCTCTCCGGCTTTCAGTTCCACGCGCCGGAAGCCTCGCAGGCTTTTCTGAGGGCCATCGGTGTCACCTGTTTTATGGATATATACTTGCAGCACTTCTGCCCCGTCGCGTTTTCCCGTGTTCTCCACACGTGCCGTGAAGGTCACGCTTGTGCCTGTTTTCACGGAAGTGTTGTCAAGTTTTCCGTTGGAGATGCCAAACGTGGTGTAGCTCAGGCCATATCCGAAGGGGAACAACGGTGCTTCTTTCAAGTAGCGGTAGGTGCGTCCCTTCATGCTGTAGTCGTTGAAGTCGGGAAGCTGCGCCGTGTTTTTGTAGAATGTGACCGGAAGTTTGCCTCCGGGATTGTAATCGCCAAAGAGCACGTCGGCCACGGCCAGTCCTCCCGCTTGCCCCGGATACCAGGCTTGCAGGATGGCGTCACACGATTCCAATTCCGGTGTCAGGGCCATGGCCGAGCCAGAGCAGTTGACAAACACGACTTTTTTTCCGGCCTTTTTCAGCGTCTGCAGGATGTCGCGCTGCACCTGTGGCAATTCTATTGAAGTGCGGTCGCCGCCGGCAAATCCGGCCAGCTTGATGTGGTTCATTTCTTCTCCTTCCAAAGCAGGCGAGATGCCTCCTACGAAAATGACGGTTTCGGCGTCTTTCACTTTCTCGGCAACGCTTTCGGGCGGGATTTGGCGGTAAATGCCCAAGTCGAATTTCAGCACGGCCTCATTTTCTTTTTGGATGTATTCTATTTTGATGTCGTATGCTTTCCCGGCTACCGCATCCAGTGCATGTTCCTGTTTTTGCATGCCACGCCTGTTCCAGCAGTCAATGACTTTTTTCCCGTTGACATATACGCGGAAGCCGTCGTCGCCTTCAAGGGTCAGGTGATATGTGGCGGTTTCCTTGGGACGGAATGTGCCTTCATACTTGGCCGTGAAATGTTGCATCCCGACGCCGGGGGCAAACACGGTATTTCCTCCGTTGTTCATGTCAATAGGGGTGGGAAGTTCTTGGGTGGCGGCCACTTTCCCTTTCATTTCCATCTTGTTCCAATACGTTCCTTTCATGCCGGGTTTGCCATCGTGAGTGAGTTCGTCAAAGTGGGATTCCAGCATCTTGTTTTCCAGCAGTCCGCAGCCTTCTTCGTAAATGATGTCCCCGGCTTTTTGCCGGATGCCGTCCAATATGGTGTAGGTATAGGAGGGTCTTCCTGCATAATTCCCCCATTGCATGACTTGGTTGGCCGCATTGGGCCCCACGACCGCGATGCGTCCGTTTTCCTTGGACAAGGGCAGCACTCCGTTGTTGTGCAATAACACCATCGACATGTGTGCAGCATCCAAAGCCAGGCGGCGATGGGTTTCGCAGTCCACGGTGTCAATGCTGATGCGGCTCCAAGCCACGATGGAGTCCGGGTCCATTTCCCCAAGGGCGAAGCGGGCTTCCAAGATGCGTCGCAGGCTCGTGTCGATGCGTTGTTCCGTGATTAGTCCTTTTTTTACGGCTTTGTCCAATTGCCTGTAATCTCCTCCCCAGCCGCATTCCAGGTCTGTGCCGCTGCTGACGGCTGCCGCGCTCGCCGTTGCCGCGTCGGGATGGGTCTCATGGTGTCCTTTGTGGTAAAAGTCGCTGATGGCCCCGCAGTCGCTCACCACTAGGTGTTTGAATCCCCATTCATCCCGCAGGATTTGTTGCAACAGGCGGTTGCTGCCACAGCACGGTTCTCCCTCGAAACGCTGGTAAGCACACATGACTTCTTTCACGTCCGCCTCTTGCACGAGGGCCTTGAATGCGGGCAGGTAGGTTTCCCAAAGGTCGCGCGGGTCGAGGTTTTCAATGTTGAAACTGTGGCGCAGGGCTTCCGGCCCGCTATGCACGGCGAAATGTTTCGCACAGGCATGGAGCTTGTCGTATTTCGCGTCTTCCGGGCCTTGCAGTCCTTTTACCACGGCCACGCCCATGCACGAAGTCAGATAGGGGTCTTCGCCCCATGTTTCCTGTCCGCGTCCCCAACGCGGGTCGCGGAAGATGTTCACGTTTGGGGTCCAAAATGTCAGGCCTTCATATCCCCGCCCGTAATGTCCTTGCCGTCGTGCCTCGTGGAATTTTGCCCGGGCTTCGTCGCTTATGGTGCTGTAAATATGCTCCACCGTTTCGACGTCGAACGAGGAAGCCATCCCCATCGTGATGGGATAAACCGTGGCAAGCCCGTTGCGGGCCACTCCGTGCAAGGCTTCGTTCCACCAACTGTAGGGCTTGATGTCCAGCCGTTCCACGGCAGGAGAAGAATTTTCCATCAATGAGATTTTCTCTTTCAGCGTGAGTCGTTTCAACAAATCTGCAGCTCGCTCTTTGGGGGATAGGTTCGGATTCCGGTACGGTTCTGTTTGTGCGTATGTTTCCGTTGCCAGTGTCATTCCAAAGAGGAATATGGCGATTGTGTTTTTTTTCATATCGTGAGGTGTTTTTTTAAAAAAGATTATTGTTGCAAATATACGTTTGATTTAGGATTGTTTCTGTCGTTTTTTGAGAGAATATGGGCGGATTTGACATAATTATACTTTTCGCAGTATAATTTTGTGCAAAACAAAAAAGTAAGCATCTTTATGTTGTCCAGGCATAAAAGAGATGCTTACAATAAAATATACAGATGATATGTTTCATCGTCTAAAGTACGAAAAAGAAATGAATAAGTCAAAGATAATCCGCAAACGCCAAAGTCCGCAGTAATGACAATGTCCCCCTGCAAGGGGGTATTATCCGGATTCCGGCGCGAAAGGAAATGCGCCTCCTGCGCACATCCTTCCATTGGCAAAATGGCACTTTCGGGTGCGCGTTGACAATTTGCTCATTTTCGCCTTCTGAGATTCGCGTATTCGGCCGCCGGGCCGGGGCAGCGCGGAAAGAACGCAGCCACACGCGCCTTGTGGAAATCAAAATGTCGCGGAATCCCCTCCAAACCTGCCCTTTTGACGGGACACGGGACACTCCCGGCGCGGAAGCCCGGCTGGCGGGAAAGCCCGCCGGAGGATTCCGCCGACAAAACGACACGGGAAACGTGTCCGGGAAAAAGTCCCAACGGGAAGGAAAAACGCCCCCGGAGCCGCCGCGAAAAAGTTTCTGTACCGGGATTTTTCCGTCCGAGCCCCGAAAAAGAAATTCCAAGCCCCGAAAAAGAAATTCCGGGGCTCGGAATTTCGCGTTCCGGCCCCGAAATTTCCCGTCAGACTGCTCCAAAAAGTAAAAGGCACTGACAAAACTTTGCACAAAATCCCCGTTTTGTGCAAAAAAATCGCGCAAAAATCTGCTATTTGGGACGGATTGCGCAAAAACCGCGTCACGAAAATCAGCCAAAACGGAACAGTTTGTCTATTTTCACAAGCATTTCATGGCATTCTGATTTTTATCGGTAGAAATCTGATGGGGATTTGATAAACTCTGCACGGGGTCGTAACGACCCGTTTGTTCTCCATGCGGATGCCAAAACTGTCCCGCTCCCCTGCAAGGCGGAGGAGTTTATTTTGCTACACCCTCACATTTGTACTGTTGCGTATATCAGTGACTTGTATTGCGATTGTGCGGCAGGAATGCCGCACCTCCTATAAATTCCTATTGAATGCACAAATACATGTCGCGCACAGTATAACTAGATGCGGGTGGCCGCGGTGGCATTATCTTCGTTTGCAGGACTTGTTTAATGGGGCAATTGCGGACATTCATGTTTTTTGTTGTCCTGAAAGCGAAATGCGGTGGATTATTTGGGCGAATTGTGCCGGAAACCGGATTTTTTGTGTAAGTTTGCATATTATATAAATAAGAAAGCATGAATCCTATATTTATTGCCGGCCCGTGCGTGATAGAGTCTGCCGCCTTGTTGGATGAAGTGGCGGCCGAACTTGTGCGGATAAGGCAAAAACTCGGCATAGAGATTATTTTCAAGGCTTCTTTCGACAAGGCCAACCGCACGTCGGTGCGTTCCTTCCGCGGGCCGGGGTTGGAGAAAGGGCTGGCGATGTTGCAGGACGTGAAGGTGAAGTACGGCCTGAAGCTGTTGACGGACATCCATGAAAGTTTCCAAGCCGCGCCTGCGGGCGAGGTGGTGGATGTCCTTCAAATACCGGCATTCCTTTGCCGTCAGACCGACTTGCTGGTGGCGGCAGCCCGGACGGGACGGGTGGTGAACATCAAAAAGGCGCAGTTCCTTTCGGGGCTTGACATGCAATATCCCGTGGAGAAGGCCCGCGAGGCGGGTGCGCGGGAAGTGTGGCTCACGGAGCGGGGCAACATGTATGGTTACAACAACCTCGTGGTGGATTTCCGCAACATTCCCGACATGAAGGCTTTCACGCCACGGGTGGTGATGGACTGCACCCATTGTGTGCAGCGTCCGGGTGCTGCCGGGGGGAAGACCGGGGGAAACCGTGAATTTATTCCGTCCATGGCATTGGCGGCCAAGGCTTTTGGCGCGACGGGCTATTTCTTCGAGACGCATCCTGACCCGGACAACGCCTTGAGCGACGGGCCGAACATGCTTCGGCTGGAAGATTTGGAAACCGTGATAACTTCTTTGCTATGAGTGAGGCGAGAGACATAGCTGTCAAATGTTTCCAGGACGAGGCGCAGGCGGTCTTGGGCTTGATTCCCCAATTGGACGGGAATTTCGACGCGGCGGTGGATTTGATGTTCCGTTGCACGGGAAAGGTGATTATCACCGGAGTGGGGAAGAGCGGCCATATCGGGGCAAAGATGGCGGCCACGTTGTCGAGCACGGGTACGCCGGCTTTTTTCATCAATCCACTCGACGTGTTCCATGGAGATTTGGGGGTGATGACGAAAGAGGATGTGGTGATTGCCATTTCGCATTCCGGCCAGACGGACGAACTTTTGCGTTTCATCCCTTATCTGTTGGAACATAAAATACCACTTATCGGCATTTCCGGCAATCCGGATTCCCTTTTGGCCAAATATTCCACATGCCATCTGAATGTGAAGGTGAGCCATGAGGCGTGCCCGTTGAATCTGGCTCCGACCTCATCCACTACGGCCACGCTGGCCATGGGCGACGCGCTGGCCTGCGCACTTATCGAGATGCGCCATTTCCAAGCCAAGGACTTCGCGCAGTTCCATCCCGGAGGCACGTTGGGCAAGCGGTTGCTGACCACGGCACGCGATGTGATGCGCACGAACGACTTGCCGGTGATTCCCCCAGACATGAAGCTGGGCGAGGCTATCATCCACGTGAGCAAGGGCAAGCTGGGGCTGTGCGTGGCGGAATCGGAAGGAAAAGTCGTGGGGCTGATTACCGACGGCGATGTGCGCCGGGCGATGGAAAGCTTGCAAGACAAGTTTTTCAACGTGCCGGTGAGCCAGGTGATGACCCGGACACCGAAATGCGTGTTGCCTGACACGAAAATCAACCAAATACAGGACATCATGCACAACAACAAGATCCATACGGTGCTGGTGGTGGACGGCGGACGGCATCTGCTGGGTGTCGTGGACCACTTCAGTTGTATGTTTTGAGTGGAGGGACAAAGGGAAGCATGTGGAGTAAGATGAGGCTTTTGCTGCTGGCCTTGTGTGGATTCGTGTCGTGGAGTGCGGGGGCGCAGGAGGCGGGCAGTGACTCTCTGACTGTGGCCGACTTGAAGGCCAACGGGGTGCAGTTTGCCGCCGGTAACCGGGCAAAGTTGTTGCCGAGCGGGGCGGAGAAGTTCAAGGACATGTTTGCCGACATTGCGGCGGCGAAACGCTACGTGTATCTGGAATATTTCAATTTTCGCAACGACTCCATAGGCCGCGCCTTGTTCACGTTGTTGGACAAGAAGGCGCGCGAGGGGGTGAAAGTAAGGGTCATTTACGATGACTTCGGCAACGTGAGCAACGACCGCCCCTTGCGGAAACGCCATTTGCGGCAACTGAAGAGCCGCCACATTGACGTGGAGGTGTTCGACCCCATCGTGTTTCCTTATTTGAACCATGCCTGGCATCGCGACCACCGCAAGATTGTGGTCATCGATGACAAGATTGTCTATACGGGGGGCATGAACGTGGCTGATTACTACATCCACGGGAAACCGGAAATAGGCCAATGGCGTGACATGCACGTGCGGATGGAAGGCGGCGTGGTGCCCATTTACCGCAATATCTTTTGCGCCATGTGGGAACGGTGTACGGGGGAACGGATTGATGTGACGGAATATTTCGCCTTGGACTCCACCGTGATGCGGTCGCCTTTTGAGCCTGTGCCCGTAAGGACAGATACTTTGCCAGGCGGTTTTTGTGTCGGGGTGGCCAACCGGGAACCGCATACAAGCCCTACGGTCATCCGGAAGGCATATATCGATGCGTTGGACAACGCGCGCCATTGTGTCCAAATCGTGAATCCTTATTTTACTTTGGTACCCAGCGTGAAGCGGGCTTTGTACCGCGCCTTGGAGCGAGGAGTCAAGGTGGAGATCATGTTGTCCACAAAGTGCGATGTGGGCGTGTCTCCAGACGTGGCGGCCTATCATGCCAAACGTTTGATGGAACGGGGGGCGGACATCTATTATTATGAGGACGGTTTTCATCACACTAAAATCATGATGGTGGACAGTTTGTTCTGCACCGTGGGGTCTGCCAACCTGAACAGCCGCAGCCTGCGCTACGATTATGAAGTGAACGCTTTCATCATGGATCCGGCTACGACCCATGCCCTGCAAGCCATTTTCGAGGCCGACAAGCAGCATTCCACCTTGCTTACGCCACAAAACTGGAAAGAGCGGCGTTCATTCGGGCGGCGTTTCATGGGCTGGTTCTATCGCATGCTTGTCCCGCTGATATAGCATTTGCCGGATGGCCCGACCAAAACCGCTTACTACCCTCCCGTTGGTCAAAACGAACTCTACGGCAAAAAGGCTTTGTTTGTGATTGTTTTTATTCATACTTGTCTTGTATGAAGTGGGTGCGTACCCTCGCTTCATATTCCGGTTTCACTATTCCGTTTCGCTTCCCAATTTCAATGCACTTCAACAGCCAAGCCATATTTTGCCCTAATACACGCATGGTTTGCAGTCCTTCTTTGTCTTTTCGCACATCATCAGGAGTAAACCCATGCACCGAGTTCCAATATTGGGAAGAAACAATCGGCATATTGCAGATAGTGAAATATTGGTTCAGTTGTTCAAAAGTGGCGGATGCCCCTCCACGACGGCATGAAACCACCGCCGCACCGACTTTTCCGGCCATTCTGTTTTCGCTGCCATAGAACAGTCTGTTCAAAAAAGAAACAAGCTGTCCTGTCGGTGCGCTGTAATATACAGGTGAGCCGATAATGATGCCGTCAAACTCATCCAGGCGTTCTTGTATATCTTTAACCAGATCTTCGCGGAAGCAATGTCCTGTTTTCATACAATTTCCACAAGCGATGCAACCTGCTATCGGCTTTTTGCCCAAATAAAGCAGTTCTGTATCAATGCCGTTTGTTTGCAAGGTCATTTCCACTTCGCGCAAGGCAGTATAAGTGCAGCCCTCGTTGTTAGGACTGCCATTGATTAACAATACTTTCATGACTTAAAACTTATGTGCCAGTTCCTCCGATTGTTTACAGCCATCTGTCTTGTCTATATCGCCCGCTTCCAACACGCCGGGGATAAGAACTTCTCCAGCCATTTCCCATTTTAACAAAGCCGCCGACCGTTCAATGGGAATGCGTACTCCGTCCATGACAGTGGGGTCATGTTCTTCGCAGCAGGTGATCAGACCGCATTTCTTGCCTGACACATCTTTCCCTGCCACGCAGAATGAATAAATGCGGTCTATCACGCCTTTTATCTGTGACGGAATAGAATACCAATAGACAGGCATGGTGAAAACCACGGCATCGGCTTCAAGAACGGCTGGCGCAACAAGGTTGAAGTCATCGTCAAAAGAACATGCCTTGCCTGTCTTGAAACATGTCTGGCAGGCATGGCAACCGCCTATCTTCATGAATGCGGCATCAAACCTTTGCACCGTATGACCAAGCTTTTCCGCTTCTTTAATAAACGCGTCTGTCATGGTAAAACTATTGCCATTTTTACGGGGACTTCCTGTAATGACTGTGATCTTCATCTTGCTTTCTTCCTATTTATGAATGGTATCTGAATTTTGGTTATAGGCTTTCGCCACACATTTCCATTCCCCGTCCATCTTCATTAACAGAAGATAGTCCGTAAAATCAATGCGTCCGCCCCATTTCTCTTCCAGCACACGGACAACAGCGAGGGTTTCCTCCACATCCACCACGTCTATGCGCGCCTTGAAATCATCGCCACCGCCTACCGTATCTACATTCCTGTAGAATTGCTCTATGCTGCCATGCTCCAGCTTTCCGTCCAGATAACCGAATAGTACGGCTTCATCGATGAATAACTCTTTGGCATAGCTGCTATTGCCTTCTGCCACACTCTGCACAAACTTCATGGCAGCTGCTTCCACTGCCTTGTATTCTTCAATGTTTGCTCTCATAATTATTTGCTATTTAATGTGTTATTATTAATTACTGCAAAGTTACAGGATAGTTTGCATGCGCGCAAGTACCGAAAAATTATTCATATACCGAAAAATTATTCGGTATATCACGGTTTAAGGTAATTATCCGTATCTTTGTGGCATAATAATTTGACAGCGAAAAGTCTATGTACGAAAGAAAGATACCTGTTGATTTGGATTGCCCTTTACGGCTGACCATGAGTTTGATAGACTCGAAATGGAAGTCTTGCATCTTGGACGAGTTACGCTACAAGCCATTACGTCCAAGCGAACTCCATAAGATATTTCCGGAAGCTACGCCACGCGTACTTGACCTCCAGCTGAAAGAACTGGTTGAAGACGGATTGGTTTCCAAAACAATCTTTCCGGAGTTGCCACCCCGTTCCGAATACGCCATTACTTCTTTGGGAATGACACTAATCCCAATTATCGATGCAATGATTGAATGGGGCAACAGAAATACAGAACTGTTTGAAAAAAAATACGGTAAACGGGAATAGAATTCTGCTGCTTTTTGTACATTTGCAGCGAATAAGAGTCGTTTGACAGAAATACACCGCATATCACAGAATTTGCGACTGTTGCCAAATCGAGTACCCCAAAAGCAAGATTGTGATAAAAACGAAACTCTCTGAATCACACAGTGTAAACTTCCATTTCCTTCTTATCGTTGCCAAGTGGCAAAAAAGCAAGATGCAGCGGATATATGCAGACCTTTCGTTACGAATGTATTACCTGTTTATGATGCAAGATACCCCTTCAAAATCTTTTCAGAAAGGCTGTAGAACAACACTTTAGCCGGATTTTGAAGGACGGTATTTTGGGATAGTAGAAAGGGGCGTTCACGGGAGCCGAAAGTAAGAAGCAAGGCTTTTGGGAGGAAGCCGCCGGAGGCACGTTGTTCCTCGATGAGATAGGCAACCTGCCACCAGGAGTGCAACACAATAAGATAAGATTGTACGGCATAAAGTACAAGGAATAGTCCAAGAACACCGTAAGGTTAACAGGTTGCCCGACTTCGGAGAGGCAACTAAGTGGCAAGGTTTTCGGAGTAGCCCGAAACGTTTTGAGTAACTCGAGGAAAACTTTGCGCATGATCCGGGAGTCAATGGAGTAGAAATAGGAAAGCTATTCTTTGCGTATCTAAGCGGGGAATAGCTTCCTTTAGTTACCTGTATTGGTGATAAATGTCCGAAAGCATATCATAAAATCCCCAACCACAATTGCTGGCATTATCAAGCAGCTTCTCTATCCGGTCATAATATTGGATCAACAAACCATGTATGAAAATGAACTTCATGGTTTTGTCGAAGTTGTTTTCCAACGTCGTGTAATATTGCTCCCACAAGTCGCCGAAAGTCACGGTATATTCGCCCCCCCCTGTTCAATGTAGAATAGCATTAGGTCGGCGACACAGGCGGGTTCTGGTTTCAGCTTCTGGAAATCGGAAATGACTTTTCCGGCACTTGGTGAATGACGGTTTTTCTGAAAAAACACGGGTAGGGAAGAACTCCTGCCGGATAGCTTTTTTGCATTTCTCCAATTCGGCATTGCTGTCAGGAGTCAGATAGAACTCCAGATATTCCTTGGCTTCTTTTCGAGCATCATACAGTTCAAGCATCACTTCGATGATTTGCTCTTTGGACAGCGTTTGCAGGTATTTCTTTAGTTTTGCTTTTGACATATCTATTTGTTATAAGGTTGTTGCATAAGTCTTTCCACCAGCGGTACATAATACTCCCGTACCTCTTCTGCCGTAGGTGTATGGGCACCGGGGAAGTGATAAGCATGGGCGTAGTGTTGCAGGAACAGCGGTTCAAAGTGTGCCAAATGGTCGTTCTCTCCGAAGAGTCCCCAAATGCGGTCGGTCATTTCCGGTCGGCAATCATCCCATTGATGGGCTTGCAGGTCGGCAAACTCATCTATCAGCGGTTGGTCTATCACGAAATGTTGCTGTCCGTCAATTCGTGGTGATTTGTACTCATGCGTCCCGATGCGTTCGGAAAGGAAACGTGTCATTTCAAAATGGGGATTACCCAACAGGGCAGATATTCCCAAACGTGATGCCACTATCTGCGCCAAGAAAGAGCCGTTGCTATTGCCCACCAACACATTGGGATGCTCACGCTCGCAAAGTTCTGTGATAAATGCCAACGCTTTGCGAGGGTGAAGCGGAAGGTCGGGCGTAAGGACTTTCGCCTTGCCTTCGAATGCTTGCTTCAACGCTTGGGCCGGTATGCAACTGCCCGAAGCGAAGAAGCCGTGGAGGAAAAGGATTTTTGTCGTCATCAGTGTTCGTTTTGAAATGTTCTAGTATCGTTTACAGTATCACTTTGGTTTCTTCCTGTATCATTTGTACTTTGTTGATACCGGACGAGCGAATATCACGGATTCGGCTCAGAAGCTCATCGAAATAATTGCCGCC
The DNA here is from genome assembly GCA_944319925.1 of uncultured Paraprevotella sp. Classification (GTDB taxonomy): domain Bacteria; phylum Bacteroidota; class Bacteroidia; order Bacteroidales; family Bacteroidaceae; genus Paraprevotella. Next base: position 17,095 of record CALUFQ010000066.1, read on the forward strand.
TCCGGCACGTTTCAGCAAATCATCGTTCATCGCAAATCCTTTGATAAGGTATTCCCGCAACACTTGTGTCGCCCAAATGCGGAACTGGACACCCCGGTGAGAATTGATGCGGTAACCTACGCTGATAATCATGTTGAGATTGTAGTAAGCTACATTGTATATCTTTCCATCAGAAGCAGTTGTTGCAAAAAATGCAACAGTTGAATCCGGCTTCAATTCTCCAGGCTCAAACACATTCTTAATGTGCCGTGAAATGGTGGATTTGTTGCGTTGAAACAACTCAGCCATTTGGTCGGCGGTGAGCCACACGGTATCATTGGCGAGTGTGACTTCTATTTTTGTCTGTCCGTCCTCGGCCTGGTAGAGGAGGAGGTTGCCTTTGGAATTGTTCATATAAAACGGTTGTTTTTTAATTGAGTCCATTCTCTTCCATCAACGATAATTTCGCGCTTCAAACCATTGTTTTAATTTCCCAAAAACCATTTCTTTTGCCGTTTTTTCGTTCGATCATGCCTTTCTCGACCAATTTTACGGTAATACTCTTGACGGTCCGCTCAGATTTGCCTATGTGCACAGCAATCTCTTTTTGTGTAGCTTTGGGTTGTTCCCGTAAGAAGTTGAGCACCGCCATTTCCTCCAAAGTGCAATCCAAAGTGCAAATATTGCACTT
>CALUFQ010000067.1 GCA_944319925.1 uncultured Paraprevotella sp.
TCTTTAAACACACAAGCAAATAATTGTGTTTCAGTAATGTGCAAATGTTAAAAAGATGTGTATAATGGGTAGCCTGCAAGGCGGGACAGTTCATTCCTGGCGGCTTTGACTGCCGACATTCAGAAGTTTGCAAAAGCAGGAACTCTGCGCCACCCAATTGCCTCAATTCATTTTTCCATTAGTGTTAAATCCCCAAAAATGCGAACTGTTCCACTGTTCCTAATCTTGGGGATTTAACAACTGACAAATATTCGTTTGTAATCAAATGCCCTGCTTCCCGTCACTTGCCCGTGCGGAGAAAAACTCCTCCGCCTTGCAGGGGAGGTGGCTCGAAGAGCCGGAGGGGTTTCCCGCCCACGTATCATTCCGCGAGGGAAACAAAAGGGTCGTTACGTTCCTCCGCATGGCGAACAAAACGGCCATTATGGCCGCCGCGAGGGAAACAAAAGGGCATTATGGCCGCCGCACGGCGAACAGAAAGGGCGTTACGCCCCCGTGGGTGTGAGACCCCCTCCGCCCCTCCGGGGCTCGTCCCCCTGCAAGGCGGGACAGTTCATTCCTGGCGGCTTTGATTGCCGACATTCAGAAGTTTGTAAAAGCAGGAACTCTGTATTACTCAATTCCTTCAATTCGTTTTTCTAGATGGTGTTAAATCCCCAAGAATGCGGGCTGTTCCCAAATTTCACTGCCGAGTTATTCATCATTCAAGGGCGGATAAAAAATTAGGTTCCTATGCTCACGCACAAGAACCTTTGTACTACCTTCTAATACCTTTAAACTAAATTCTCATATAATGAGTATGCAAATATACGGAATAAATGAATAATCGGGAAATGATAAACCTTTTTTATGAATTTGAATGCTTAATTTAGAAAGCCTTACCTGCGTGTTTGATATGTAGCAGGCGAAAGAGTTTATTGAGTGCGACAAGGCCGACTGTGGTTGACGTGCATATCCGGATAATGGTATATGTCAGTGAATAATAGTGCGGGGATAGCGGATAAAGTCCGGCACTTCTCATCCGGTTCCGCATGTCCAAGAGGAATGATGTGTCCGGGCTGTCGCCCAACAGGGTATAAGCCATTGACATGCAGAGCATATCTATTCTTTTGTTTAAGGCTGCGGCAGAGAGCCCGCTTAGTTGTTTGCCTTTCTTTTTCAGATTCAGGATAATCGTAATCAAATCCAGAAAACGCTGCTTTACGAAAGGGGATTCCGTGCGGTGCATGATGGAGCCTTTGCGTTGGTAATAGGCATACACGGGCAAGTTGGTGACAGTTATTTGTTTGGCTTTTAAGAACAAGAGTGCCGTGAATTCTTCATCTTCGTGGTATGCGATAGGCGTGAAACGCAAATCCCGGGCTAGTTCGTGCTTAAAGAAATAGCTCCATACGCTGCCATGCAAATTGTGGCAGAGCATGAAATCAGTGCCTGTCCCTTGAAAAATGAGGCGGGGGGGAGGTGAAGGCCCATCGGAAATGGAGGTGTCGTGCACTTTTTGGGATTGGAATGCAAAGAGTTCTACGGGAGACGTGGAAAGCATGTTCAATGCCTGCTTCAAAGGAGTATGAAACAAATAGTCGTCAGCGTCCAAGAAATGGACATATTCCTTGTTAGCCAAATCCAAGCCTGTGTTCCTGGCACCTCCGGGGCCGCTGTGTGTTTGTGCATAGTAGCCTATGTTAGGTTCATTGAGTCGTTCGATGAAATGTTTGGCTTCGCTTTCCGGTGTGCCGTCGTCGATGACCCATATTTCCCAGTCCACAGTATTGCCTAATGCCTGGACGCTGCGGATAGCCCGTGCAAGGAGTGCTAGCTCCACTTTATAATAGGGGATGATGAAACTGATGGACAGCGGCTTCATTTCCTTAACATTTTACGGGTTTGGGCCATAAGCTTGCAATATTTCTTTCCGCTGAGCGATTTCAGGATGGCTTTGAGGTGATAGTTCGCAGGCCGTCGGGTAAATAAGGCGCGATGCAACGGAATCTTACGGTCGGGGATGCAGAGCGAACCGCCCATTTGCAGGCTGACGATTTGGGGATTGCACAAGCACAGGTATAAATCATCCAATGCCTTTTCCGGAATATCGGGGTGTGCGGATACGTTGCGGTACAATTGAAGGTGGGCCTGCAATAGGTCTTCAATGCCGCGTGGAGTCACCGTATGCGAGATGGAGCCTTTCCGGTTGCAATAGTAGTACAGCCCCCTGTTCGAGCGTAGTATGTGTCCTGCTTGTTGTAATATAAAAGGTATGGTATATACGTCTTCAAACAGTTTTCCTTCCGGGAAGCGCTTTTTTTCCCACAGTGTGCGTCTGTAGAGCTTGTTCCATGCGTAGCTGTGCATGTAGCCTTTTCGTGTCATCCATTCAGGGAAACTCACGACTTCGCCCTTTCCCGGCACGTAATGATAGGATGATTCCGCGCCGTGTTCCACGCAGACGGGATATTCCAGCACGTCCACGTCCGGTGCTTTTTCAAGCAGTTCCAAGTTGCTTTTTAATGTGTTGGGCGACAGGTAGTCGTCAGAGTCTATGAATGTGATGTATTCTCCGTGTGCTTTTTCGATGCCTTTGTTGCGTGCTGCACTCAATCCTTTGTTCTGCGCGCAGTGGATGACTTGGAAATTCCGGTTCTTTCGGCACCACTCGTCGCAGATATCCCCGCTGCGGTCGGGCGATCCGTCGTTGACCAAGATGACCTCACAATCGTCCACATTTTGTCGTACGATGCTTTTCAAGCAGAAGTCTAAATACGTTTCTACCCGATAGACAGGAATGATGATGGACAGTTTCATGGATGCTCTTCCGTGTCTTGTTTCAGACTTATGCGTTTGTTCCAAAATTCCACATAACGTTCGGCCACTTTCACATGGTCATGGTGTTTTGCGATGTATTCGATGCCTTCTTTCGCCCTTCTTTCAATGTCGCCGGGCGTTTGGATGAGTTTTTCCAGTTTTTCATAGACGTCTTCTTCCGAAGGCAACACGTTGACGATGGGGCGCAGCTCCTTTTCGCCCAGAATTTCATAGTTTTCTTCTTCGCCGCCTCCTACTACGACAAGGCCTTTGGCCATGGCCAGCAGGGCGTTCATGGCGGGCGTGTAGGAGTAGAGCTGATCCAAAAGCACGTCGCAACGATCCATCATCCGGCAATATTGTGTGAAGGGGACAGACTCGGCTTTCACTATTTCGATGCGGTCGGGATATTGTCCGGCCAGCCGTACCAATGCCTTGTACATGATATCAGTCCCTTTATAGGCATTCCGCTTTTTTTGGATGCCGATGAAGAATCTCACGCGGTTGGTTTCCGGGTGGGGGATTCGCGGGCTCACTTCTCCACGGTTGATGGGGAAGGGGATAAATTGCGTCTTTTCCGGGAATACGGGGCGGTAGCAGGCATCGTATTCATACAGCCCGCTGACGATGCCATCACAGTCTTCGGCTATCGTTTCGTTCAGTTGTTTTTTAGGCCCTTCGAGCCAGTCCGCGATGAATAGGTCATTGTCTGCGTTCTTCCGGATTTCTTTTCCCATGTTGAAGTCCGAATACCGGAATGTTTGCGTGTCAAGTCCTGTCTTGACCCAATAATAGTCCATGCCGAAAGCACCGAGGAATACGCTTTTGTTGTGTTTTCTCAGGTAATGGTAAATGGGGAAAAGCTTTTCGGCCCGCAATTCGAGAAACATCGGGTTGATGAGTTGCACCACGTCGTAGTCCCGCATGGTGGGAAGGGCGCGTCCCAAGCGCCACAGGAAGTTAAGTGTGTCTATCTTCCCGGTTGATTTGCGGTGCAAGGAAATGTCCCGGGGATAGTCTTTCCAGCTATCCCCGTCCGAAGCCACTGTGACGAAATGCCCCAAGGCGCGTAACCCTTGAGCCAACGTCCAATGCACATTGCTATATTCTCCGAGTAATAGGACTTTCATGATATTTTTAAGCAAAGGTATAAAAAATAAATGGAAAAGCTGTATCTTTGTTTCGATATTATGAGCGGGATTTCAGAAATAGAAGAAAAACAACATACGGAATCATCGGTCAAGGCTGAGGATGAAGCCACCTATGACCATATTGTGAAATACACCGGTTTCCTGGGAGGGATACAGGTGCTCACTTTGCTTGTGGGCGTGATTCGCAACAAATTGGCGGCTGTGCTTTTGAACACGGTTGGCGTGGGGCTTTCTTCTTTATACCAGAATGTGCTGAACTTCATGCAGAACACTTCCGGTTTGGGCATTTCGTTCAGTTCGATTAAGGAGATTTCTGAATTTTATGGGCGAGGAGATGCGGAGGCGATAGCCCGTCATGTCTGTGTGGTGCGCACATGGGGCGTATGGACGGGGCTGGCGGGCATGTTGTTGTGTGTGCTTTTGTCGCCTTTAATCAGTTTTTGTGCTTTTGAGGATTTCTCCCATTCGTTGGCGATATGTTTGTTGTCGCCCGTTGTCGCTTTCATGTCGGTCACGTCTGCGGAGTTGGCGGTGCTGAAGGCTGTACGCCGGTTGAAACGTGTGGCGCTGATTTCAGTGTTCAGCGCGTTGGCCGCTTTGTTTTCCACCATTCCTTTTTATTATTGCTGGGGTATGCGCGGAATCGTGCCGGCCTTGCTTGTGAGTTCTTTTGGGGTGATGTCCGTCCACCTGTATTTCTCGGTTCGTGTGTATCCTTGGAAAGTCGGATTGTGGGACAAGGGGAATTTCCGTGCGGGGTGGGGGATGGTGCGCCTTGGTGTGCCCTATATCTTGGCAAATGTGGTGAATGCGGCTGTGGGCATGGGGCTTGGCCTGTATATTGCCCGTGCAGGTTCTTTGGCCGACGTGGGGCTTTACAATATGGGCTATAATTTGGTTTTCATGTATGCCGGCATTATTTTCACGGCTGTTGACACGGATTATTTTCCTCGTTTGTCTGCCGTAGGCAATGACACGGAGTGGATGAATGTCGTAATCAATCGTCAAATTAAGGTCGGTGTGCTGTTGATGTCGCCTTTTTTGGTGCTGTTCGTGTTGGCCATGCCCATTGTGGTGCGCATATTGTATTCGTCCGCGTTTTTACCCATGGTGGGAATGGCCATTTGTGCTTCGCTTCATCTCTTTTTCAAGTCGATGACTTTGCCCGTGGCTTACATCTCTTTGTCGAAAGGGGATGCCCTTGTGTTTTTTTGCATGGAGGTGGCCTACGATGCATTCATGGCCGTGTGCGTCATGGCCGGATATGCTTATGGCGGCGTGTTGGGCACGGGGGTGGCCTTGGCTTTGGCCGGGGGCTTTGATTGGGCGTTGATAAGTTTTGTCTATGGACGGAGGTATGGTTTCCGTTCGGAGCGCGGCTTCCGTTCTTTTGTCATTTCCCAGTTCTTTTGTGTCGTGTCGGCCTTGGCTTTGGCCTTGCAGCCGCTGTGGAGCTTGAAGGTTGTGGCCGGTGGCTTGATCTTGGCGGTGAGCTTGGGGTTGTCGGTTTGGGTGCTCCGCCGCGAAATTTCGGTTTTCTCCAATTTCAAGCAACGTTTCTTCCGCAGGAAGTGACGGTGGTTTTTTAAGGGCGGCTGACAAACGAGGTTGCGGAGCGGGCAGGAATGCGGGTCGTTTCCCCGTTGCGGATGCTTTTGCCGGGCATCAGGTTCGCATTGTCGTTTTCGGCGGTGAGGTAGGGTTTCCAAGACTTTACCTTATGTTTGCCAACATGGAAGGAAATGTCTTTGTCTTCATGGCTGTAGTTTAACACGACGAACACCCAAGAACCGTCTGCGTTGTGAAAAGCCGTACACATCAGGCCTGTCGGGTCGGTGTCTCCTTCCGCAATCGTGTTTCCTTCCGCATTGGTGGCCGTGATGCCTATCCGGACAGCTCCTGGGCGGACAAAGCGGCTGTAGTTGCCAAGAACCCAGAGAAGTTTCGAGTCAACCACGTGCCCTTTTGTCCCGTCGCGGTGACTGTATTCGCGCAGCAATCCATCTTTGTAATCCCCGCCTACGGCGCGCCACCATTGCCAGCTTCGGGCACCGGCATAGACCAGGTCGTGATGGATAATCCGTGCTACATAGAGTGCGGTTTTCATGGTGCGGTCGAATCCGCCCCCGCCTCCGATTTCTTCATCATTGGACATGATGCAGGTTTCCGTTTGCCAGAAATCCACATTATATTTGTCCAACGTGTCTTTCAGTTGCATGCGTATGTCGCGCAGGGTCTCCAGTGGGGTGTTGGTCCAATAACTGTGTCCGGCTATCAGGCGGGGCACGTTGGACAGGTTGCCCACATAGGTCGCCGAACTGTCGGGGCAGAAGAGCGACTGGATGGCGTATCCTCTTTGCCAGTCGGCGATATGTGTGGAGAACATGCAGCGGTAGTCCGACGACTCGTTGACTAGTATTTTCGTCTTGAGGCTTCTGTTGCGGAATTCAGTGTCGAAAGCTTTGGCGAGCCGGGCCACCTCGCGGTTGGTTGCCGGGGAGCCTTCCTGTTTGGGGCCGGTCCAGTTCCAGTGCCCGTCCGGTTCGTTCACGGGGCAGACGTAGTCCAAACGGATGCCGTCGTGTCGTTCCAATCCTTCCGTAACTGTGGCGGCGAAACGGGCAAAGTCTCCATAATGGTCGGCCTTCAGGTTGAGTGTGCCGCCGCGCCCGGTGTTGGTGGCCAGTCCGTTGCACGTGTAATATACGGGCGGGGAATTGAAAAATCCAATGAAAGTTTCCACGCCTCTTTCTTTAGCTTGCCTGAGAAACCAGCGTTGCCCTTTTTGTTTGCTTGGGTCGAATGTGCCTTGCGGGCTGACCAGGCTTTCCGTACGCATCCAAGGAGAGGCGATGCCGCTTTCACGTCCTTGTGCTGCGCTGCCGGCCCCGATGTTGAACCGCCATATGGAAAGGCCGATACCCCGGGGGCGGCCATCGCGTTCGTTGTCCGTGCTGAAGAGCCAGTCTGCGACTTGGAAACGTACACTGTCAGTCCACGTCCCCACGTATTGCATGCTCCAAGCGTCGGACGCCCCGAAGCCGTCGATGGTCTGGAGGACGGAGTCTGTGTTTATCTCGAAATGATTTGCTTTTTCTTGGGCTTGCACAGGAATTGACATTGAAATCAGGACGGCGCAGCCAAAGGCATAGTCTGCAATACGTGGCATGGTTGACAAAATGATGGTAAATGTTTTTCAAAGTTAGCGGATTTTGGCCCGATATGTATATGCCTTTATGCTTTTTTATTTATTTTTGTAGGCAAATGTCATCTCGAAAAACGAAAGACCATGATAAATCCTGTTTATTCCCCGTCTGCTGCACGTTATGATTGCGGCATGCGTTATCGCCGTTGTGGACGGAGCGGTGTGTTGTTGCCCGAAATATCCTTGGGGATGTGGCATAATTTTGGTGACATGAATCCTTTTTCCAATGCGCTTGCCATGGCACATTATGCTTTCGACCACGGCATCACGCATTTTGACCTGGCAAACAACTATGGCCCTTCTTACGGCAGCGCGGAGGAGACTTTCGGACAAATCATGAAGAAGTCTTTCCGCCCGTATCGTGACGAGCTGTTTGTGGCCACGAAGGCCGGATATGACATGTGGCCCGGTCCTTATGGCAATTGGGGAAGCCGCAAGTCGCTTGTGGCAAGTTTGGATCAAAGTTTGCGGAGAATGAACCTGGATTATGTGGACGTGTTCTATTCCCACCGTTACGATCCGGAAACGCCGCTTGAGGAGACGATGCAAACGTTGGTGGACATGGTGCGCCAAGGGAAAGCCTTGTATGTGGGGATTTCCAAATATCCTGCCGACAAGGCGGCTGAGGCATATCGCTATCTTGCGGAACATGACGTGCATTGCCTGCTCTATCAAGGACGTTACAACCTGTTTGACCGGGTGCTTGATGACCAAGGCATATTGGCACAGGCACGGGATAACGGTGCGGGCTTTATCGCATTTTCCCCTTTGGCACAAGGGTTGCTCACCTCACGCTATTTGGACGGAGTGCCCGAAGATTCACGTATGGCCCAAGGACGGTTCCTGAAGCGTGAGGTATTGACGGGAGCGGTGCTGGAGAAAATCAAGGCTTTGAATGAGGTGGCATCCGGGCGGGGGCAGTCTTTGGCCGAGATGTCTTTGGCTTGGTTGTTGAAAGACGAGACGGTGACATCCGTGATTGTGGGGGCTAGTTCCGTGTCCCAACTGGAAGACAATCTGAATGCGCTGCGGAATGTTTCTTTTTCAGACGAGGAGCTTGCGCGCATCGAACAGATCTGCGAAGGGCAGGTCTAATGTGTGGCATGGGCGTGTGAATTTCAGCCTCAAAAAGGAACGGGAGAGTGGATGTCCATGGTTGTTCCTGTTTGCGGATGGACAAAGCAGGTGGATTCTGCATGCAGGTAAAGGCGGTCTGCGTGTTTTCCGTAGAGGTTGTCGCCCATGATGGGGGCGTTTAAACCTTGCGGGTGGGCCGCATGGACACGCAATTGGTGGGTGCGTCCGGTTTCCGGGTAAAATGTGATGCGCGTGTGTCCGTCTTGGCGGGTGACGACTTGGTAACGGGTGATGGCTGTTTTCCCGTTTTGCGCCACCATTTGACGTGGCCGGTCGTTGATGTTTGGTTGCAGGGGAAGCGAAATCATACCATTTTCCGTCGCGACCAAGCCGTCAAGGATGGCGATATATCTTTTTTTGATTTGTCGGTGCTCGAATTGTTGCTGCAGCAGGACAAATGTATGCCGGTCTTTGGCTATCAGCAAGATGCCGGACGTGTCCATGTCCAAACGGTGTACCACGAGAGAGCCGGTAGCTTGGGGAAAGTGTTCCTGTGCCCACGAAAGCACGGAGGGCGCGTTGTTGTCTGCGTTGGGCACCGACAACATGCCTGCGGGTTTGTCCACGGCGACAAGCCATTCATCTTCGTAAAGAATGGACGGTTCGGCGGGGTGCATCATTTGCGTTTCTTGGACATTGGGTTCCACTTCCAGTCCCTGCAACATGTGCCCGAGTATCGGTTCGCACTTGGATTTGCAGGCCGGATAGAAATGGCCGTGTTGCCGGATTTCCGTTTCGGGGGACGCTCCCCACCAAAACTCGGCCATGGCCAGCGGGTGATAACCGTTGCGGAAAGCGTATTGCAGTAATTTGGGCGCGGCACATTCGCCTGCGCCAGATGGCGGAGCCGTCCGCCCGTGCTCGCGGAAAATCTGCCACAAGTCTTTTTCCTCTCCTTGTGCGTTCAGCATGCGGAACTGTGCGAAAAGCCATTCCTGCAATGCTTCTGAGCGTGTTTTTCGGGCGTGTTTCAGGGCATTTATTCTTACGTTGAGCTTGTTTTGTATGTCCAGGTATCGGGCGGCTTCTGCTTTCCATTTCTTTTCTAGCCTTTTGTATTCCGCTTTTTGGAACTGGCTTTCGCGGATGAGCTGTCTTTCCATTTCCTTCCCGTTGGGCGATGTCCGGATTTCGTCCCGTTTCCATTTTGCTTCTTTCATGGCCGCGCGGGTTTCGGCGAGTTCTTTTTCGCTTTGTGCCCGAATGGTGTCAATGTGGCGCGATAGGGTTTGGCTCAGGTTGCCGTGTGCCAAGGCTTGGATATGGCGGTTGATACCCGAGATTCTTTTTTCTTCCATTTTAAACGTGCCGTCGGGTTGCAAGAGGTCATATACCGGAGGTACAAAGTATGCATGGTTGTTCCGTCCGGCCAGCAATCCGGAATAGGCGGCCAAAAAACCGATGTGTGTGTCTTTCTGTACAACGAGAACGCCGAACATTTTTCCGCGTGATAATTCTTCTGTCCAATCAGTGCGTAGGGTTAGGTACTGTTGCACTGTTTTTGCGGCTTTGGCTGCCAATGGGTGGGGGTGGTAATAGAACGGACAAGTAAAAAGCTGGGGCAATTCATCGGGATTGATGGGAAAATCAAAAGGGTGGAAAGGGGATGGTGTTGGATTCATTTCTTGCAGTTTTGTTTTTTGTAGATGAAGTCAGGCAGTTCCTCGTGGAATGCCAGAGGCCTGTTGGCGGCAAAGATAATGCAAACCGAGCGCAGGACAAAACAAATCCATTGGTTTTTATGCCAGAGGTGCAACTTAGGGGTAGCCGAAAATTAGTGGGGGATTTAATAAACTTTGCGCGGGACGCAACGCCCCTTTTGTTCTCCATGCGACGGCCATAATGGCCGTTTTGTTCGCCATACGGATGCCCCGACAGTCCCGTCTCAAAACGACTCTCCGTTCATGTTCGGGAAAAGGTCCGAAATAGCGCGAAAAAGAGGCATGGGGCTTTCGTCCGGACATGTGAAGCACGGATTTCCTCTTTCCGGCTTCAAAAATCAGGTTGTTTTTCATTTGTTAAACAGAAGAAAACTCCTTTTTCTCTTGGTACGGATTGCCTATGCGTGAAAAAAGAACTTGTCCACCACTGCGGCCACGCCGTCTTCTTCGTTAGACAGCGTGATGTAGTCGGCGGCTTGGCGAACTACTTCCTGTGCATTGGCCATAGCTACCCCGAGGCCTGCAAATTGAATCATGGACAAGTCGTTGAATCCGTCGCCGATGGCAATCATTTCTTCCCGTGCCATGCCCAGTTCGTCCAACAACACGGCCAAACTGCGGGCTTTGTCAATGCCATTAGGCACCAGTTCCAAGAAGAATGGCTCCGAACGGAACACGTTCATTTTCCCCTCCAGGGCTTTTTTCATTTTCTTTTCCAGTGCGGAGAGTGGTTCCGGATTGCCCACGATGAGGCATTTGGGGACGGGAAAGTTGATGACATCCAGAAAATTCGGGACGGTGATGCTGGGCATCTTGTTAAGGAAGGCTTCGTGTTGCACGTATGGGTCTCCGGCATCTTCCGACACGATGTATTCTTCTTTGTAGCTCAGTATGACGAAGCCATTTTTCCGGGCACACTCGTGTAAATAGGGATATACTTGTGGGTCAAGCACGTTCTCGTACATCATTTCCCGAGTTTTCCAGTCGATAATTTGTCCGCCGTTGTAGGATAGGATGAACCCTTCGTATTTCTCCAATTCCAATTCATTGGCAAGAGGGGCGATGCCATACGTGGGGCGGCCCGACGCGAGCACGATTTTCAGGCCTTCCGCTTGTGCGCGCAACAAGGTCTCACGGGTGTGGGGCGTGATTTCTTTCTTTTGGTTGGTCAGTGTCCCGTCCAAGTCCAATACCAGGAGTTTGTATTTCATGGTCGTTCAGATTTTAAAGTCAATGAAATGCGCTTACGTTCATAATCTACTTGCAACACACGGACTTTTACTTGCTGGTGTAGCGAGACGACTTCGTTCGGGTCGCTTACATAGCGGTCTGCCAGTTGCGAGATGTGCACCAATCCTTTTTCGTGTACGCCGATGTCCACAAAACAACCGAAATTCGTGATGTTGGAGACAATGCCGGGCAACACCATGCCTTCTTGGATATCTTTTAAATCGCGCACATTCGGGTCAAAGGAAAATGCCTCTATCTTATTGCGCGGGTCGCGGCCTGGTTTGTCCAGTTCTGCCATGATGTCGGTCAGGGTGGGAAGCCCGCACTCTTCCGTAGCGTATTTGTCAAGTTCGATTTGTTGCCTCAGGGTTTTGTCGCGAATCAATCCTTCCACGGAAACCCCGGCATCCCGTGCCATTTGTTCCACCAGCGTGTAGCGTTCCGGGTGTACCGCGGTGTTGTCCAGTGGGTATTGCCCGTCGGGGATGCGCAAGAATCCCGCGCATTGTTCAAACGCCTTTGCGCCCATGCGGGGTACTTTCATCAAGTCTTTCCGGGTGGCGAACGGACCGTTTTCAAGTCTGTAGTCCACGATGTTTTGCGCCAATTGTGGTCCGAGTCCGGATACGTAAGTCAGCAACTGTTTGCTGGCCGTGTTCAGGTTGACCCCCACGGCATTTACGCAGGATTCCACCGTGCGGTCCAATGTGTCTTTCAGTTTCGTCTGGTTGACATCGTGCTGGTATTGTCCCACGCCAATGGACTTCGGGTCGATTTTCACAAGTTCAGCCAGCGGGTCCATTAGCCGCCGGCCGATGGACACTGCGCCGCGCACGGTGACATCATAGTCCGGAAATTCTTCGCGGGCGGTTTTAGAGGCGGAATAGACCGATGCACCGTCTTCGCTCACGACAAAGGCATTCACCGGAAGGTCGAAACGAATCGACCGCACCAAGTTTTCCGTTTCTCTTCCTGCCGTGCCATTTCCGATGGCAATGGCTTGTATGGCATATTGTTCCACCAGCTTTTGCAACTTGCGCTGTGCTTGGCCATATTCGTTGCGCGGGGGATGTGGATATATCGTTTCGTTGTGTAACAAGTTGCCTTGTGCATCCAGGCATACGACTTTGCAGCCCGTGCGGAATCCCGGGTCGATGGCCAACACGCGTTTTTGTCCCAATGGCGGGGCGAGTAGTAATTGTTGGAGGTTGCGGGCGAATACGCGAATGGCCTCGTCATCGGCCTTTTCTTTGGACGATGCCGCGAATTCCGTTTCAATAGATGGTTTCATAAGCCGGCAGTAACTGTCTGAGAGAGCATCTGATATGATTTTCCCGCAAGCGTTCTTGCCTTTTATCCAGATGCGTGAAAGTTCCGTCAGGCAAGCCTCATTGTCTGGCGAAATGCCCACTTTCAGAAAGCCTTCGGCTTCTCCGCGCCTGATGGCCAGCAAACGGTGGGAGGAGCATCGCTTCAACGGTTCGCTGAAATCGAAATAATCCCGGTATTTGGCTCCTTCTTCTTCCTTGCCTTTGGCCACTTTGGCCGAGATGACAGCATCGCGCCTGAATTGCCGCCGCACGATGTTTCGCGACCGTTCGTTTTCGCTGATGTGTTCGGCCAATATGTCGGCAGCTCCGGCCAAGGCTTCGTCGGCGTCCTTCACTTGTTCGTTCACGTAACGGGCCGCGATTTCGCGGATGCGGCATTCTTGTTGCTTGGCGATGATTTGCGCGAGCGGTTCCAATCCTTTTTGGCGGGCCATTTCCGCGCGTGTGCGCCTTTTGGGTTTGTAGGGCAAGTAAATGTCCTCCAGTTCCGTGGCATTCCAGCATGTCCCGATGCGTTGTTTTAGCTCTTCGGTCAGTTTGCCTTGCGCTTCTATGGTAGAGAGAATCGTTTCTTTCCGTTTGCCTATTTCGGAAAGTTTGTCGAAAGTTTGTTTGATTCCTCCGATTTGCATTTCGTCCAGTCCGCCGGTCATTTCTTTCCGGTAGCGGCTGATGAAGGGGATGGTGGCTCCGTTCTCCAGCAAATCCAAGGTGCGTGTCACCTGCCTTTCGGTAATGGAAAGGGCGGAGGCAATCATCTTGCTGAATTCTGTACGCATAAAGAAAGAATGGAAATGGTTAACTTTCGTGTGCCGTTCTGAGGATTAATGTCGTGGCCCCGATGGTGATGATGGCGCCGTCCTCCAGGCGTATGCGGTCATTGTCGGACAATATGTTGTTCATGTAGAACGTGCCGGTGTTGCTGGGAGCGTCCCAAAGCGTGTAAACCAATTTTCCTTTTTTGTCCCGTTTGACATTGATGGTGCAATGTTTAGTATCCACGCTGGGATCGACTGTTTCAATGGGCAGGGAGATGGATGTGCCTTTCACGTAGCGGCCTATCACGTTGTCGCCCAGGCGCAATGGCAAGACTTGCTTGTAGTGGAACACGTTTTCCACCACTACGATGCTTCCGTATGCGTCTGCGTGTTCATTTTCATCAAAAGTTTCCTCCTTGCGGGTGGCTTTCAGTTTGGACATGCCAATCCGGATGGCAAATTGCTTGTGGCATTCGTCGCATTCGAACACCAAAGATTGCCCTTCGGGGTAGCGTGTTTCGTCGAAGGTGATATAGTGGTCACACTTGGGGCATCGTACTCTTTTCATTGTGTCCAAGGTTATTTGACGTGGTAAACCCACGCAGATGCGAACTCTTCGGATTGGGAGCTTAAGGCCCTCAATTTGTTGTAAGCCTCTTTTTCGCTTGCATAGCCGGGGAAAACCACACGCACCATATGTCCCTTTTTATGCACCCGCGCTTCCTTATAGCCTTCTTTATGGAGGCGTTCCACGTAATTTTCCGCGTTTTTTTCGGAAATGGCGCTGGCTACGACGACGCAATAGCCCGATACGGCGGAGGAAATTCCTTTGTCCGCGGTGTCGGACGGTTTGCGGTTTGCTTCTGGGGGCGTGACGTTTTTTTCCGCCGCGCCCGGAACGGTTGCCTTGGGCTGGTTTTCTTTCACGATGGGCAGGGGGGAAGTCTTTTGCATTCCTGTCATCCATGCCAATTGTGTGAATTCAGCTTTCATGCCGTTTGTCAATGCCGTGTTTTGCACGTCAGGAGTGATGAGGAAGAACATGAGTATCACTGCGGCCACCGCGGCCACGTTCTGAATCCACGACTTTTTCACCCGTATGGTGATTTCATTGCCTGCGGCAGGAGCAGTTTCCGTTTGTGCGCTTTCGCCTCCGGCCTGTATGTCGGCAGGCTCCTCTGTCGGCTTTTCCGCAGGGGAGGCCAGGGGGGTGAAATCGATTGCGTCCAGTCCGTAATAAGCCGGGCACACGGTTCCCGCCTGACAGGGTGAAAATTCCAGGTTGTTGTTGTCGTCCACGGACAGCATCCCGATGCTTCCCAAGTCGTATGTCCCGTTTTCCCACAATTCTTGCTGCATGTCGCGGATTTGTTCGCCCAACATCTTGCGGGCTTTCTCCTCGCTGCATCGGTATGCCGTGACGTATGACCCTGTGAGCAAGCCGTCGTCGGCTTTCAGTTGCTCGTTGAATCCTACTGTGCGGATAGGTGGGAGGAACAGTCCTTCTTCTTCCACATATTTGGCTGGGGCGTTGCGCGTTACGAATCCGCCGATTTGCGGGACAATTACGCAATCATTGTCCAGCAACAATATTTCGATATGTTTTACCAACTCTTTCACACTACAAAATTAAGCTTTTTCCGGCGGACATTGTTCATGTTTGCGGAAAAAGTTTTCAACTATTTCTTCCCATTATGTCGAAAATGCAAAATTTCTATTACCTTTGCCTGACGTTTACAAGAATGGATGTTATGAATATAGCAATTGTGGGCAGCGGTTACGTGGGACTTGTGACTGGTGCGTGTTTTGCCGAAATCGGGGTCAACGTGGCTTGTGTCGATGTGGACGAGAGGAAGATAGAGATGCTCAGGAAAGGGGAAATCCCCATTTACGAGCCGGGGTTGAAAGAATTGGTGCTGAAGAATCAAAAAGCCGGACGGCTGAGTTTTACCACTTCGCTTGAGAGCGTGCTGGGGGACGTGGAAGTCATTTTCAGTGCTGTGGGGACTCCGCCGGACGAAGACGGCAGTGCCGATTTGAAGTACGTTCTTCAGGTGGCCCGGACAATCGGGCGGAATATGACAGGATATAAACTGGTTGTCACCAAGAGCACGGTGCCGGTGGGGACGGCGCGTAAAGTGCGCTCGGCCATCCAGGAAGAGCTGGACAAGCGCGGGATGGACGTGGAGTTTGACGTGGCTTCCAATCCGGAGTTCCTGAAGGAGGGCAATGCCATCAGCGATTTCATGAGTCCCGACCGTGTCGTGGTAGGCGTGGAGTCGGAGAAGGCAAAGGAACTGATGACCAAACTCTACAAGCCTTTTCTTATTAATAACTTCCGCGTCATCTTCATGGATATTCCTTCGGCCGAGATGACCAAATATGCGGCTAATTCCATGTTGGCCACGCGCATTTCGTTTATGAACGATATTGCCAATTTGTGTGAACGGGTGGGGGCGGACGTGAATATGGTGCGCAACGGCATCGGGGCGGACACCCGGATTGGGCGAAAATTCCTTTATGCCGGTTGCGGATACGGCGGATCTTGTTTTCCGAAGGATGTGAAAGCCCTTATCAAGACGGCTGAGCAAAACGGTTACGACATGGCCGTGCTGAAAGCTGTCGAGGCGGTGAACGAACGGCAGAAGTCCGTTTTGTTTGATAAGCTGTCGCGGGCATGGCAAGGCGATTTTTCAGGAAAAACGGTCGCTTTGTGGGGCTTGGCTTTCAAACCGGAAACCGATGACATGCGCGAAGCACCGGCTTTGGTGTTGATTGACAAGCTGCTCAAGGCGGGATGCACAGTCCGGGTCTATGACCCCGAGGCGATGGATGAATGCCGCAGGAGGTTGGGAGATACCGTGGCTTATGCCCGTGATATGTATGATGCTGTCTTGGAGGCCGATGCTTTGCTGTTGGTCACCGAGTGGAAGGAGTTCCGTTTGCCGGCATGGGGCGTGTTGAAAAAGGCCATGCGCCATCCCTTGCTTATCGACGGGCGGAATTTATATGATGCCCGCGAGGTCGGCGAAGCCGGATTCGAGTATCATTGCATTGGGAGGCAATGAAGTGCGGTACGATATTAATCGGCATGGGGCTTCTGCTCGGCGGTTGCGCGGGGGGCGGAAGCGGTGCGGCGGAGAAAGGGGGCTTGCCTCCCGAGGACGAGGAGGCCAAACGCGCCCTGCAGGGCATTTGGGTAAACAAAGAAACAGAAACAGTGGCGTTTTATGTCAAGGCCGACAGTATTTTTTATCCGGACACGGCTAACGCACCCGTGCGTTTCGCAATCCGCGAGGATACGCTTTACATGACGGGCGCGGAAACAACGGCTTACCCGATAGACAAGATAGGGCGGAATTTCTTTAAGTTTCATTCCGCCATGGGCGATATCGTGGAACTTGTCCGCTCCGGGAATCCTGCGGATAGCCTTTATTTTTCGCGCAGGCAGGCGGTCACGTTGACTTATAACGAGGTGTTGAAGAAGGACACGGTGGTTTACTACGGCGGAGAGCGTTACCATTGCTATGTTTACGTGAACCCGTCGCGCTTGAAAGTGCATAAGACCAATTACACGGACGAAGGCATAGCCGTGGAAAATGTGTATTACGACAATGTGATTCATATTTGTGTCTATAAGGGGCGTACTTGTTTGTTCTCACGCGATTACAGCAAGAAGAGTTTTACAGGCATGGTGCCCGAAAGCTTTCTCGGCCAGGCTATCTTGTCGAATATGGAGTTTGACCGTGCCGACAGGGACGGATGCCATTTCAATGCGACGGTCTGCATTCCTGACGATGCTGGTTGCTACATGGTGGGCATCTGTGTGGATTATGCCGGGAAGCCGGAGATGGAACTGTTGGAATATTAGAAACTGTCTTGAATTTTGTGCGCGATGATTTGGGATGGGTTTTCGCGGCAGTTTGAAGTAAGTTTCTCCCGTCCGGCACGCAAGCCAGCTTGCCTTGCGCCCGCTTAATCGAAACTTTTGTTTCCGTGATGAGGAAGATAAGATGACGGGGCGGTAGAAATTTGGTGGGGATTTAATAAATGGAACTGTTCCTAATCTTGGGGATTTAACAACTGACGAATATGCGTTTGTAATCAAATGCCCTGCTTCCCGTCACTTGCCCGTGCGGAGAAAAAACTCCTCCGCCTTGCAGGGGAGGTGGCTCGAAGAGCCGGAGGGGTTTCCCACCCACGTGTCATTC
>CALUFQ010000068.1 GCA_944319925.1 uncultured Paraprevotella sp.
TCGGAAGCATCCCGATGCGCAATTCATTTTCATCGTGGAAGGCGTGCTGATGTATTTTTACGAGAAGCAGGTAAAGTATTTCCTGCATCACGTAGCGAGCCGTTTCGGGGGAGGCGAACTGTGGTTTGACGTGTGCGGCACGATGATGAGCCGGCACGGAGTGAAGCCCGATTCCCTACGCAAGCACGAAGCCCAAATCCGTTCCGGGCTGAGCGATGGGCGCATAGTGGAACAATGGGAGCCAGCCTTGCGGCTTATCGAGCAAGCCAACTATATGAAGTTTTTCCGTCCGCGCTGGGGATTCTTCTTCGGGCAGATATTGGGGAGAATGACTCGGCTGTGCTACAAGTTCAGTTCTTTGCTGGGATATAAAATCATTTCAAAATAACGTAATAACAATGGAGAAATCAAAAAAGAAAGAAGGTTTGTCCCGACTGTTCGAGATAGCGGGACAAAGGAAAGGGCTGCTTATATTGGCAGGTCTGCTGTCGGCTGGCAGTGCGGCATGTATGCTGGTGCCTTATTGGGCGGTTTATGAAATCTTGAAAGAGCTGTTGTCGCATGGCATAAATCCTGCCGCTTCGGACGGGACGGAGATGATGCGCTGGGGATGGATAGCGTTTGGAGGGCTTGTCGGCGGACTGATATTGCTCTATGCTGCTCTGATGTCCTCACATATAGCGGCATTTCGTATCTTGTATGGGTTGCGTGTCCGCCTGTCCGAGCATATCGGGAAACTTCCTTTGGGATATTTGAACAACACTTCCACGGGAGCCATCAAGAAAACGATGGACCAGAACATCGAAAAGATAGAAGGTTTCATCGCCCACACCATCCCGGACTTGGTCAATGTAGTGGCTACGGTGGCGGTGATGCTGGTCATCTTTTTCTCTTTGGATGTGTGGCTGACGGTGGTCTGTCTAGCGGTCGTGATGATTAGCCTTTTCCTGCAATTCTCCAACTTCATGGGGAAACGGGCAAGGGAGTTCATGGCCATTTATTACGATGCACAGGAAAAGATGAGCGCATCCGCCGTTCAATATGTACGTGGAATGCCTGTCGTCAAGATTTTCGGGCAGAGTGTCCGCTCGTTCCGCCAGTTCAATGCCGAGATACAGGCATACAAGACATTCGCCTTGAAATGCTGTGATACGTATCAGAACGGGATGATAGCATTTACCGTCTTGCTCAATTCAATGGTGACATTCATCTTTCCGATGGGTATCCTGCTGTTGCAAGCCAGTCCGCAATCGCTCTCATTGGCAGTGGTGTGGCTGTTCTTCATCATCATGGGGCCGGGCATGGCTTCACCCGTTTACAAACTGACCTTTTTAGGAGGTAACACACGCGACATCAACGAAGGGGTAAACCGTATTGACCGTATATTGGAAAAGAAGCCTGTGCCGGAGCCGGGACATCCGCAAGTGCCGACCGCTTACAATGTAGAGTTCCGTCACGTTTCTTTCTCCTACGAAAACACGGAGCAGGGCACACGGACGGAAGCCTTGCGTGATGTCTGTTTCATAGCTCCGCAGGGAAAGATAACCGCCCTTGTCGGCCCGTCGGGTAGTGGCAAGTCCACGGTAGCCAATCTGATACCTCGCTTCTGGGATGTGGAGCAAGGGGAGATACGTATAGGCGGTGTGGATATACGCCGGATAGCTACGGCACGGCTGATGGACATGGTGTCGTTCGTCTTTCAAGACACGTTCCTGTTTTACGACACGCTGTATGAGAACATCGCCGTCGGCTCTTCGGATGCCACGAAAGAAAAGGTGGTAGCCGCCGCCAAAGCCGCCCAATGCCACGACTTCATAGAGCATCTGCCGCAAGGCTATGAAACACGGATAGGCGACAAAGGCGTATTCTTGTCTGGCGGCGAAGCCCAACGGATATGTGTGGCCCGTGCCATATTGAAGAATGCGCCGATACTGGTGCTGGACGAAGCCACTGCCTTTGCCGACCCTGAAAACGAACATAAAATGCAGATGGCTTTGCAGTCGCTGATAAAGGATAAGACGGTCATCGTGATTGCCCATCGCCTTTCTTCCATCATTTCTGCACATCAGATTGTCGTGATGAAAGAAGGGCGCATCGTGCAGTGCGGAAGGCATGAACAACTGTCCGCAACCGAGGGAGTATATAAGAATATGTGGGATGCCTACACGAGCGCATACCATTGGACGTTGAACAAAAACTAAAAGCAATATATGGAAAAAAAGAACTTCTTAAACAAGGTCTTGCAAAACACAAGCTGTCCGCAAGGATTTTGGGGGCGGATGATTTTGCGAGGAATGAATAGTTTTCATGCATCTTTGGCTAATCGTGGCATGAAACAAGTGGAATGGCAACCTGAATGGAATGTGCTTGATATAGGCTGTGGCGGTGGTGCGAATTTGAAACGTTTATTGAATTTGTGTCCGAAAGGAAAAGTCTACGGCATAGACCTGTCGGAAGAAAGTGTTTCATTCGCCCAAAAGTACAATGCAAAAGACTTGGACAAAAGATGTTTCATACAACAAGGAAATGTCTGCTCCTTGCCCTATAAAGAGGGAGCGTTTGACGCTGTAACGGCTTTTGAAACGGTCTATTTCTGGTCGCCTGTAAACAAGGCGTTGTCTGAGGTGGCGCGTGTACTCCGAAAGGGGGGCTGTTTTCTTATCAGTCTGGAAGCGAGCGACCCCGAGCAGGGAAAGATGTGGACGGAACGGATAGACGGAATGAAGGTCTATACTGCCGATGAATTGAAACAGCTATTGTTTGAAGCAGGCTTCTCATCGGTCAAAACAATTCGCAAAAAAGAAGAATTACATATTATAGCACATAAATGAATTTAGGATATGAACGCAATCAAAAACATTACAATAGGACATACCGAACGGCTTTACAAGCCCGTGGGCTGCACCATGCTTGCCAACTTGGTGAATATCGTGCCGTTCTGCCTCTCCATCGAAGCGATACGCATCATCTTCCATGCGTTTGACGGCAGCGGACAGCCGCTTGACACGACCCGCCTGTGGTGGATATTCGGCATTATGGCCGTTTACATGCTGGTCATGGCTTTGGCGGAAAGGGCTGCCTACCGCGCCAATTTCCGTGGAGCCTACGAGATGAGCGCATCGGGACGCTTGTCGCTGGCGGAACACTTGCGGAAACTCTCGCTGGGTTTCCTGTCGAGGCGCGACCCCGGCGATTTGTCTTCCATGCTCATCACGGATTTCATGATGACGGAAACCGGAATCTCGCACCACCTGCCCCAACTGATGGGCGCGGTGGTGATGCCCGTGCTGGCTTTCGCTTCACTGATTTGGATAGACTGGCGGATGGCGGTCAGCATGTTTGCCGCTTTGCCGCTTGCCTTGCTCGTGTTGTGGGCAAGCACAAAGGCACAGCGAAGCCTGAGCGGCAGGCAGATTCAGGCGAAAATCAATGCCGGCAACCGGTTGGAAGAATACTTGCAGGGTATCCGGGTGATGAAAGCCTACAACCTGCTGGGCGACCGTTTTGTCCGGCTGCGCGATGCCTTTGCCGAACTTCGCCGTGCCTGCATCCGTCAGGAAGCCTTGTTGGGACCGTTCGTCCTGCTGAGCATCACGATAGTCCGTGCCGGGCTGACGATGATGGTGCTGTGCGGAACCTATCTCCTTCTTGGGGGAAAACTTTCCATTCTCGTCTTCGTACTGTTCCTCGTGGTCGGTTCCCGCGTGTTCGACCCGCTGACTTCCGCCCTGACCAATTTCACCGAGTTCCGCTACTTTTCCATTGCCGGAGGACGCATCCTTTCCTTGATGAACGAGCCGGAAATGAAAGGGGAACGCCCATCGCCGGCGGCAGGCAACATCCGGTTCGAGCACGTGTCGTTTGCCTATCAGGACAAGGAAGTGCTGCATGATATAACTGCCACGCTCCCCAAAAACTCCTTGACGGCTCTTGTAGGTCCTTCGGGTAGTGGGAAAAGCACGGTGATGAAACTTTGCGCCCGTTTCTACGACCCGCAGCAGGGACGCATTTTCTTTGGCGGCGTGCCGATGGACGAAATCGCTCCCGAAAGCCTGATGAGCCACATCTCTATGGTGTTCCAGGATGTCTATCTGTTTCAGGACACGATACGCAACAACATCCGTTTCGGCAAGACCGATGCGACGGACGAGGAAATCATCGCCGCCGCCCGTAAAGCCTGCTGCCACGACTTCATCATGCGCCTGCCGCAGGGCTACGACACGATGGTTGGCGAAGGCGGCTGCACCTTGTCCGGAGGCGAGAAGCAACGCATCTCCATCGCCCGTGCCATACTGAAAGACGCACCGGTCATTCTGCTGGACGAAGCCACCGCCTCGCTCGACCCTGAAAACGAAGTGGAGGTGCAAAAGGCCATTGATTCTTTGATTAAAGGGCGTACCGTCATTGCCATTGCCCATCGGCTCAAAACCATCAAGGATGCTGACCGCATAATCGTCTTGGACAATGGACGGATAAAGGAAGAAGGCACACACGATGAGCTTCTCCGAAAGGAAGGGCTTTATGCCCATTTGTGGAATATACAAGAAAGTATTTCCGGATGGAAGCTGTGAGAAGACACGCCCGGTTCAAACAGGCTCCCCTGCAAACCCGTCGCGGCTTGCAGGGGATATTGCTGTTACGCCATATATGGCACCTCTGCATCTCACAACTCGCCGCGCCGTTCCAGCTCCTTGGCCTCGTTCCAAAGGGCATCCATCTCGCCCAGCGTCATTTCCTTCAGCGGCTTCCCGGCACGGATGGAATGCTGCTCCACGTAATTGAAACGGCGGATGAACTTACGGTTCGTGCGCTCCAGCGCATTGTCGGGATTGATGTGGTAAAGCCTCCCGGCATTGATGACACTGAAAAGGAAATCGCCAAACTCTCCGGTGGCCTTGTCCGGGTCGCCCTTGGCCAGTTCCGTTTCCAGCTCGCCAAGCTCTTCCCTCACCTTGTCCCACACGTCTTCCCGCCGCTCCCAGTCGAACCCCACGTTCCGCGCCTTGTCCTGGATGCGGTAAGCCTTGATGAGCGAAGGCAAGGCATCCGGCACTCCGCCCAGCACACTCTTGTTGCCGTCCTTCTCCTTCAGCTTGATCTGCTCCCAATTTTGCGTCACCTCGCCGGCCGTGTCGGCCTTCACCTCGCCATAGACATGCGGGTGTCGGAAAATCAGTTTGTCCGTCAGGCGGTTGCAAACGTCCGCGATGTCAAAGTCGCCTGTCTCGCTAGCTATCTTGGCATAGAAGCACACGTGCAGCAACACGTCGCCCAGCTCCTTGCAAATATCCTTCTTGTCATCCTTCATCAGAGCGTCACACAGTTCGAACGTCTCCTCAATCGTGTTCGGACGCAGGCTCTCGTTCGTCTGCTTCCTGTCCCACGGGCATTTCTCGCGCAACGTGTCCAGCACGTCGAGGAAACGCCCGAAAGCCTCCAGTTTTTCTTCCCTCGTATGCATACCTTATTACATTAGTTCCGCAAAATTACGCTTTTTCCGGCGAACGCCAATGCTTCACGCCCTCTTTTGCGATAAGAAAAAACGATGGCCGAGACTTGGCAAAAACGATAGCCATTATCGAAACTTCCGCAGACCGACGCTTTCCGGTTCGCCGCAAACCGCCTACTTTTGCAGCATAAAAAACAATAAAAAGATATGAACGACCAAGCAACCATTTGGATTTTAACCGTAGGATGCCTACTTTTGATTTTCCTATTCAGAAACATCCAGCAGATGCGCAAGGAAACCGGACACCGCAAAATCTTCGAACTGGAACAAGACAACTACGGCATTTATGACGACTACGACGAAGAATAACGAGCTGAACACGCCCCCGGCAGGCGCGGCGGAAATGCCATCGCCCAAAGAGGCCTGCATCTTCCTTTCCGACTACGCCTCGTGGCTGTTGGGATGCGGAGCCACGTGCATCCGCATCGAAAAAAACGTGCGGCGCATGGCCGGGCGGTGGAACATGGAGCCGGAGATGACCATCCTCCCCTCGCACATCCACATCACGGTGTGGAACCGCGACCGCAGCCATTCATACAGCAACAACGTCAGGCTCCACCACACGGGCATCAGCTTCGACATCAACACCCGGCTCAGCAAGCTCAGCTGGGCCGTGGCCGACGGGAAAACCAGTTTCGCGGAAGCCCGCCGGGAGTTTGAAGAGATTGTCCGGGTCCGCCCTGCGAATCCGTGGATGGTGTGGCTCCTGGCCTCTTTGGCCAACATGTCCTTCTGCCGGCTTTTCGGCGGCGACTTCGCAGCCATGCTGATTGTCCTGTGTGGCACGTTGGCCGGTTACAAGCTGAAACAAGTCATGCTGGAAGACGGGCGCGACGTGCGTTTCACATTCTTCTGCTGCGCCTTTTTCTCGTCCGTCATCGGGGCGGCGGGTTATGTGTTCCATTGGGGCGACACGCCGGAAATCGCCCTGGCCACCAGCGTACTGTACCTCATCCCCGGCATCCCTTACATTAACTCCGTGAGCGACCTGCTGGACGGGCACTACATCTGTTCGTTCAGCCGCTTCATGAACGCCGCCGTACTGACCGCTTGCCTTTCGGCCGGACTTTGCGGCGGCCTGCTGCTCATGAACATCCAATGGCTATGACATACTTGTTCAATATCCTCCAAGACGGTTTCTTTGCGGCCATCGCCGCCATCGGCTTCGCCAGCATCAGTAACCCGCCGCGCCAAGCCTACAAATACTGCGCCCTCATCGCGGCCATCGGCCATGCCACGCGCTACGTGCTCACCCACAATGCCTGGGGTGGGATGAACCTCATCGGGGCCAGCTTCATCGCCTCGCTGGCCATCGGCCTGCTCACGGTGTTCTTCGCCCCGCGCGCCAAATGCCCGGCCGAGACATTCTCCTTTCCCGCCCTGCTGCCCATGATTCCGGGCATGTACGCCTATCGCACCGTGGAAGCCCTGCTCCTTTGCCTGACCCATCAAGAGGAAGCGGCCTTCAACCACTACTTCTACCTGTTGGCCTACAACGGGCTGACCTGCATGTTCATCGTCCTGAGCATGGTCGTGGGCGCAACCGTGCCCATCTTCCTGTTCAAGAACACTTCATTCAAAGCCACACGTTAACACCACATGGAACTCAGACAACTCAAATACTTCATCAAAGCCGCCGAGACACTCAATTTCTCCGAAGCGGCCAAAGGGCTCTTCATCACCCAAAGCACCCTCTCGCAACAAATCCGGCAACTGGAAACAGAACTCGACGTGCAACTCTTCCAGCGCAACAGCCACGAAGTGACGCTCACGGAAGCGGGTACGGAACTGCTCCCCTACGCCAAGGAAACTCTGTATGCCGCCGACACCTGCAAGGAGCACATCCGCGACCTGCAACAACTACTCACCGGTACGTTGAACATCGGCGTGACCTACACGTTCAGCCCCATCCTGACGGAGACCGTGCTCACGTTCATGAAACAATACCCGAAAGTGAAGCTGAACATCCACTACAAAACCATGGCGGAACTGATGCAGATGCTCGTCAAAAGGGAAGTGGACTTCGTCTTGGCCTTCAAACCCACGCGCCGCTACGAACAAATCGAGTCGCATATCCTGTTCGACAACCACCTGTCGGTCGTGGTACGTGCCGACCACGAGCTGGCCCGCAAAAAGAAAATCAGCCCCGACGAACTGGAACGCTACGAGTTCGCCATGCCCGGCAAAGGGCTGCAAGCCCGCAACACGTTCGACCAAGTGTTTGCCGAGCGTGCCTACCACTTCAAAGTGCGGGTGGAACTGAACGAAGTGAACATCCTCCTGAAACTCATCAGGAACAGCAATCTTGTCACCATCCTCTCTGAAGCCACAATACATGACGAGCCGGGCGTGAAAGCCATCCCGCTCGACGTGGAAGAATACGAAATGGAGGGCTGCATACACACCCTGAAGAACGCCTACCGCAAACATTCCGCGCTCAAATTCATCCACCTGCTCAGCGAATCCAACGCCATCCGCGAACGCATGCACAAGTGGTTTGAATGACTAAAGGAGAAGTGGCACAGTTCCTGATCTTAGGGATTAAAAAAATGACGAATATTCGTTTGGGACAAATACATCCCCCATCGCTTGTCCATCTAGAGGAACAACTCTTCCACCTCGCAAGAGAGATTCCCGAAGAATCGAAGGGATTCACATGTACGTTCACTTCCACATAACGCCAAAGCTGCCAAGGCGTAGTGCATTATGCTTTTTTCAGATTAATTATTAGCGGCCATGCCGCAAAACAGGCTATCTTTGCGCACGATATATCTGCATATCGGTTTAATCATTCATCGCCATGAGGTATCTTTCAAGCCGAAAAGAGCTAAAAATCAGGAAAAAGAAGTTATTGTACACAATGGTATGCATTGCCGTGGTCGTGGGCGCATACCTGTTTCTGACCCGCCAAAAAGACCCCTTGCCGACCTATCCCGTCGTCTCTGTCATGCCGGTGCAACAACAGGACGTGGAAATCTATGGGGAATACGTCGGACGCATCCGGGCACAACAGTTTGTGGAAGTCCGCGCACGGGTGGAAGGCTTCCTGGAACAAATGCTGTTCGAGGAAGGCACATACGTGACCCGCAACCAAGTGCTGTTCGTCATCGACCAACGGCAATACCGCGCCAAAGCCGACAAGGCACGGGCTCAATTGAAAAAAGACGAAGCCCAGGCCCGCAAAGCCCAGCGCGACCTGGACCGCATCAAACCCCTGTATGAACAAAACGCGGCCAGCCAGCTGGACCTGGACAACGCCGTGGCCGCCTACGAGACGGCGGTGGCCAGCGTGGGCATGAGCCAGGCCGACCTGGACCAAGCCGAACAGGAACTGGGATACACCATCGTGCGCTCCCCCATCTCGGGACACATCAGCGAACGCCATGTCGATTTGGGCACACTGGTCGGCACGGCGGGAAAATCGCTGTTGGCTACTATCGTCAAGAGCGACACCGTGCTGGTGGATTTCAGCATGACAGCCTTGGACTACCTGAAAAGCAAGGAACGCAACATCAACATTGGTCAAAAAGACAAGAACCGTTCCTGGCAACCGACCGTCACCATCACGCTGCCGGACAACACGGCCTATCCCTACAAAGGACTGGTTGACTTTGCCGAACCGCAGGTTGACCCACGGACCGGCACGTTCTCCGTCCGCGCGGAAATGCCCAACCCAGAACATGTGCTCTTGCCTGGACAGTTCACCAAAGTGAGGGCTTTGCTTGACGTGCGCGAGAACGCCACGGTCGTCCCGCAGAAAGCCCTCATCATCGAAAAGGGAGGTGCCTACGTGTTTGTCATGCGCAAGGACTCCACCGTGGAACGCCGTTTCATCGAACTGGGGCCGGAATTTGGCAACAACGTCGTGGTGGAACGCGGATTGGTGCCCAACGAACAACTCGTCACAGAAGGCTATCACAAACTCAACCCCGGCATGCACGTCCGGGTAGGCAAGCCCGTTGAAGAAGGCGAAAAGACCAACGGCAAAACATCCAACAAGCAATAGGAACACCCATGAAAGTGACTTATTTCATCGACCGCCCGGTGCTTTCGGCGGTCATTTCCATACTCATCGTCATTGTCGGTTTCATCGGGCTTACCCTGTTGCCCATCGACCAATATCCGCAAATCACGCCACCCGTGGTCAAGATCAGCGCATCTTATCCGGGCGCGAGCGCACTCACCGTGTCGCAAGCCGTGGCCACCCCCATCGAACAAGAGCTGAACGGCACACCGGGCATGCTCTACATGGAGTCCAGCAGCTCCAACTCCGGCGGATTCTCGGCCACCGTGACGTTCGACATCTCGGCCAACCCGGACCTGGCCGCCGTGGAAATCCAAAACCGTGTGAAACTGGCCGAATCCCGCCTGCCGGCCGAAGTCATCCAAAACGGCATCTCCGTGGAGAAGCAGGCGCCCAGCCAACTGATGACCATCTGCCTCACGTCGGACGACCCCAAGTTTGACGAGATTTACCTCAGCAACTTCGCCACCATCAACGTGGTGGACGTGTTGCGCCGCATCCCCGGCGTGGGACGCGTGTCCAACATCGGCAGCCGTTATTACGCCATGCAAATTTGGGTGCAGCCCGATAAGCTGGCCAACTTCGGACTGACCGTCCAGGACCTGCAGAACGCCCTGAAAGACCAAAACCGGGAATCGGCGGCGGGAGTGCTCGGCCAGCAACCCATCGAAGGGCTGGACATCACCATCCCCATCTCCACCAAAGGCCGCCTGTCCACCGTCAGCCAGTTTGAAGAAATCGTGTTGCGCGCCAACGCCGACGGTTCGCTCATCCGCCTGCGCGATGTGGCGCGCATCTCGCTCGAAGCACAATCCTACAACACGGAAAGCGGCATCAACGGCGGCAATGCCGCCGTGCTCGGCGTTTACATGCTGCCCGGTGCCAATGCCATGGACGTGGCAGAAAGCGTGAAACAGGCCATGGATGAAATCAGCCGGAATTTCCCCGACGGGTTGACGTATGAAATCCCGTTCGACATGACCACCTACATCTCAGAATCCATCCACGAAGTGTATAAGACACTCTTCGAGGCCCTCGCCTTGGTCATCTTCGTGGTCTTCCTCTCCCTGCAAAGCTGGCGGGCCACGCTGATTCCCGTGGTGGCCGTCCCCATCTCGCTCATCGGCACGTTCGGGTTCATGCTCATCTTCGGCTTCTCACTCAACATGTTGACGCTCCTGGGGCTTATCCTTGCCATCGGCATCGTGGTGGACGATGCCATCGTCGTGGTGGAAAACGTGGAACGCATCATGGAAGAAGAACGCATCGGGGCTTATGAAGCCACCAAGAAAGCCATGAACGGGCTGGCGGGGGCATTGATAGCCACGTCCCTGGTGCTTGCCGCCGTGTTCGTCCCCGTCAGCTTCCTGCCCGGCATCACCGGGCAACTCTACCGCCAGTTCACCATCACCATCGTCGTGTCCGTGCTGATTTCCACCGTGGTGGCCCTTACCCTCAGCCCCGTCATGTGCTCGCTCATCCTGAAACCTTCCGACCCGGACAAACCGAAAAACATCGTGTTCCGGAAAATCAACGAATGGCTTTCCACGGGCAACTCCTTTTACCTGAAATATATCCAAAAAGTACTGGGACATCCCAAACGGGTCATCCTGAATTTCTGCCTCGTCATCGGATTGATTTTTATCTTCAACCGCATCGTGCCCACCAGCTTCCTTCCTGTGGAAGACCAAGGCTATTTTAAGGTCGAGCTGGAACTCCCCGAAGGCGCCACGCTCGAACGGACACGCGAAGTAACCGACAGGGCCATCGCCTACCTGATGGGAAACCCGTCCGTGGAATACGTGCAGAACGTCACGGGAAGCAGCCCGCGCGTGGGCACCAACCAGTCGCGCAGCGACCTCACCGTCATCCTCAAGCCGTGGAAAGAACGGCAGGAAGCTGACATCAATAAAATCATGGCCGAAGTCAAAAAACATTTCGAACAATACCCGGAATGCAAGGTCTATCTGTCCACCCCGCCGGTGATTCCCGGCCTGGGCTCTTCCGGCGGTTTCGAGATGCAGCTGGAAGCCAGGGGCGATGCCACCTTTGACAACCTGGTGCAGGCCGCAGACACCTTATTATACTATGCCTCGCGTCACAAGGCACTCGCCGGGCTGTCGTCGTCCCTCCAAGCCGAGATTCCACAACTCTATTTTGACGTGGACCGCGACAAGGTGAAACTCGCTGGTGTCCCGATGGCCGACGTGTTCTCCACCATGAAAGCCTACACCGGCTCTGTCTATGTCAACGACTTCAACATGTTCAACCGCATTTACCGGGTTTACATCCAAGCCGAAGGGGTCTATCGCAAACACCCCGAGAACATCAACCTGTTTTTCGTGCGGGGAAGCGATGACACCATGATTCCGCTCACTTCATTGGGAAACACGTCCTACACGACGGGGCCGGGCAGCATCAAGCGGTTCAACATGTTCAACAGCGCGGTCATCCGCGGCTCGGCCGCCGACGGCTACAGCTCAGGGCAGGCCATGGCAGCCATGGAACAGATTGCCCGTGACCACCTCCCCGACAACATCGGCATCGAATGGAGCGGCCTTTCCTACCAAGAGCAGCAAGCGGGCGGACAGACGGGATTGGTGCTCGCGCTGGTCTTCGTCTTCGTGTTCCTGTTCCTGGCCGCGCTCTATGAAAGCTGGACGGTGCCCATCGCCGTGCTGCTTTCGCTCCCCGTGGCCGCGCTTGGTGCCTATCTCGGCATCGCGGTATGCGGTTTGGAAAACGACATTTACTTCCAGATCGGACTGGTCATGCTAATCGGCCTTGCGGCAAAAAATGCCATTCTGATTGTGGAATTTGCCAAGGACGAAGTGGACAAAGGCGGCGAGCTGGTAGCCTCCACCCTCCATGCCGCCCGATTGCGTTTCCGCCCCATCCTGATGACTTCGCTGGCCTTCATCTTGGGCATGCTCCCCATGGTCATGGCCAGCGGCCCCGGTTCGGCCAGCCGCCAAGCCATCGGCACGGGCGTGTTCTTCGGCATGATTGTCGCCGTTTCGGTGGGTATCCTGCTGGTGCCGTTTTTCTTTGTGTTGATTTATAAGGCGAAACGGAAATTGCGCCCCAAACGCGTACCCGGCATCGCCATCCTGCTGGCCGTGTCTTCCCTCGGACTCTCATCCTGCCAGTTAGGCAAATCCTACACACGGCCTGCGCTCGACCTTCCGGCGCAACTGGACGGCACCGTGCCCGACAGCACGTCCATCGGCGACCTGTCGTGGTGGGAACTCTACAAGGACACTACCCTTCAACAACTCATCACACGCACCCTCACTTATAACAAAGACCTGAAAATAGCCGCTTCACGGATGGAAGAGCTGGCCTCACTGCGGCGGATTGACTTTGCCGACATGTTCCCACAGGCCACCGCGAGACTAAACGGAAACCGCGAGGCGACGAACTATGGCGGCCACAACCTTGACCCCGACCCGGAAATGAGCCTCACGGCAACCATCTCATGGGAACTCGACCTGTGGGGCAACCTGCGTTGGGCGCGCGACCACAGCATGGCGGAGTTCCTGGCATCCGTGGAAAACTGCCACGCCATGCGGATGGGACTGGTTGCCCAAGTGGCACAAGCCTATTTCGAGCTGATGGCCCTGGACAACGAACTGGCCATTGTCCGCCGCACATTGGAAGCCCGCGAGGAAGGGGTGCGGCTGGCAGAAATCCGTTTCAAGGGCGGCCTCACGTCCGAAATCGTCTTCCAACAAGCCAAAGTGGAATTGGCGCGAACGGCCACGATGGTGCCCGACTTGGAACGTCGCATCGCCTTGAAAGAAAGCGAAATCACCCTCTTGGCCGGTGATTTCCCACACGAAATCCGGCGCGGACAGCTTCCCGAAAAAGCCACTCTCCCGGACACCCTGCCCCTCGGCCTACCGTCCACCCTGCTCGAACGCCGTCCCGACATCCGCCGGGCCGAACAGGAACTCATCGCGGCCAACGCCGCCGTGGGACAAGCTTACACCAACATGTTCCCACGCCTGAGCCTGACTACGACCTTGGGTGTGGAAACCGATGCGCTGAAGGATCTCCTGAAGTCTCCCTACAATTATGTTTCCGGCGGACTGCTCAGCCCGCTGTTCGCCATGGGCAAGCACCGTGCCGCCTATAAGGCCAAGCAAAAAGCCTATAATGGCGCAGCTGCCAACTACGAGAAGACAGTGCTCACGGCGTTTAAGGAAGTACACGATGCCATCGTCAATTTCAACAAGATCAAAGAAATCCACGAATCGCGCCGCCAACTGGCCGAAGCATCGCGCACCGCTGTCGAACTGGCACAGTTGCAATACATCAACGGTGTCATCGGCTATTTGGACTTGCTTGATGCACAACGCAGCTATTTCGACGCGCAAGTGTCGTTGAGCAATGCCGTGTGCGACCAGCAAATCATGATGATCAACCTCTACAAGGCATTAGGCGGAGGGTGGAAATAGCGGGCAAGAAAAAAGCAAGGCGGGAAAACCTTTCCTTTTGTCATTTATTTGCCGTACCTTTGCATCCTGAAAATCATTATGGACAATTTCTAAAACAAGAATACTTATGGATACGACACCCAACAAGTACATCACCGTCGCCTACGAGCTTTATGCCGACTTCGACGGAAAAAGGGAATTAGTGGAAAAAGCACCCGTGGAACATCCGTTCCAATTCATTTCAGACCTCGGCGTCACACTTGACGCGTTTGAAGCACAAATCAAGCCGCTGAAGAAAGGCGACAAGTTCGACTTCACGCTTTCCGTGGAAGAAGCCTATGGGGAATACGAGGACGAACGCGTCATTGAAGTGGGCAAAGATGTGTTTTCCGTGGACGGGCGTTTCGACAGCGAACATATCTATCCGGGCAATGTGGTGCCCCTCATGAACGCCGACGGCGCACGTTTCCATGGCACCATCGCCGAGGTGAAGGACAAGACCGTGACCGTCGATTTGAACCACCCGCTGGCCGGGAAAGCCCTGAACTTCGTGGGCGAAGTCACCGAAAACCGGGATGCCACCAAAGACGAAATCCAAGGCATGCTCAACATGCTGAGCGGGGAAGGCGGATGCGGATGCGGATGTGACAGCTGCGGCGGCGGATGCGACGACGAAGGATGTTGCGGCGGAGACCACCACGGCCACGGCGGTTGTGACCATTGCCATTAATCCTGCTTGCCCCATGAGCAATACATTCGGCAACCTCTTTCGCCTGACCTCATTCGGCGAAAGCCACGGACCGGGCGTGGGTGGCATCGTGGACGGGTTTCCTGCCGGCATAGACATCGACCCGGACTTCATCCAACATGAGCTGGACCGCCGTCGCCCCGGACAAAGCCGCATCACCACCCCGCGCAAGGAAGCCGACCAAGTGGAGTTGCTGTCTGGCGTGTTCGAGGGAAAATCCACAGGATGCCCCATCGGATTCCTCGTCCGCAACACCAACCAGCACTCCACGGACTACGACAACATGCGCGACCTCTACCGCCCCTCGCATGCCGACTTTACCTACATGCAGAAATACGGCCTGCGCGACCACCGCGGAGGCGGCCGTTCCTCTGCACGCGAAACCATTTCCCGTTGCGTGGGCGGCGCATTGGCCAAACTGGCCCTGCGCCAACTCGGCGTGGAGATTTATGCCTACACCTCACAAGTGGGAGACATCGCCTTGGAACAGGATTACGCGGCCTACGACCCGTCACTCATCGAAACCAACATGGTGCGTTGTCCCGACCCGTCCAAAGCGGAAGAAATGGAACGCCTCATCGCTGAAGTAAAAGCTCAAGGCGACACCATCGGCGGCATTATCACGGGAGTCATCAAGCATTGCCCCGTCGGACTGGGCGAACCTGCGTTCGGCAAACTCCACGCGGCCTTGGGAGGCGCCATGCTCTCCATCAACGCCGTGAAAGGCTTCGAATACGGGCAAGGCTTTGCCGGAGTGACACAACGGGGAAGCGAACAGAACGACATCTTCATCCCCACGCCACAAGGCATCTCCACCCGCACCAACCGGAGCGGAGGTATCCAAGGCGGCATCAGCAACGGACAAGACATCTATTTCAGGGTAGCCTTCAAACCTGTGGCCACGGTGCTCA
The DNA here is from genome assembly GCA_944319925.1 of uncultured Paraprevotella sp. Classification (GTDB taxonomy): domain Bacteria; phylum Bacteroidota; class Bacteroidia; order Bacteroidales; family Bacteroidaceae; genus Paraprevotella. Next base: position 15,632 of record CALUFQ010000068.1, read on the forward strand.
TGGAACAGGAAACCGTCACCGTGGAAGGCAAGCCCACCCTGCTCAAGGCCCGCGGACGCCACGACCCCTGCGTGTTGCCACGCGCCGTGCCCATCGTGGAAGCCATGGCCGCCATGACGGTTTTGGACTATTACCTACTGGACAAGGCCACCCGTTTGTAAACAACGCATGCAAAAAAGCCTTAAACAGGCTGTTTGGTAGAAAAAAAGTGTTCATTTGTAGATTCCTGTTTGGAGGGAACACAAGAAATACCTACCTTTGTAATGCGAAAAGGATAAAGTTGTGAAACTTTAAAGTTAGCTTAGTTAAAAGTTTAGTTTAGTTTTTGTGTTGCGATATGCCGTCTCAGTGTTTGAGGCGGCATATTTTTTGTACCCCTTCACTTTTGTCCCGATGTCCCGGGTCAGTGGAAAATCAGAGCGAAGTAGAAATTCAACGGGGGCAGTAGAAATTTAGTGGGGGATTTAATAAATTCTGCGCGGGCCGTGACGACCCTTCTGTTCTCCATGCGGCGGGGGTCGTAACGACCCTTTTGTTTGCCATGCGGATGCAAAACTGTCCCGCCTCGCAGGGGGACGAGCCCCGAAGGGGCGGAGGGGGTCTCACGCCCACGGGAACAACACCGGACGTATCCACGGACAACATAAACGGGTCGGAAAAAGGGGAGAAGTCACTCTTGTGCATGGGAAACCCTTCCGGCCCTGCGGGCCACCTCCCCTACAAGGCGGAGGAGTTTTGCCTCCGGACGGACAAACTTTTTGCCGCGACGGATTTGACATTTTGTTATTTGCCCGGGGATTTGACACTTTGTCATTTGAAGGCCTCTGAGATTCACTTGTACGGGGCGGGAGGCGAGGGCGGGCGCAAAAAACGCAGTCTCGCGGCGTGTGCGGAAACCCAAATGTCGGCAAATAGAGGGCGCAGGCTTTCTTTTTGTCGCGGGTGCGGGCTGTTTCCGCGCCGGGATTGCCGGGGCACGTAAGCCGGGCGGGGCTTGTGCCGACATATTGACATCGGGGATTTGTCGGTGAAAAAGTTCCAAATAGCGGGAAAAAGGGCTTCCAAGCCGCCGTCTGAAAAAAACGGGGCCGGGAAAAAGAATTTCGGGGCTCGAAAAAAAATTTTCGGGGCCGGGAATTTCTTTTTCGGGGCCCGGATTTTTTCGTCCCGGCGGCAAGATTTCGGGGCCGGACTGCCTCAAAAAGTAAAAATCC
>CALUFQ010000069.1 GCA_944319925.1 uncultured Paraprevotella sp.
TCCCGAACAGAGAAGTTAAGCCCGCCCGCGCCGATGGTACTGCCTTGACAGGCGGGAGAGCAGGTCGCCGCCCATTTTTCACGTGAGTCCCCCGGGGAGCCAGAGAACGGTTCCCCGGGGGACTCTCCGTTTATGGAACCCCGCCACGGAGATTCTCTAATCGTTGCAAGTCCGTACGTAACACGCCCGATAGCGGGAAGTGTATATTCTCGATGAAGGAGAGAGCCGACGCAGTAAAGGGTATGTCCGACACTTTGTATTGCGACCGGATGAACCTCTCCAGATGGCTGTATGCGTTTTTATACCCCGCGAGATTTTTTGCCGTGCGATTTATCTCGACCCGTTTCTCGAAATTGCCGATGAACTTCATGAATAGGCCAACAAGGTTTCCTGTTCGGAGGCCATGCCGAGTAACCGGTGCTTCACTTCCTCGGCCCTGACGCCGTCCCTTACTGCGGACAGTTCCGCATAGATACCAAGCGCTCTTGCCCGTAGCCCGGCCTGCCGCCCACATCTTTTACGGCATCCTCAGCTTCATGCTGAAAGCCGACTCCGAGTATTTCCCGATGTTCAGCCTTGCCATCACGGGACAATACCCGTCGGCATCCGATTCGCTCTTTTTAAGGTAGAACGACACCTTTACATTCGTCTGATTCATAACCTTTTCCTTTCGTTGCAAAATTACCGGATAAAGACCAAATGAAAGGCATGACGAATATGGCAGAATATGGAAACAAGTCCCATGTGCAAAAGAACCGGTCCGTATTTTTCCCGCTATGCGAAAAAATAACTATCTTCGCTAACGCAAATATGCAGGGACAACGTTCTTTACGGCGATATGACAGGAGACTCGGAAGCCCGTTTCGCGTGGTTTTTTTTCCCGGGAAAAGGCAACGGATAGGTAGCAATTCATTTTCCTAACCCATCAAAAAACAACTGACGCGCCCCAATGATGTATATGGAATACAACCGCACATCACCTTTCATTTCCAACAGTTTGCATTATTCCTCCGATTTCTATCCGTATTTGGGCAAGTTTCGCTATTTTTGTAGTGGCTGCCATGTTTGAATATGTATAATGGCGTGGTCAGGCAAGTTTCATTTGGGATGAATTATAAACAAACACGACATGAACAAAAGGGAATACGCGCAGGCCAACAAGGAATGGCTTTTGCAGAAATCGCAGGAAGAAGGAGTGAAAACGCTCCCCAAGGGGGTATGTTACAAAGTCCTTGCAGAAGGAAAAAACGACGGCAGGTATCCTAACCCGCGCAGCATCGTGACCGCCCATTATACTGGGCGGACGATTGACGGGCGGCAGTTTGACAGTAGCCGTGATGGCGCACCGCTGGCCATTCGGCTTTGCGACCTCATCGAGGGATGGATTGTCGCCATGCAACAAATGTGCGTGGGCGACAAGTGGGAGGTTTACATTCCGGCGGAGATGGGTTACGGCAGATTCTCGCAACCGGGCATTCCGGCCAATTCCACACTTGTGTTTGAAATTGAACTTTTAGGCATCGCATGAGATGGGAAGAAAGGGATGTCAACAACCGCTTCCGTCTAAGCGGCAAGATGCTCCTTCTTCGTTTTTGGGGCGTGCGCGTAAGCCGGCTTCTTCGGCTCTAAGCGTTACGGTTCCATCCTCAAGGACAAAACAGGGGATGCCAACAGCTCCGACCCGTTTCATCACGTCAAACGCCGGATTTTTGTCGCGCAGGCGCAAGAACTCTTTCAGATTCCTCACGTGTTCTCCAATGTCTATGATTTGATAGTTGTCATTTCCTTTGATTTGTTCTTCTACAAAAACACAGTCGGGACACGTGCTCATTCCATATATTTTTATCATGGCTTGTTGTTTTTTTAATGTATGCTGACAGCAAAGGTAATGCAAACCGAGAGTAATACAAAACAAAAGCGTTCGTTTTTTATTGCCGGGGTGCTGTTTCTCGGAGAAGGGAATTGTGGTTACGTATGTTTTGTGGGTCTTTTGGACTTCTTCGAAGCCCGGATTTGAGGGGCGGATTCCCGAATCATTGGATCCCGTGCGGGCTTAGAGGTTTGAAGCATGGCTTATGCAATCAAGCGGTATGTTTTTTCGAATTAAAATTCTGATACTCAGTTGTGTGGGATTACAAATCCCACGCGGCAGGACAATCGTAAGATATGTCACTGGCATACGCAATAGTGCGCGTATGTGCAGCAGGAATGCTGCACCTCCTATTCTCTTTTTGCCTATTGGGCAAAGTTGGTTATTCTTGCCGGATAACGCGCGTTTTTCGGGAGAATATTGTAAATTTGTACCCAAACAGAATCATGTATGAGATTTAAGTTGGAGACTCCGCGACACCAGACGATAGCCATACAAAGCGTGGTGGACATTTTTGAAGGTATGGAATGCAATACTTTCGATAATGCTCATTGTGAGGATATTTATGCCAATACCTGTTCTTTGCGGCTTGAAGAAATGGCAGCCAATATACATTTTATAGCAGAACAGAATGGCATATCTCCTGAAGATGCGAATTTTGAACCTGTGCCGGATGTATGTGTTGAAATGGAAACAGGGACGGGTAAGACTCTGACCTATCTGCAAACAGCGTATGAACTTTTCAATCATTACGGATTGACTAAGTTCATCGTGCTTGTACCATCAATTCCCATTCGTCAGGGCGTTATAGACACATTCCTGAACTTCAAGGAACAACTGGCAGATAAATACGGAATCACTCCGAATGTCTTTGTGTATGACAGTTCCAAATTGAGCAGGCTAAGGGATTTCATTACGGATAGCAATCCGCAAATTATGATTCTGACTATGGCATCCTTCAATTCGGAAGATAACATCCTTAATCGGGAAAAGCAGGAAGGGCTTTTTAATAATCAGTCGCATATCATGTCGTTAAGCCAAACGCATCCTATTATATTTATGGATGAACCCCAGGAAGGTATGGATACTCCGAATTCTATCGCATGGCTAAACAAACTTTGTCCATTGTTCAAGATACGTTATTCTGCCACACACAAGGTAAAGCGTAATTTGCTTTATCGCCTTACCCCAGCAGACAGCTACCGTCTGGGGCTTGTTAAGAAGATTGAAGTGTTGACCGTGGCAGAGAAAAACGATGAAGCAACGCTGAAGATAGAACTTTCGGCTGTGCAAGAAACCAAATCGGAGCCGAAAGTTAAATTAAAGTATTGGAGGCTGAACAAGACAAAAGGACGTTTCGAATTCAAAGAATCCGGTTTGCTGAAGAAAGGTGATAACTTGGCTGCAAAATCAGGTAATGAATCTTATCAAGATTTTACGATAAACCGTATTTATAAGCGAATGTCCACACGTCGTTGGGTAGTGGAGTTCTCCAATGGCACTTCAGTCGAAGAAACGCAAACTTCTGCAAACAAAGAGCAGATATGGAATCTGCAATTGGAGTGGCTCATACGCAGGCATTTCGAAAACCAGCAACGATTGTATGCTAAAGGAATCAAGAACCTTTCGCTGGTTTTTATCGACCGTGTGGCTAACTATATGAGTACAGAGCGGCCCGTAATCAAACTCTTGTTTGAGGGACAATACAGAAAGCTTTATCCAGAATATCACGAAGGCAGGCAAGCATCGGATGAACAAGTAAAAGCCGTGCAGGGCTTTTATTTTGCCAAGACCACGCAAGGGGAATTTACAGACAATGAAACCAGCAATGCCAACAACAAGGAAATATACGATCAGATACTGCACAACAAACAATTGCTTCTTTCTTTTGAAAGTCCTATAGAATTTGTCTTTTCCCATTCGGCTTTGGGCGTGGGGTGGGACAATCCGAACGTGTTTGGCATCGCCACATTGAATGAAAGCTATTCCGAGAACAAGAAGCGGCAGGAAATAGGTCGCGGATTGCGCATCTGTGTGAACCAGTCGGGCGAACGGATTTATGACAAGGATGACACGCCTGAAGATGAACTTGTCAATTGCCTGACCATTGTGCCCAATGAGACTTATGAGACATTTGCGAACAGCTATCAGAAGGAGATAAAAGACGATTTTGCTTCTTCTGTCGCAGGTGCTAAACTCACACATACACATAAAGGTGTGCGTAAAGACAGGGTAACTTTCAAATTAACCACCAAAGAAAGTGTGCAAAAGGCTTTCCGCGAGTTTTGGAAACGCATAGCCCGCAAGACTACATATCACGTGCATTTCGATGAAGATGCTTTGGTAAGACGTTGTGTTGAGGCGGTGAATGGCATACATGTCAACGATTATATTGCAGAGGTGTCCAGTTACCGGGTGCAGACGGCCGACTTTACGGAACGTGAATACGAAGGTTCTGAACAAGTACGTTTGAAAGGACATTTCACGCCAACAGACTTTGTGGAGGACATTAGCGAGAAAACAGGGCTTTGCTATAATTCGGTGATGAGGGTTTTTCGCGAGATTGAAAATAAAAATGACTACCTGAAAAATCCCCCGGTCTTTATTGAGCAGGCTGCGGCAAAGATACGTCATGCGCAACTTCAGGAACTTGTACGTTGCGTCAGCTATTCCCCCATCGAGGAATGTTATGATTTTCGTTTTGAGGATTTTGTGCATGACGCTTGCGACAATTACGTTTCAACTCCCAATCATGGATTGTGGGACAAGATGCTTTATGACAGCCAGCTTGAACACGACTTTGCCGAAGCCGCTGACAAGGCGGACACCAATGTGGTGTGCTTCTTGAAATTCCCCACTTGGTATAAGATTCCTACGCCTGTGGGTAGTTACGAGCCGGATTTCGGCGTTGTGCTCAAACGCAAATCCTTGCGAGAAAATTCGGACAAAGATTATTATTTTGTAGTGGAAATAAAGGGAACGAACGACATCAATGATACAAAGGCTCTCACGCCGCACGAGATGGCACGTATGGAATGTGCCATCAAGCATTTTGCCTCCTTGGGAATAGACGTGGAATACAAAGCACCTATCAAGGATTTTGAGACCTTTCAAAAACAAGCTGAACAATATATTAGAAACAACTGACGATGGAGACTTATAACGAACATATACCAGCTACGCCTGATATGAATCAAGAACGTTTGGAAACATTGCGTCGCTTGTTTCCCGACTGGTTCACACAAGAAGGCCGTTTGGACATAAACGAAGTGAAGAAAGCTGCCAATCCCGACGAAGTGGAAGAAACGGAACGCTATGAATTCCGCTGGTTTGGCAAGTCAGCCGCCAAAAGGAATGCGTTTACCCCAACACGTGCCACGCTTCATTATGATGCAGAACGTAGTGTAAACGCGGACAAAACAGAAAATATAATTATTGAGGGCGAAAACCTTGAAGTGCTTAAAATCTTGCAACAAGGTTACCGCGAGAAAATCAAGTGCATTTATATAGATCCACCTTATAACACGGGAGAGGATTTCCTTTATAAGGATGACTTCAAGGAAGACAAGGTTGCATATTGGGAAAGAACGGGTACCAAGGAAAAAGGGATAGCTTTAGACACGAATACCGTGAACGATGGCCGTTTTCATAGCAATTGGTTAGATATGATGTACAGCCGTTTGCTGGTGGCGCGTACTTTGCTCAAACCGGACGGGATCATATTCGTTTCGATAGACGATCATGAGGTGCATCATTTGCGTAAACTCTGCGATGAGGTCTTTGGGGAAGAGAACTTCGTTGCACAATTCATTTGGGAAAAAAGAGTGAATAGAGAAAACCGAAATGAGGTTTCTGTCCGGCATGACTATATTTTATGTTTTTCAAAGGAAAAATTATCTGAAGAACGTAGGCTAGCGCAGTTACCAATGAATGAAAAAGCATTAGGTAATTATAGTAACCCGGACAATGATCCCCGTGGACTATGGAAATCTGACCCAGCTCATGCCCAAGCTGGTCATGGAACAAAAGCTCAATTTTATACGCTCGTTGCTCCTAATGGCAAAGAACATAAATTGCCAAGTGGACGTTGCTGGCTTTATACAAAAGATGTTATGGATAAAGCAATTAAAGAAAACAGAATTTGGTTCGGGAAAGATGGCAATGGTGTTCCGAGAATAAAAACATATTTAAATGCTAAAGAACGTGGATTAACTCCTGAAAGTATCATTTTTGCTAAAGATGGATCAACAAATGAAAAAGCTAAAAATGACTTGAAAGATTTATTTGATGGCTTGGCTGTATTTGATACACCTAAACCTGTTGAATTAATATCGTATTTATTGGAACTTAATAAAGATGATGGAATAGTCCTCGACTTTTTTGCTGGTAGCGGAGTAACAGCACATGCTGTTATGCAATTGAATGTATTTGCAAATCATAACAATAAATTTATTTGCGTTCAAATTCCTGAGAAAGTAGATGAAGAAAGTGATGCATTTAAGGCAAAACTTAAAACAATTAGTGAAATAACAATAACTCGTAGTAAGTTGGCATCAGAGAAAATAAAGAAATCCTTTGAAGGGAAAATCGTTACCCCTGAAGATCAAGAGCAGCTTGATCGATTAGGCTTCAAAGTATTCACATTGTCGAAGTCAAGTTTCCCTCGTGTCGATTTTGCTCCCGATCTGCAGAAGTCCGATGAGGAGAATATGCAATTGCTTCAAAAGTACATAAAGGAAAAGGAAATTCAACTGGATTTGTCTTTTAACGATGCGGAGTTGCTTACGGAGATTTTGCTTAAACAAGGATTTATGCTGACATACAAATTGGAGCTTCAGCCCCAGTTTACCGATAATAATGTGTATTGGGCTACTGATGGTGAACGTGAGGCATACATTACGGTTGACACTTCACTTGCAGACAAAACCGTGGATTATTTTCTCACTCACACCGACAAGAAGTTTATTTGCATCGAACGTGCCCTTGACACGACAAAGAAGTTCAACTTGAAAAAGGCGATGGGCATGAGGTTCTTTGCATTCTAACAGGCAGATGAAGGGAATATTGACAGGCGTATTCATGTCCCGAACGGGGAGTCCGTCTGTTATCTGAATTGGGAAGAATGGTGTTTCCGTGATATGAATATCCGCTATTGTCTCCGGTTGGTTTAAGAGGGTGCATTAAAACGAGCAATCACTGCTTGCTTGTTTTTACACACCCTTTCTCATTACCGCGCACATTAGGCTGTTTGCGGATATTCGTGTTCCGTAATGCTTTGGTTCGCGTCAATTATAAAAACGCGCAAAAGGGTATCGATTATGCGCCCGTTTATTTGGAGCGTTTTTTCCGTAACTTGTTGTCGGGGGGACAATGGGATTTGAAAAACCGTTATCTTCATATCCATCCGACTACTGAATGGAAGGAACAGCCCAACAGGACAAGCTGGGGCGGAGGATGTCAGTGCTGATGTCTTGAGGCTTGTTCGGTTATCGGAAAAGGGACAGCTGTCGGCGAAGGAAATCATGGGGAAGATGGGGCTGACGGGGCGGGACAATTTCCTGAGCCGATACCTCGCTCCGGCTGTCAAGTCGGGCTTTGTGTTATCCGGACAAACCCCGGCATCCCCGCCAGAAATATCTGCTCACGGCAAAGGGAGAGGCTTTGTGCTTCAGGCAATGACGGTTCCTGGGACTGTCATGATAGCCGCACAGGCCGGGTGTCGGTTCGTTTGCAGGGAATCAGGCATTGTGGAATGTCTGTGTGTCGCGGCGTAATTGTTTCCTTGTTTCCTTTGTCTGTCGCGTGATATTTTATACCTTTGTCCATGTGAGATTATAGGGCCGACGGGAAAAAGGGTATGAATAGGATAGAGATAAGGGGATATAAATCGTTTAAGGATTTGTACTTGGAGTTGAAGCCGATTAACTTGTTGATCGGTTCGAACGGGGCGGGGAAGAGCAATTTCCTGTCGTTCTTTGAGTTCCTCAACCGGATGTACGAACAGAAATTGGCCGAATATGTGGCCCTGAACGGCGGGACGGACAAGTTCTTTTTCCAAGGCGGAAAAATGACGGAATCCATTTATGCCAATATTTATTTTCGGGACAACTTCTATTTGTTTGAGCTGAAGGAAGGGGACGGGAAGTTTGTGTTCGTGGAGGAAGGACTGGGTTATCAGAACCATTATTATGATATTGCCGATTTCAAGGCTGAAGCCCGCATCAAATCCTACGATGGAGGGTTGTTGAGAGGGGGGTATCTCAAAAAGTATTTGGCGCAGATCAAGAAGTATCATTTCCATGACACGGGGAAGAGTTCGCCTTTCACGAAAGAGAGCCACATCGTGAACGATGCTTATTATTTGTATGAGAAGGGGGAGAATATCGCCGCTTTTTTGTACCGCATCCATCAGGATTTCCCGGCCGTTTACCGGCGTATCATCATGGTGGTCCGGAGCATCGCGCCTTTTTTCAGCGATTTCTATTTCCATGTGTCTGCGGCGGATACGGTACGGTTGCAGTGGACCGACAAATACAGTTCCACCGTGTATGGCCCGACGGATCTGTCCGACGGCACGATTCGTTTTATCGCTTTGGCCACTTTGTTTCTCCAGCCCGTGCCGCCCGAGGTCATCATTATTGACGAGCCGGAATTGGGGCTTCATCCTTTGGCCGTACAGAAGCTGGCGGGCATGATGAAATCCGTGGCGGCCAAGGGGGTTCAGGTCATAGTGGCCACCCAAAGTGCCGATTTGATCAGTAATTTTGATGCGGAAGATGTCGTTACGGTGGACCAAGTCAAGGGGGAGACGGTGATGCGGAGGCTGGATGGCGATGAACTGCGTTTGTGGTTGGACGATTACACCTTGGGCGATTTGTGGCGGCAAAACATCCTGAAGGGAGGGCAACCCAAATGAGGCGGTTGGTTGTAATTTGTGAGGGGCCTACGGAACAGGAGTTCTGCAATGACCTGTTGCGTGGCTATTTCCGGCAAAAGGACGTGTGGCTTGATGCGCCGACCATCAAACATTCCCATGGCGGGATTGTGGCTTGGGACACATTGAAACGGCAAATCGTCGGGCATTTGCATGAAGGCGATTGCGTGGTGTCAATGTTGGTGGATTATTATCGGATTAAGGATTCATACGGTTTCCCCGGGTGGCGGGAAAGTAAGGGTGTGGCGAATCCTTATGACAAGATGAGGTTTCTTTTTCGTCAAATGCTTCATGATTTGGATGGGAAGTTCCGTGCGCGTTTTGTCCCGTATATCCAATTGCACGAGTTCGAAGGCTTGCTGTTCAGCGACATTTCCGTGTTTGCCCGCAATTTCACGGATGGCGAGCTTAATTTCAGACTGTTGAAAGAGGCCGCGGCTTGTTCCGGGTCGCCAGAGGAAATCAACAACGGGCCTGCCACGGCACCTTCCGAGCGGTTGAAACGGGCTGTCAAGGGGTACGACAAGGTCGTGTATGGGGCTTGCCTGGCGGCTGAAATCGGGCTGGAAGCCATTCGGGAAAAGTGCGTGTTGTTCCGCGAATGGCTGGAACGGTTGGAAACAGCTTGTGTAGGATAGTCGCGTGCCTTGCGTATTTGCGTACGGATGCCGGGGCGGGCGGAAATATCGCATTCTCACGCGTTTTGTGTTTGACGTTTTTCTGCCATTTGCGGCAGGTCGCTGTCGTTTTGACATGCGGAAACGCCTCTTGGGCGCAGGAATTTGTGTGGAATGACAGCAGAACTGGGATTCATTTGGCAAAATGCTTCGTTTGTCTTGTGCGGGAAAACGCCTCAAATAGCCGGAAATGAAGCTTTTGAAGCCTGCATAGCCATGTTTTGGCGCACGTCAGCCTTTAAAAAGGGATGGCGGTTTGCGGGCGTATCGGAAGTTTCTTTGTATTTTTGCGGGCAAATGGAATGATTGTTTATAATGGTAGTTGAATGAAAGCGAAAGGAATGATTGGATTGGTCGTGGTGGCCGTGTTGATGCTGGCCGGAGGTTATGACCGTGTGAAAGGATATGTGGAGCAATGGACAAGGGGGGAGTTCCTTCCTGCGGCCGTGGAAGGACAGGAGTGGGGAAGTTCTCCCGCAGCCGGTATGGCCGATGCGGAAGTGGGTTTGCCGGAGTTGTTGGAGAAGAAGCGTTCGCAGCTGATCCGGCACAAGGGATATGTCGTGGACTACAATTCGCAGACGAAACAACCCAACTGGGTGGCGTGGACTTTGACACCGGAACGTTTCGAGGAGGTGGCGGGCCGGTCGGACAAGTTTCTGCCCGACCCTGAAGTGGCCGATCCCGTGACCACGGACGACTATAAGCATTCGGGCTACGACCGCGGGCACATCTGTCCGGCGGCAGACAACAAATGGGACAAGCAGGCCATGCAGGAGAGTTTCTACATGACCAATATCTGTCCGCAGAACCATAACCTGAACGGAGGCGACTGGAAGGAACTGGAGGAGGCTTGCCGCGACTGGACGATGGAGTACGGGCGGCTGTATGTGGTTGGCGGGCCTGTGTTCGAAGGGGTGCCGCATAAGCACATCGGCGACAGCCGTGTGGCCGTGCCCGATGCGTTCTTCAAGGTGGTGCTTTGTTTGTCACCGTCCAAGGCCATCGGTTTTGTTTTCGCGAATAAGGCGGGAAGCCGTCCGCTCCGGACGTATGCTTGCACGGTGGACGAGGTGGAACAGCTTACGGGAATAGACTTTTTCCCGGCATTGCCCGACAGCCTGGAACAGGCCGTGGAGGCCATGTGCGACTTCAGCGGATGGACGGCGGGGGAGTGACAAGCCCTGTTGGGGATGGCCGGGCGGAGCGTCTGCGTTCCCGGATGAGTTCCAGCAGTTGTTGGAAAAGGAACAAGGCCCAGAACATGCAGAAGAAACATACGCCGGAGATGGCGTTGTCCAATCCCAGCGGGGCGAAGGGGATGGCGCAAAGGGAATAGAGCAGGCAGTAGGTGAGCAGCTTGTGTTCGCGCGAAATGCGCCACAACCTTTTCCGCCGCTTGCGCGAAGACAGGAAATAGATGGTCAGCAGGGTGGCGAAGATGAACACTTTGGTTTCCCATAGTTGCGCCAGCCCGTGGAGGGTGTTGGCTTCCATCAAGGGGATTTCCTGCCAACGGTTGGCGCGCAGCACGGCCAGTGTCGTGCCGATGGCGAAGCCTATGACCATGGGCCAGCAGGCCAGGCGGAACAGGCGGTCGCGTTGCAGGTAGGCCAAGGTGAGGAAGGCGGCACAGAGCGGGATGGTGATGCTGTCGTGCGTGTAACTGCAAAAGATGCCCATGAGGAGCATCAGGAAATAGCCATACTTGAAGTTCTTGTTTGAAATCCGGTTGTATTGGGAAATGAAGAAGGGCACGATGCAAGCCGACCCAAGCTCGACCACGGCTGTTTCGTCGCGATTGAAAAACAGGGCGGAATCGGGGCAGAAGAGCAGGATGAACAACGTCGTGCAGAGCACCCCGATGATGTTGCGCGCGGAGTGGGCGATGTGCCCCGTGAGATAGACCAACAGCGTGAAAAGCAACGCCGAGACCGTGTTGATGACTTCTGGTTGCCAAATGTATCCTCCGGTCTTGGGCAGCACGGCCAGCGCGGCCAGCATGGCCAGGAATATGACAAGATAGGTGAGTTGCAATTTCATGCTTTGTGGTTTTGTCTGCAAATGTACGGAATAAAATCCATTTCCGCGCCTTTTGTCTCTCTCAATCCGCCTTTCGTTTTTCTCCCGACGCATGTTTTTGACCGGAAACAGCGGCTTTTTTGCTGCCAAAATGTCAGACACCCGCCTTTTGGCATGCTTTTGGTATTTATCGGGGTAGAAAATAAAAATCGTGTAATGTATTAAATTTATAGATTATGAGCATTAAACCATTGGCAGACCGGGTGCTGATTGAACCGGCACCGGCAGAAACGAAAACAGTTGGTGGCATCATTATTCCGGACACCGCGAAAGAAAAACCGTTGCAGGGCACAGTCGTGGCTGTGGGCTGTGGCACGAAGGACGAGGAAATGGTGCTGAAGGAAGGCGACACCGTGTTGTATGGCAAGTATGCAGGCACGGAAGTGGAGTTCGAAGGGAAGAAATATCTGATTATGCGCCAGAGCGACGTGGTCGCCGTGTTGGCATAATCTCTCGTTTTATACATATTATATATATAAGAAAGGAAAGAAATCATGGCAAAAGATATCAAATTCAATGTGGAAGCCCGCGAGGCTATGAAGAAGGGCGTGGACCAGCTGGCCAACGCCGTGAAAGTGACGCTTGGCCCGAAAGGCCGCAACGTGATCATCGAAAAGAAGTTCGGTGCTCCGCAAATCACGAAGGACGGCGTGACAGTGGCTAAGGAAATTGAGTTGGCCGATGCCTTCGAGAACGCAGGCGCACAGCTCGTGAAGAGCGTAGCCAGCAAGACAGGTGACGATGCAGGCGATGGCACCACGACGGCAACCGTGTTGGCTCAGAGCATCGTGAGCGTGGGCTTGAAGAACGTGGCCGCCGGCGCCAACCCCATGGACTTGAAGCGCGGTATCGACAAGGCTGTGGCCAAGGTGGTGGATTTCATTAAGACGCAGGCCGAACAGGTGGGCAGCGACTATAGCAAAATCGAACAGGTGGCTACCGTCAGTGCCAACAACGATCCTGAAATTGGCAAGCTGTTGGCCGATGCCATGCAGAAGGTCAGCAAGGACGGCGTGATCACCATCGAGGAAGCCAAAGGCCGCGACACGACCATCGGCGTGGTGGAAGGCATGCAGTTCGACCGTGGTTACCTGTCGGCTTACTTCGTGACCGACACGGAGAAGATGGAGTGCGTGATGGAGAATCCGTACATCCTGATTTACGACAAGAAAATTTCCAACCTGAAGGATTTCTTGCCCATCTTGGAACCGGCCGTGCAGACGGGTCGCCCGTTGCTGGTCATTGCCGAGGATGTGGACAGCGAAGCCTTGACCACGTTGGTGGTTAACCGCCTGCGCAGCCAGTTGAAGATTTGCGCCGTGAAGGCTCCGGGCTTCGGCGACCGCCGCAAGGCCATGCTGGAAGACATCGCCGTGCTGACGGGTGGTGTGGTCATCAGCGAAGAGAAAGGCTTGAAGCTGGAACAGGCTACCATTGAGATGCTGGGTTCTTGCGACAAGGTGACCATTTCGAAAGACAACACGACCATCGTGAACGGCCACGGGCAGAGCGAGCTGATTAAAGACCGCGTGAACCAAATCAAGAACGAAATCGCCAACACGAAGAGCGACTATGACAAGGAGAAACTGCAGGAACGTCTGGCCAAGTTGGCAGGCGGTGTGGCTGTCCTCTATGTCGGTGCGCCGAGCGAGGTGGAGATGAAGGAAAAGAAAGACCGTGTGGACGATGCCTTGTGCGCCACTCGTGCGGCCATCGAGGAAGGTATCATCGCCGGAGGTGGCGTGGCCTACATCCGTGCCACGGAGGTGCTCGAAGGTTTGAAGGGCGACAACGCCGATGAGACGACGGGTATCAACATCGTGAAACGCGCCATCGAGGAGCCGCTCCGTCAGATTGTGGAGAACGCGGGTCTTGAAGGTTCAGTAGTCGTGGAGAAAGTCCGTCAGGGCGAGGGTGACTTCGGTTACAATGCCCGTGAGGACAAATACGAGAACCTGAAGGCCAGCGGCATCATCGACCCGGCCAAGGTTACGCGCGTGGCCCTTGAGAACGCCGCTTCCATCGCGGGCATGTTCCTCACCACGGAATGTGTCATCTGCGACAAGAAAGAAGAGAAGGAAATGCCGATGGGCAACCCGGGTATGGGCGGTATGGGCGGCATGATGTAATGCCAGACCAATATTGAATCACGAATAAACGACGGGAAGGAAACCTCTGCGGAAGCGGTTGTTTCCTTCCCGCTTTTTTATGCCTTTACCGCAATCGCACAGGCGGGATATTGTCTGGGGTCTTGGTGAAAAGCCGGATGATGGAGAAAGGCGGAAGGCCTTGCAGCGATTCGAAATCGGCAGAGGATACCACCTGCATGTCATAAACAAAATTTTCGTCCACTTTGTAGGACGCGGCATCGTGCGTGATGAAATTCCGGTTAATCATAAAGACGTACGGGCCTTTCAGGTCAGGAAAACGCTTTTCCTTTAAATCTTCCAGCGAGGCCAGATGAATGTGCTTGAAGTCTTTGAGTTCGATTTGCACCACGTAGTCGTATTCCACTCCGTTGATGGTGAACGGATATTGATTGACCACGAGGGAGTCATGCCGGTCGTTGATGTCGCGGATGACGAGGGGCAGCTTGATTTCTTTTTTTACCCGTTCCACTGACTTTGGGTCGATTCCCACTTCGCTCTTTGCGAAGACGTTGTTGTTCAGAATGGTGGCCCCGCGTCGGGCATTGAACGTTTTGTCGGACATAGGGTCGATATTCTGATTGCTATTGGGGATTTCACCCGACACTGCGGCTTGCGCCATGCCGAACATTGCGGTGATGAAGGCCGTCAAAAAGAAGTTTCTTCTTTTCATCATTGGTGTATGTTTAGGGTTAATGAATATGGGTTCTCCCCATAGCGGGGGTATCTTACATGACAAAAGTACGGATTTTTAGGAAATTCCTCTTTCCCTTCCAGTTAAAATTCCATAAAGAGGGAGTCGGATGGTTTTGTCGTTGAAAAACTTGGTAACTTTGGAGTTGCAAAAATGAGGATGCCATTATGGGATTAGGAAAATGGATTGGTGGTTTCATGGGTTTCATGACCATGGGACCCTTGGGGGCTTTGGCCGGATATTTCATCGGTTCGTGGTTTGACAAGAAGACTGGTGAAATGCAGTATGAGGAAGGAACGTCAGGAGATGAGCGGCACTATGCCCAGGGGCAGCGGAACAGTTTTCTGTTCTCGATGCTCGTCATGGCTTCCTATGTGATTAGGGCCGACCGGCGGGTGATGCACAGCGAGATGGAGTTTGTGCGCCGTTTTCTCCGTGCGAATTTCGGGGAAGAGGCCGTGGCGGAAGGCGAGGAAATCTTGCTCAAGTTGTTCAACGAGGCCAAACGGCTCGACCAAGCTTCGCCGACGGCCTACCGCGACATGATTTTCGACTGCGGTCGCCAGATAGCTGCCAACCTGAATTATGGCGAGCGGTTGCAGCTCTTGGATTTCTTGGTCAAGATAGCCCAAAGCGACGGGTCGGTCTGCGCGGAGGAAGTACGGGCATTGCGCGAGGTGGCACAAGCTATGCAGTTGGCCGCAAGCGAGGTGGACTCCATGCTGAACTTGCGTGGCGACTCGTTGGCTGATGCCTACAAGGTGTTGGAAATCAATCCGTCGGCAACGGATGACGAAGTGAAGGCGGCCTATCGCAGGCTGGCCTTGAAGCATCATCCCGACCGTGTGGCCGCGCTGGGCGAAGACGTGCGCCGGGCGGCTGAGGAAAAGTTCCAGCAAATCAACAACGCCAAGGAGCGGATTTACAAGGCAAGGGGCATGAAGTGAGTACGCGCTCCGGGCAATGCAAGATATCTTACCGTGAAACCCCTCCGGCCCTTCGGACCACCTCTTTGCTGCGATGGGATTTATAATCCGCAAAAATATACCTATTTATACTGTGCCGGCATGAATTTGTGCATTCAATAGAAATTTATAGGAGGTGCGGATTCCTGCCGCACAAACACAGGCCATCGGCATACGCAATAGTGCCTCCTATCCGATAAATTGTCATTTAGGAATGCACAATTTTATTCCGCGTAAGTATAAACATGGCCTATCGTATATGTTTTCGGAAAGCCCTGGCGGGCTTGCGGATTCGGAAATCTGCATTCCCCATTGCGCCGGATTTCAAATCACGAGTGGTCGGAAGATTTTTTTGCATAATCAGAGCCTTGAAGAGGCTTTGGCGATACGTAACCGCAGGTGAGCAAAGCGAACCTGCGGACGAGCGTACACCTTACTTATCGGCTTCGAAGAAGTCGAATAACGTTCCGGATTGCAGTTGGACTTCTTCGAAGCCCGGATTTGAGGGGCTTGAATTGGGAACAGCCCGCATTCTTGGGGATTTAACACCATCTGGAAAAACGAATTGAGTAATACAGAGTTCCTGCTTTTACAAACTTCTGAATGTCGGCGATCAAAGCCGGCAGGAATGAACTGTCCCGCCTCGCAGGGGGACGAGCCCCGGAGGGGCGGAGGGGGTCTCACACCCACGGGGGCGTAACCCCCCCCTTCTGTTCGCCGTGCGGCGGCCATAATGCCCTTTTGTTTCCCTCGCGGCGGCCATAATGGCCGTTTTGTTCGCCATGCGGAGGAACGTAACGACCCTTTTGTTTCCCTCGCGGAATGATACGTGGGCGGGAAACCCCTCCGGCTCTTCGAGCCACCTCCCCTGCAAGGCGGAGGAGTTTTTCTCCGCACGGGCAAGTGACGGAA
>CALUFQ010000070.1 GCA_944319925.1 uncultured Paraprevotella sp.
TCTCCACGAATCCGGCGAAACTGACAATCTCGCCGTTGCCGAGGAAGTTTTCGGCGATACGTCGGCCGGTGGTCGTGTTGCCGTCGTTTACGTTCAGGTAGTTGAACTGCAGGTACTTTGCATAGTTCCCTTCGGCATCCTGTTCCTGCGAGCCGTCGTTGGTGGAGGCGGTGATGACGTTGTCGCCCCAAGTGCCTACCGTGGTCACGCGGTTGAAAGTGTAGGTTTTGTCTTCCGTTACCGTGCCGCTCGTCCCGTTCAGCACGAAGGAAGAACCGGTGCCGGCCGCCCCGTCGTTGTACTGCAGGCTGAACAGGTAGCGTTCGCCATAGAATACCCAGTAGGAGCCGCCATCGGTCTCCGTCCCGTTGTTCAGGATGGAGACGCTGCCTTCGTCCAGCGATTCGGCGGTGACGAGGTAGGTGGCTTCGTCGCCTTGTGCGGCGATGACGTAGCGGCTGATGCCGGGTGTGTTTCCTTCCTGTCCGTTTCCATTCCCGTTTTCATCCTCGCTGCAGGAGGCCAATGTGCCTGCGGCGCAGAGGGCAGCGCAGAGTGCCCATGTGAAGAATCCTTTTTCCATAATGTTTTAGTTTTTATTTGATTATTCTTGGTTATTTCCCGAAATAGACGCGCACTTTGCCATAGAAGGCGCGCCCCGCTTTTTGCAGGCTGTAGTTGTCGTAGAGCTTTTCGTCCGTGAAGTTACGGCATTCGAAGGCGAAGTTGTAGCGTCCGCCCCTGACGCTGTAGCTCAAGGTCAGGTTGTGGGCAAACTGTGTGGGTACCCGCCGTTTGGTTTCCGGGTCGCCGAATGCCTCCCAATAGAGTGGGAACTCATGCTGGTAATAGCTGTCGTAAGTGAGCGAGAGCACGTTGCCCTTGCCGAAAAGGTCGTGCCAATAAACCGACGCGTCGAAATTGGCATAACGGTAAGGCTGGTTGGGGATGCGCTGCCCGTGGGTGAGGGCGGCTTGCTGTGTGCCTTCGGCCAGTGTCTTTTCATCGTCGCGGGCATCCATGCTGTTCCACGTGCCGCCCAGGCTGAGCAGGCGCGAGTAGTTGTAGCGCAGCGAGAGGTTGTAGCCTTTGGTCTCTACTCGTCCGTGGTTTTCATAGATGCCGAAGTTCAGGTCGCCCACTTTGTCCAGTCCGCGGCGGATGTAGTCTTTCGTGTGGCGATAGATGAGGCCACCTTCGATGTAGAGATTGTGCCGGCCGAAGTGCGGAGTGTAGCTCAGGTTGAAGTTCACGTTGTCGCTTTTCTCCGGACGCAGTTCCGCCTTGCCAGCTTCCAGGTCTTCGTCGCCGAAAAGTTCGTCGGTGGTGGGCAGGCGGTAGGCTTTCTCGTAGGAGAGTTTGGCCTGCAGCATTTTCAGGATGAACCACGTGCCGGCCGCGCCGTAGCCGAACGAACGGGTGCGGCGGCTGAACGCGGCATAATCGCCGATGCCGTCGTCGCTTTGCGACACGGGGCCTTCGTTGTACTGGGCATAGTATTTCCCGAACACCGTGGCGTTCCAGCGTTCGGACGGCATGAGGCGATAGGAGAGCCCCGTCACGTTCTTGCGCGTCCGTTTGGGGATGCTGAAGTCCGAGAGCCGCGAGCTGCCGCCTGCGTAGGAGCGGGTGGTGCGCCGGAAGGTGCTCAGCACGTGGTTGAGCGTGAAGGAGTGGGCCGTGCCGATGCGGTAGTGTGCCGTGAACGTGCCGTTCCAGTTGGTGTTCTTCGACTCGTTGTTTTGGTTGGACTGTTCGCCGGGGCTTCCGGTGTACTTCCGGTCACCCAGCCAGTTGTATTTGTAGGAGGCCGTGTCGATGTTGTGCGTCAGGTTGTGGTTGTAGTTCACCGTGGCCGTTACGTCCAGCCCCCGTGTGAAGAGGTCGCGCTTGCGGTACTCCAGCGAGGGGGTGAAGGAGTGGCCATGGCGGTGCTTCTGCCCGAACACGATTTCCTGCCTCACGCCTGTTTGTATTTCCTTGTAAAAGTGGGTGTAGGTGAATCCCATTGCCAGGCGGTCTGCCCATGGCTTGTCCGCCACGCCGATTTTGCCGCTCACGGCTTCGTTGTGGAAACGGTCGTTGAACCGCTTCACCCGGTAAATGCGGTTCTTGTCCGTGTTTTCCGAGATACCGTCGTCGCCGAAAATGGTTACGTAGTTGTCAATGGAATAGTCGTTGTCGGAGAAGTTTTGGAAGGCGTTGGCCTCATAGAACCAGCCTTTGGGGAGCGACTGCCCGAAGCGGACGTAGGACTTGTGGGTGTTGAACGAGCCGTAGGAGTATGACGCGTCGGCAAACCACCGTTGCCTTCGTTGGTTGGTGACGATGTTCACCACTCCGCCCAGGGCATCTGTGCCGAAGCCCACGGGCACCACGCCGCGATAGACTTCGATGCGCTCGGCAAAGTTGACCGGCAGATTGTTCAGGTCAAGAGCCGTGCCCGCGCCTTCCTGCGGAATCCCGTCGATGAACACTTTCACGTGGCGGCCCGAGAACCCGTCGAGCATGAGCTGCATGTCGGACCCCACGCCACCCGTCTCGCGCAGCTTGACGCCAGGTACCGTGGTGAGGGCTTCCGCCAGGTTCTTGTTCAGGCCGGCCATGCTTTTCAAGTCGATGGCCACGGCGTTGAAGGCCGAGCGGTTGATGCGGTTCACGTGGCTGGCTTCCACTTTCACTTCGGCCAGCTCAATGTCCTTGGGGCGCATTTTGACGTGGAGTTTGTGGCGTTCACCCGTTTTGAGTGTGACGGTGTGTTCCACGGTGGCATAGCCCATGGCTTTGAACACCAAGGTGTGTGTGCCCGGCGACACCCGCAGGTGGTAAATGCCTTTTTCGTCAGGGCGTGTGCCTGTGGAAGTGCCTTTGACTTGTACGGTGGCGAAGTCCATGATTTCGTGGTCCGTGGAGGTGACTTTTCCTGAAACGATGGCTTCCTTCCGGTCTTGCCCGTAGGCGGTGGGAATAAATGCGAAGAGCATCAAGAGGAAGCCCGACAATTTGATTACCTTTTCCAATTTTTTTGCGTTTATGTGATTGACTAGTTTTGCGGTGGCAAAGGTACGGACGTTTTGCCCATTCGCGCAATCGCGAAATGTGGGTAAAATGTCGTGCGCGGGAATACTTTTTTTGGGGTATTGGCGTGAATGCGACGGACGGTTTGGACCGGACGGATATGGTATCCGCAGAATTTCCGGAGTTGATGCCGGGCATTTGCTTTTGCTTTGGTTCATGGCATCGGTGCCGGATACCGAAAAAAAGTGAATAAGCTGCTCCGGCTGTCGGGATTGGGCGGGACGAGTCTGCATACAGTTATGGCGGATGGGATGCCGCTTCCTAGAAAACGTGTAATTCTTGAGGAGGAAAATTTTTTTTCTGCTGAATTATTCTATAAACGCCTGTGTCGTCTATAGTTTCTTTCCGCACGTCCGTGATTTTTCTTTGCGGGATGGAAGAATGTTGTCCGGCCGCCGGATATGCATGTTGCGTGGGCGGGAAGATGGTGGTGCGTTCCCGGGAAAACAAAAAAACGAGGTGCGGTTCAAAACAAGCAAGAAGTGACCGGGGAGGATGTGCAGGAATGAATTGCTCCGCCTTGCGGAGGAGCTGTCGCGGAGCGACTGAAAGGTCTTACACCTAGAAAATATACTTTTAGCATATAAATCCGTAGGTGTGAGACCCCTCAGCCCCTTAGGGGCAGCTCCCCTGCAAGGCGGAGCAGTTGTTTAAGCATTATTTTGCACCCCCTTCTCGGGGTGTAGAACATGGCGTTGCTTTAATTGCGGAACGTCAACCCGTCGCTGCCCGCGTCCACCACGATAGGTTTCGTGCGGTCGATGTTCTGCGCCAGCATGGTCTTCGACAAGTCGTTGAGCAGGTAACGCTGGATGGCCCGTTTGACGGGACGTGCGCCGAACTCGGGGTCGAAACCGGCCTTGGCCAGGAAGTCCACCGCAGCATCGGTTAGCTGCAAGGTCACACCGTTGCCTTCGAGCATCTTCGTGATGCCGTTGATTTGCAGGCGGACGACTTGGCGTATCTGGTCTTGCGTCAGCGGCAGGAACATGATGGTCTCGTCAATACGGTTGAGGAACTCCGGGCGGATGGTCTTCTTCAACATTTCCAGCACGCCCTTCTTGGTGTCCTCGATGAGGGCCTCGCGGGCGGCGGGGCTGGTGGACGGTGTCAGTTTCTCGAACTGGCTCTGGATGTACTGGCTTCCCAAGTTGCTCGTCATGATGATGATGGTGTTCTTGAAGTTCACGGTGCGTCCTTTGTTGTCCGTCAGCCGCCCGTCGTCCAATACCTGCAACAGGATGTTGAACACGTCGGGATGGGCTTTCTCAATCTCATCGAACAGCACGACCGAGTAAGGTTTCCGGCGCACGGCTTCCGTCAGCTGTCCGCCCTCGTCGTAGCCCACGTAGCCCGGAGGCGCCCCGATGAGCCGGCTCACGCTGAACTTTTCCTGATACTCCGACATGTCGATACGTGTCATCATCGTGTCGTCGTCGAACAGGTATTCCGCCAAGGCTTTGGCCAGTTCCGTCTTGCCGACACCCGTGGTGCCGAGAAAGATGAACGAGCCGATGGGACGCTTGGGGTCTTGCAGTCCGGCGCGGCTCCGGCGCACGGCGTCGCTCACGGCCTGTATGGCCTCGTCCTGCCCGATGACGCGCTTGTGGAGTTCCTCTTCCAGGTGGAGCAGTTTCTCGCGTTCGCTCTGGAGCATCTTGCTGACGGGGATGCCCGTCCAGCGGCTCACCACGTCGGCGATGTCCTCGGCCGTCACTTCTTCCTTAATCATGGCCTCTCCGCCCTGCGTGTCGCGCAGCTGGTTCTGAATCTTGGCGATGTCGTCCTCCAGGGCCTTGAGCTTGCCGTAGCGGATTTCGGCCACCCGTCCGTAGTCGCCTTCGCGCTCGGCGCGTTCGGCCTCGAACTTCAGCTGCTCCATTTGCTGCTTGTTCTGCTGGATTTTGTTGACCAAGGCCCGTTCGGCTTCCCACTTGGCCTTGTAGCTGCTTTCCTGTTCCTTCAGTTCAGCAATTTCCTTGCCCAATTGTTCCAATTTGGGTTGGTCGTTTTCGCGTTTGATGGCCTCGCGCTCGATTTCCAGCTGCTTCAGCCGGCGTTCAATCTCGTCCAGCTCTTCGGGTACGGAGTCGCGCTCCATCCGTAGCTTGGCGGCGGCCTCGTCCATCAGGTCGATGGCCTTGTCCGGCAGGAAGCGGTCGGTGATGTAACGGTTGGACAGTTCCACGGCGGCGATGATGGCATCGTCCTGGATACGCACCTTGTGGTGGTTCTCGTAGCGTTCCTTCAGTCCGCGCAGGATGGAGATGCTGCTCAGCGTGTCCGGTTCGTTGACCATGACGGTCTGGAACCGGCGTTCGAGTGCCTTGTCCTTCTCGAAATACTTTTGGTACTCGTCCAGCGTGGTGGCACCGATGCTCCGCAGCTCGCCGCGGGCCAGGGCCGGCTTCAGGATGTTGGCGGCGTCCATGGCGCCTTCGCCCTTTCCTGCGCCCACCAGTGTGTGGATTTCGTCGATGAAGAGGATGATCTGCCCGTTGCTCTTCGTCACCTCGTTGATGACGGACTTCAGCCGTTCCTCGAACTCGCCTTTGTATTTGGCTCCGGCGATGAGGGCGCCCATGTCCAGCGAATAGAGCTGCTTGTCTTTCAGGTTTTCCGGCACGTCGCCTCGCAAGATACGGTGGGCCAACCCTTCGACGATGGCTGTCTTACCCGTACCCGGTTCACCTATTAATATAGGATTGTTTTTCGTGCGTCGGCTCAGGATTTGCAGTACGCGGCGAATTTCTTCGTCGCGCCCGATGACCGGGTCGAGCTTTCCGGTGCGGGCGGCTTCGATGAGGTTCGTGGCATATTTCTCCAATGCTTGATAAGTTTCTTCGCTGTTCTGCGAGGTCACTTTCTCACCTTTGCGCAGTTCGTTGATGGCGGCGGTCAGTTCCTTTTCGTTGATGCCCGCGTCTTTCAGAATCTTGCTGGCCGTGGTGTTCACCGTGAGCAAGGCCAGGATGACAGGTTCAAGCGACACGAATTCATCACCGTTCTTGGCGGCATAATCCTGTGCCCGTGTCAGCACTTCGTTGCTTTCTCGGCTCAGGTAAGGTTCTCCGCCCTGCACTTTCGGGAGAGATGCGATTTGGCTTTCCAGGACTTGTTCGATCTGTCGGCTGTTGACACCCAACTTCTGGAACAAGAAGTTCGTGACATTTTCTCCCACTTTGAGGATTCCGGCCAACAGGTGCTCCGGTTCGATAGCCTGTTGCCCCCGTGCTTGCACGAGGTTGACGGCTTCTTGGATGGCTTCTTGGGCCTTGATGGTAAATTTGTCAAATGTCATGGTTGTTCTCCTTTATTTATTATGATTTATAGTCCGAATAGTTTGTGCGGCTTTAAGGCCGACATCCAAGAAGCATCAAAGAACTTGCCATTCCGTGCGGACTGACAAAATGTCAGGAAAGAAGAAGGAATGGCAGCTTGTGCCTTTTGTTTTTTTGCATTATAACCTGAGTTTTGGATAAAAAGGTGGCTTCAAGATTAGGAAAAATGCTCAAAATTTTGAAAGAGAAAAGCAAAGACAAGCCGACATCACCACCACAGGCTTTTTCCAAAGTCGCATCACTGTTTTTCTATGGTAGCAAGTTTGTGTCTTGAGCAGACCCAAAACGCTTGCAATAGTTGAAACGTCACTTCATTTGTGCTCTAATCCTGCTCAAACTCGCTTGCGTGATGCCTAAATAGGTAGCAATGCTTCCCAACGGCAACCGCTGCAACAAATCGGGTTCTTTCTCCAATAGCTCCTTGTATCGTTCAGAGGCGATGGCGGACAACATGGAAATCAGCCGTTCTTCGGTGGCAAGCAATTCCATTTCCGCATAACGCCGTCCCCAATTGGCGATGTGAATGTCTTCCGAAAACAACTCCTTCAGTTTTTTTCTTTTCAATACATATAAGACCGAATCTTCCATCAGCTCCATCGTCTCATATCCAGGCTCGTCGTTCACGTATCCTTTCATGGAAACAAGGGTCGCCCCTTCCTTGCCGACCCAAAAAGTAATGTCCTTTCCGTCCACCGAAGTATAGGCGCGGACTATGCCTTTCTTGATGAAAAAGATATTCTTCTCCACCTTGCCGCTTTCCAACACACGGAATCCTTTGGGGTATGAAACTTCTGTCAGGCATTGCTGTAACCTGTCGAGGGATGCGTCCGGCATGGCATATCTCAAGTTGATGATTTCTTTTATATCCATAAGTTCGTTGCTGTTGTCGGTGTGCAAAAATATAAAATAGCGCACGGAAACGGGAATGAACGGTTGTTTTTTGCCAAATGCAAAAGTCTTTTTTTTCAAATGCAAAAATCCATTAGGGATTATTTGCTTACTTTTGCGCCCAAATTTGATAAATCAATATGAATTGGATAATCTTATTATTGGCAGGATTGTTTGAGGTGAGCCTCACATTCTGCTTGGGTAAAACGAGAGCGGCGTCAGGAGTTGAGTTTTATCTGTGGGGAAGCGGTTTCCTTGTTTCCACCGTACTAAGCATGACCTTGCTTGCCAAGGCAGTTCAGACTTTGCCTTTGGGTACGGCATATGCCATTTGGACAGGCATCGGGGCGGTCGGCACGGTCTTGATAGGGATATTTGTTTTCAAAGAACCTGCCACTCCCATCCGGCTTTTCTTCCTCTTCACGCTCATCGCTTCCCTGATAGGGTTGAAAGTCGTGTCATATTGAAAGGGGGCGACAGATGAAATATGAATTAAGGGAGAACCAAGGCATTCCGGCACCTCTGCTGGCTCTGATGGCAGTTGCTACCGGACTCTCCGTTGCCAATTGCTACTATAACCAACCTTTGTTGGGCAGTATGGCAAAGGATTTTGCGGTAAGTGACTTTTCCGCCAGTATGGTGGCGACATTGACCCAGATAGGCTATGTGGTCGGGCTTGTGTTTGTCATTCCGTTGGGCGATTTGGTCTCGCGAAAGAAGCTGATATTGCTCAATTATATCATTTCTTCGTGCGCCTTGCTTGCCATAGCGTTTGCCCCGAACATCTATTGGGTGTGGGGCGCATCCTTGCTTGCCGGAGCATCCTCGGTGATGCCGCAGTTCTTCATCCCGTTGGTGTCTTACCATTCAGCGCCCACACACAAGGTGCGCAATGTGGGAATCATACAGTCCTGCCTGCTCATAGGCATTCTTGGCTCGCGGGTGTTCAGTGGTTTTCTCGCTGATGTGTGGGGATGGCGTTCCGTTTATTTCGTGGCTTGCGTGTTTATGCTCGGGTGTTTCCTGATGATTCACAAGATGCTGCCAGTCCTGTCAGCCCGTTCTCAGGAAAGTTATGCGGGGCTGATGAAGTCCTTGTTGCATCTGTTTTTCACATACCCGTACTTGCGTATCGCCTCGTTGAGGGCGGCATTGGCTTATGGCTCGTTCTTCGCCCTGTGGAGTTGCCTTGCTTTTCGGATGAAGCAAGAGCCTTTCTTTGCGAGCGACGATATTATCGGGGCACTCGGCTTGTGTGGATTGGCTGGTGCATCCACAGTGGTTTTCATCAGTGGCTATATCCAGAAGTACGGCGCAAGGTTCTTCTCTGTTGTCGGAGGATGTGTTATCTTGGCTGCATGGTTGTTGGCATTTTGGGGAGATGACAGCTACTTGTGGATGATACTTGCCATTCTGTTGATTGATGCAGGAATGCAATGTATCCATTTGTCGAATCAGACCAGCGTGGTCGCCCTTGATGCATCCGCCATCAACAGGGTCAATACCGTTTATATGACCATTTACTTCTTGGGCGGTTCCGCCGGCACATTCGTTTCAGGTCTGTTCTGGCAACATTGCGGATGGACGGGTGTGGTAGGGGTAGGAGTCGTCTTTACCGTGGCTTCCTTGCTTGTTAATTGCTTCAAGTCCAAAGTGGCATAAGGATGGGTACAAAAAACAGGCTGAAAGAATATTGGAATGATTCTTCCAGCCTGAATGTTTTTGTACTTTTGTATCCGTAAGAGTTACCCGAACAAGCAAAGCAATGCAGACCACGGCAGTTTGGACGGTTGCCAATTCATTACCGAAACCGAGGTGATTCTTCTAATTCTCTTGATTTCAAAGAGGTATATTCCTTATGCAGGTTTAGTGGAAATTTTCTGTATTGCAGATGATTTTTGCAAAGAATTAGAGAAAAACGCGGTGGATATTTGCTTAAAGTTCCCCGAATCCCATCAGAAACGTAGCCGGCCGTGCCGCATGAGCGAGAGCAAAATCATCACAATCCTGATTTGCTTCCATATGGGTTAATTTCGCAATTTCAAACAGAAGCAATAATCCGATGAGTTCCAAGCTTTGCTTGATGATGTAAAGTTCATTATTTGAATCGTATTTTCTTCTTCACACAATAGAAAATCGCAGTTTTTTATATAATTTTGTATTATAAGAAAGAGAATGCGAATATGGAAAAAACGAAATGGAGCGAAACGGTCGTGCTGGTGGACGCGGATTATGTAGATAGCGTGGCCTTCAACTTGATTGTGAATTTTGAGCGGATGTTGAACCGCCCCATCCCGAAGGCTGATTTGTCCCATTGGTTAGTCTGCGTGGCTTTGGACGGCGGACTCAAGGAAGGCGAGAATGACATTCAGGTGGTGTTGGTTCACGGCAAAGGAAAGGAAGCATTGGAGAATTTCGTACCTTCTGTTTTTGAGACGGAACTGGACGGGAAAGCTTTCCGCGACAAGCGGTTGGGAGAATTCAAACTGAGTGCAGTCCGGGAAGAGGACGTGGCGGATGCCGACAACCTGTTCATGCAATCCTTTATGGCTTTAGCAGACGAAAAGGATATCAAGCGGTTGATACTTGTGCCGGACATGGAACAGCATGGCGCACAAATCCGCGACGTGGCGGCTCGCACGGACGGAAAGGAAGTCACCTTGCTGGTGATGGAACCGCAGACAGGACGTGGTTTCCGTCAGGAAATATTAGGCTATTCGTTGATGAGCGCGATGGGTATCAAGGGAGAAGAGTTCAAATAAACCCTAAAAAACGGCCAAACACTTTACTTCTTGGAAAAAGTCCGTAACTTTGCAATAAATTAACGTAACCAAAATACCGAATCAAAACATGGGGAAAGTTCTAATTATCGGCGCCGGAGGCGTGGCCACGGTTGCCGCGCACAAAGTGGCCCAGCATCCGGAAGTGTTCAATGAGATAATGATTGCCAGCCGCACGAAGGCCAAATGCGATGCTATCGTGAAGGCCATTGGCAATCCTGCCATCAAGACGGCACAGGTGGATGCCGACAACGTGGATGAATTAGTGAAACTGTTGGAGGATTTCCGTCCGGACATGGTGATGAACTTGGCTTTGCCTTATCAAGACCTTACCATCATGGAGGCTTGCCTGAAGGCGGGGTGTAACTATTTGGACACGGCCAACTATGAGCCGAAGGACGTGGCGCATTTTGAATACAGTTGGCAGTGGGCCTACAAACAGCGTTTTGAGGAAGCGGGGCTGACTGCCATCTTGGGTTGCGGTTTCGACCCGGGGGTGTCGGGCGTATATACGGCATACGCAGCCAAGCATTATTTCGACGAAATCCATTATTTGGACATCGTGGACTGCAATGCGGGCAACCACCACAAGGCTTTCGCCACGAATTTCAATCCGGAAATCAACATTCGCGAAATCACTCAAAACGGTCGTTACTATGAAGACGGCAAATGGGTGGAGACGAAGCCGATGGAGATTCATAAGGACTTGACCTATCCCAATATTGGGCCGCGCGACTCTTACTTGCTTTTCCATGAGGAATTGGAGTCGCTGGTGAAAAACTTCCCGACCATCAAACGTGCCCGTTTTTGGATGACGTTCGGGCAAGAATACCTGACCCACTTGCGTGTCATCCAGAATATCGGCATGGCGCGGATTGACGAAGTGGACTACAACGGCGTGAAAATTGTTCCCTTGCAGTTCCTGAAGGCTGTGCTTCCCAATCCGCAGGACTTGGGTGAGAACTACGAGGGAGAGACCAGCATCGGCTGCCGTATCCGTGGTGTGAAGGACGGCAAGGAGCATACCTATTATATATATAATAATTGCAGTCATCATGCCGCTTACTTGGAAACCGGTATGCAGGGTGTGAGCTACACGACGGGTGTGCCGGCCATGATCGGTGCCATGATGTTCTTGAAAGGTATTTGGAAGAAGCCGGGCGTGTGGAACGTGGAGGAGTTCGATCCAGACCCATTCATGGAGGAGTTGAACAAGGACGGACTGCCTTGGCATGAAGTGTTTGATGGTGATTTGGAATTGTAAACGAAAAGAATATTATGGCTAAGAAAGAAGACGACGGTTCCTTGTTTGCGGGGCAGAACAGCGAGAAGCTGAAAGCCCTGCAGGCTGCGATGGACAAGATAGAAAAGAATTTCGGGAAAGGCTCCATCATGAAGCTGGGCGACGACCATGTGGAACAGGTGGAAGTCATTCCCACTGGCTCCATCGCTTTGAATGCGGCTTTGGGAGTAGGCGGTTATCCGCGGGGGCGCATCATTGAGATTTACGGCCCGGAGAGTTCTGGTAAGACCACGTTGGCTATCCACGCCATTGCCGAGGCTCAGAAAATGGGCGGCATTGCGGCGTTTATAGATGCCGAGCATGCGTTTGACCGTTTCTATGCCGCCAAATTGGGCGTGGATGTGGATAATTTGTGGATTTCACAGCCCGACAATGGGGAACAGGCTTTGGAAATCGCCGACCAGTTGATTCGCTCGTCGGCTATTGACATCATTGTCATCGACTCCGTGGCTGCTTTGACCCCGAAGGCGGAAATTGAAGGTGATATGGGGGACAACAAGGTCGGATTGCAGGCCCGCTTGATGAGCCAGGCTTTGCGCAAGCTGACTTCCACCATCAGCAAGACGAACACGACCTGCATCTTCATCAACCAGTTGCGCGAGAAAATCGGCGTGATGTTTGGTAACCCGGAAACAACAACTGGCGGAAACGCACTGAAGTTCTATGCCAGCGTCCGTTTGGACATTCGCCGTGTGACGAGCATCAAGGACGGCGACGAGGTCATCGGCAACCAGGTGCGCGTGAAAGTGGTGAAGAACAAGGTGGCGCCTCCGTTCCGGAAAGCCGAGTTTGAAATCACCTTCGGCGAAGGCATTTCGAAAATCGGAGAGATTGTGGATCTGGGTACGGAATTGGGCATTTTGAAGAAGAGCGGTTCGTGGTATAGTTACAACGACACTAAGATAGGGCAGGGGCGTGATGCGGTGAAGAACATGCTGAAAGACAATCCTGAACTTTGCGAAGAGATAGAGGCACAGATTTCGGTTGCCTTGCAAGACAATCACGAATAAGGTAGATGCCGCGGGGCGGGATTCAGAAATTGAATCCCGCCCTTATGTATCCGGCTGTTTTGGCCCGGTCGCTGAAACAAATGGTGAAGCCGATGGGGCCGATGAAGGTGCGCAGGTCGTACCGGATTGCGCCTCCGAACACATGAAATCCCAACAGTTCGTTGCTGCCGAAACTATTTTTGAAAAAGTGCATCCAATCGTCCGAACTGACTGCCACATTAAAGACTCCGCTCACATAGTGCTTGCCGCCTATGCGTTGCCGTGCCTCGAAACCTGCCACGACAAGGGTGCGCCTTGCCGTTTCGGAATAGTTGATGCCGTAGAACGGGATTTGTTGGTTGAGGTATTTTCCACGTTCTTGTCCTCCAAAGGTGTTCATTTCAGCAATGGTGTTTTCCGAGGTCAGATAGCGTCCCTCGATGCGTGGTGTGAGTGTGAAGCGGGAGTTGAACGAGAATGAGGCGTTCCAATGGATTTGGGCCGTGTGGAAAGCTTTTTTGCTGTTCAACGGAATGGCATAATAGTATTCCATGTAAAATTCGTTGCCTTTCGTGGGGAAATACTTGTCATCCAAAGTGCTTACGGCATATTCGGTGCCGAATTTCAGGTAGCTTTCTTTTTCGATGTCTCTGGGCGTGTTGTCGGGAGTGCGATAGAGAAAAGACCCGTAGTTGTAGAGCTGGTAAATGGCTCCCAGTTTCAGCCGCACGTATTTCCAGCTTCTGGTGAAACCCACTTCGCCAAGGTGGTGGTTGAAATTAAGCCCGAATGCCCTTTCGCCTTTTTCATACACGTTGAAGTCGTTGTAGGTGTACCGGTAGCCGGTGGTGAAGAGCCATTGGCGGCCGAGATGAAGTCCGTAGTGTGCGTCTCCATAGGTTTGCAGGCCTAACTTCACGGTCAGGCTTACGTTATGATTCCGTTTTTTCCCCAGTTGCATTTTTCCATTGAACAACAAGGCGGCCAGTTCTTCATTGTCGAATCTCAGCCCGAGGTTAATGGAATTGGTCGGTGCTTCTCCCACAAGGGTCTTCAGCGTGGAAGCATAGCGGGCCTCAATTCCTCCGGGACGGTGCATATAATAATAAGGTGGGATGGAGTGGGGGTGGGTTGTTGTGGTGTCGGTTTCCTTTACCTTCCGGGCGATGGCTTTCAATGTGTCAATCTTGAGCCGGGCAGCCTGTTCTCCTCTGTTGATTAAGGAATCGATGGCCACGGTGGTGAAACTGGCCGTGCTGTAACCCTTCACGTTTACTTTGATGTAAACGTCCGAGCTGTCGATGCTTTGCTGCCAGCGGTCTTTCCTTTGCAGGTCGATGAGCTGGTTGAGTTGTGAGAAAACGTTGTTTTTTAATTCCTCTGCGGTCTTCAGCGGGTCTTGCACGTCCACGCCGATAATGATGTCGGCTCCCATTTCCAATGCCACGTCCACGGGATAATTGTTGGTGATGCCCCCGTCAATCAGTAGCATGCCTTCTGTGTCCACAGGGGCGAACACACCGGGGATGGACATGCTGGAGCGGATGGCAATAGGCAGTATGCCGCTGCGGAACACGATTTCTTTCCCTGTGACAAGGTCTTGCGACACGCAGGCAAATGGAATTGGCATTTTCCGGAAGTCGATAGAGTCGTGATAGCCTTCCGTCAGTTGCCAAAGCATGTTCCCGATGTTCCGTCCTTTGATAAGCCCCCCGCTGATGAGGTCTTGGGGTTTTTCAAAAAACGGGACGGATAGAATGTATTGCGAACCTTGTTCCCGTGCCTGCAGATCAATGGCAGAGCGCTTGGATTTGTCGCTCAGCAGGGCAGGCCAGTCTTGCGCCATGAAGATGCTGTCCAGCTGTTCGGGCGTATAGCCGATTGAATAAAGTCCGCCGATGATGCTGCCCATGCTGGTGCCCACGATGATGTCAATGGGTATGCCGGCCTCTTCCATCACTTTCAGTGCGCCGATGTGCGCTGTGCCCTTGGCGCCTCCTCCGCTCAGTACCACTCCGACCTTTGGGCGGGCAGCAACAGGTGGAAAGAAAGTGCATAGGATGAATAGCAGTATTAGCAAACGTGATATTTTAGTCATAAGCATTATCTGTTTTCTGTCATTTTGGCGGTTTGTGAGTCTGAATGTCGCATATTTCCATTCTTAGGTACAAAGATAATCCAAAAATTTCATCAATATATTTAAATGTTCTTTTTTATCATTTTTTCTGCCTCGCGGAACAGTTTGGCACACGGTTTGTTTTAACTAAAATGCGTACGTACCCGGAAGGGTGGGACGCGAGAATATTCATTGATTAATAATAAAAATAGATACGATTATGGGAAAGATTATTGGAATTGACTTGGGAACGACGAATTCGTGTGTTTCCGTATTCGAAGGTAACGAACCGGTGGTGATTGCCAACAACGAGGGTAAGCGCACGACACCTTCCATCGTGGCATTCAAGAATGGTGAGCGGTTAGTGGGCGACCCGGCCAAGCGTCAGGCTATCACGAACCCGAAGAACACCATCTTCTCCATCAAACGTTTCATGGGGGAAACTTATGATCAGGTGCAAAAGGAAATTGCACGTGTGCCTTACTCGGTGGTGAAGGGCGACAACAACACGCCGCGTGTGGATGTGGAAGGCCGTCTCTATACTCCGCAGGAAATTTCTGCCATGATTCTGCAGAAAATGAAGAAAACTGCTGAAGACTATCTTGGCCAGGAAGTGACGGAAGCCGTTATTACCGTACCGGCATACTTCTCTGACTCACAGCGTCAGGCCACGAAAGAAGCCGGGCAGATTGCCGGATTGGACGTGAAGCGTATCGTGAACGAGCCTACGGCAGCCGCTTTGGCTTACGGTGTGGACAAGTCCAACAAGGACATGAAGATTGCCGTGTTTGACTTGGGTGGCGGTACGTTTGATATCTCCATCTTGGAATTCGGTAGCGGCGTGTTCGAAGTGCTCTCCACGAATGGTGATACCCACTTGGGTGGCGATGATTTCGACCAAGTGATTATCGACTGGTTGGCTGCCGACTTCAAGAGTGAGGAAGGCGTGGACTTGAAACAAGACCCGATGGCTTTGCAACGTTTGAAGGAAGCTGCCGAGAAGGCAAAGATTGAATTGTCTTCTTCCACGACCACCGAAATCAACTTGCCGTACATCACGGCCGTAGGCGGTGTGCCTAAGCACTTGGTGAAGACGTTGACCCGTGCTAAATTCGAGCAGTTGGCCGACCATTTGATCCAGGCTTGCAAGGTGCCGTGCCAGAAAGCCATGCAGGATGCCGGTCTGAGCAACTCTGATATTGACGAAGTCATTCTGGTCGGTGGTTCCAGCCGTATCCCGGCTATTCAGAAGTTGGTTGAAGACTTCTTCGGAAAAACTCCTTCCAAGGGCGTGAATCCCGACGAGGTGGTTGCCGTGGGGGCTTCTATCCAAGGTGCCATCCTGAACAAGGAAGCCGGTGTGGGCGACATCGTGCTGTTGGATGTGACGCCGTTGTCTATGGGTATTGAGACCATGGGCGGTGTGATGACCAAGCTGATTGATGCCAACACGACCATTCCGTGCAACAAGAGCGAAGTGTTCAGTACGGCCGCCGACAACCAGACGGAAGTGACCATCCGCGTCTTGCAGGGTGAGCGTCCGATGGCAAACCAGAACAAGCAGATCGGCCTGTTCAACCTGACGGGTATTACTCCGGCTCCGCGTGGTGTGCCCCAGATTGAAGTGACTTTCGACATCGATGCCAACGGTATCTTGAAGGTGTCTGCCAAGGATAAGGCAACGGGCAAAGAGCAG
>CALUFQ010000071.1 GCA_944319925.1 uncultured Paraprevotella sp.
CCGCTGATGAGGTCGGTCATCATCACGTCCTTCACGTCGAACCCGGCCAGGTAGAGGGAATAAGCCATCTCACGCTCGCCGTTCGTGCCCTTCTCGCGGATGATGGCAGCTTTGACTCCCGACGGTTTGCGGCGGTCGGGATCCAAGCCATACTGTGAGAGCTTGCCCGTGAAATCTTTGTTGAACACCATCTCGAGCGGCTGCATCTTGTAGTTCTCAAACCGCTCCTTGGCGCAACCGTTCAGGCTTTGCTTGCGGTCAAGCAGATAGGAAGTGCTGAACCACACGTCGCGCAGGTAATCGATGCCGAACTGGTATTCCGCCCCGTCCTTTTCCACCTGGATGAGCCGTTCGTCCGTGGGATGTCCCAGCTTCAGGTAGCCCACGCCGGCCTCGTCCATGATTTTCTTGAACTCGGCCTTGTCCTTGTCGGCAATCTGCACGACCACGCCCGGGTTCTCGGCCAAGAGTATTTTCACGATGTCGTCGTGGCGGAACTTGTCCAAGCTGATTTCCATGCCGCCCTCCACGTTGGCAAAACACATTTCGAGCAACGTGGTGATCAGGCCGCCGGCGGAAATGTCGTGCCCGGCCAGCACCAACCCCTTGTCCACCAACGCCTGCACGGCATTGAAGGCGTCGCGGAAGTAATCCGCGCTCTTGCAGGTCGGCACGTCAGAGCCGACTTTGTTCAACGACTGCGCGAAAGCCGAACCGCCCAGACGCAGTTCGTCAAAGCTGAAATCTATGTGGTAGAACGTGCTCTTGGCCTTGTTCACCATCACGGGCGACACGACGCGCTTCACGTCGCTCACTTCGCCGCCCGCGCTCACGATGACCGTGCCCGGCGAAATGACCTTCTCGCCGCCGGGATATTGCTGGCTCATGGACAGGGAATCCTTGCCCGTGGGCACGTTGATGCCCAAAGCACAACAGAAGTCGGACAAAGCCTGCACGCCCTTGTAGAGACGGGCATCCTCGCCCTCCTGCGAACGGCACGGCCACATCCAGTTGGCCGAAAGCGACACGCTGTCCAGCCCTTCGGCCAACGGTGCCCATACGATGTTGGTCAACGCCTCGGCCACCGACAGCACGGAACCCGCCGCAGGGTCGGCCAACCCGGCCTGGGGCGCATGGCCGATGGCCGTGGCCACGCCAGCCTTTCCGCGATAGTCCAAAGCCACCACGCCGCAGTCGCTCAGGGGCAACTGGATTTCGCCCTGGCATTGCTGGCGGGCCACCTTGCCCGTCACGGAACGGTCCACCTTGTTGGTCAGCCAGTCCTTGCAGGCTACGGCCTCAAGCCTCAACACGCGGGCCACGTATTCATTCAGCCGGGCTGCATCATACGTCACATTCTCGTAAGTGCGCTCCACGGTCTTGTCGTGCATATACGTCTTGGGGCTGTGGCCGAACATCTGCGCCACGTCCAGGTCGAACGGGCGCACCCCGTCGCCCTGTTGGAATGCGAAATGCGCGTCGCCGGTCGTCTCGCCCACGACATACATCGGGGCGCGTTCGCGCTCGGCAATCTTACGCACGTGGTCGATGTGCTCCTCTTGGATGAGCAAGCCCATGCGCTCCTGCGACTCGTTGGCGATGATTTCCTTGGCCGACAGCGTCTTGTCGCCGATGGGCAGCTTCGTCATGTCAATCAGTCCGCCGCAGTCCTCCACCAGTTCGGACAGGCAGTTCACGTGTCCCGCCGAGCCGTGGTCGTGGATGGACACCACGGGGTTCACGTCCTCCTCACACAACGAACGAACCAGGTTGTTGGCACGTTTCTGCATCTCGGGATTGGCACGCTGCACGGCATTCAGCTCAATGCCGGAAGAATAGCGGCCGGTGTCCACCGACGAGACGGAACCTCCGCCCAACCCGATGCGGTAGTTGTCGCCGCCCACGACGACCACCTTGTTGCCTTTCTGCGGAGTGCCCTTCAGGCAGTCGCGCTTCGTGCCGTAGCCCACGCCGCCGGCCAGCATGATGACCTTGTCGTAGCCATAACGCTCGCCGTTCTCCTGGTGCTCAAACGTCAGCACCGAACCGGCAATCAGCGGTTGCCCGAACTTGTTGCCGAAATCGGACGCGCCGTTTGATGCCTTAATCAGGATTTGTTCCGGAGTCTGGTAGAGCCACTTGCGCACGGGCAGGATGTCCTCCCAGTCGCGGTCTTCGTCCGTGCGGGGATAAGAGGTCATGTAAACCGCCGTCCCGGCAATCGGCCAGCTACCTACGCCGCCGCCCATGCGGTCGCGTATTTCGCCGCCCGTGCCCGTGGATGCCCCGTTGAACGGCTCCACCGTCGTGGGGAAGTTGTGTGTCTCCGCCTTGATGGAAATGACGGACTCGATATCCTTGATGGCAAAATAATCCGAAGTGGTGTGGTCTTTCGGCGCGAACTGCTCCACGACGGGGCCTTGCGCGAAAGCCACATTGTCCTTGTAGGCCGAAATAATCTTGTGCGGATGCTCCTTCGTGGTCTTCTTGATGAGCTGGAACAGGGAAGATTCCATCTCCTTGCCGTCGATGATGAACGTGCCGCCGAAAATCTTGTGGCGGCAATGCTCGGAATTGATTTGCGCGAAGCCGAACACTTCCGAATCGGTCAATTTGCGCCCCAGCTGTCCCTCCACTTGGTGCAGATACTCGATTTCTTCGGGCGACAGTGCCAGCCCCTCCTGCTCGTTGTACTCTTCCAGATTGTCTATATATATAATAGGTGCGGGGGTGATGTCCACCGTGAAGATGCGTTGGTCAAGCCCTTTGTACATGCGCTGCAGCATCGGGTCGTGGTCGGCTTTCTCGTCCGCCACCGGGAAATATTCCTCAATGCGGGAAATACCCGTCAGCCCCATGTTTTGCGTAATTTCCACGGCGTTCGTGCTCCACGGCGTGATCATCTCGCGGCGCGGCCCCACGAAAAAGCCTTCCAACTCGGTCTTTGCCTCCGGCGTGGCACCGCCATACAGCCAACTCAACTTTTCGATTTCTCCCTCGTCAAGCCGATGGTCGGCCTCGGTTGCAATGATGCTCCCGCCGGGAGTCTTAAAGAACAAAATAGACATCATATTATAGATATGTAACGCGTTAGATAATTCTTTGCCTGCAAAGTTACGCAAAAAAGGCTGATTCAGCGTAGTGAACAACAAGAAAATGCAAAACGGGAAGGAGAACAATAAGAAAAACACAGAGAATGCAAAAAAAAGCGGGGGGAAATAAGAGTTTTATGCATATTTTACATATCTTTGCAGAAGATTAAGCTAAACATATTGTCAGAGGACATTATGAAGAATCTACAGGGCAACGAAAATCTTTTTTAAACATACATAATTATGCGTAAACTCAACTTGACCAAAGCTGCGTTATGGTGCACAGCCATCTCACCGCTTATCCTGACAGCCTGCGTGGACGACAGCTATGACCTGAGCAAGGACATAGACATGACCATCACTGTGGGCGGGAACTTGGGCATCCCCGGTGGCGGAACAGAAGAATTCACCCTCGAAGACATCATGGACTTGGATGACCCGGACAACAGCATCCTGCAAGCCGACCCGGTAACGGGGGAATACAGCTTGCTGAAAAGCGAAACGGGCACTCCCTCTTCGATAGACATCGAAGGCGTACAGGTGAATGCACCACGTGTGGACGAAACTTATGAAATTTTGAACTTTACCAGCCCCACTGTTATCGGGCAGGAGGTAGAGGCCGAAGTTTCGGAAATGTCCGTTGAAGTGAATTTCGAGAAAACGGACATTAAGAACGTGACTTCAGTCTCGTCTGCCACCGTAAAAGGCACGGCTGACCTAACGCTCCGTTTTTCTAATGCTACAAATATAAACAGCATCACCCTGAAAGAAGGATTCAAAGTCAAGCTGGAACTGCAGGAAGAAACCAAGCCCAACACGATTCAGTTTGACTTGAACGATGAATGGCTCACGAATGCCAGGAATTTATATGCCATCGATGGACAAACCATCATATTCTCACAAGACCAGACCATCTATAACGGCGGAATACTGACTATCCCCATCCGTTTCGAACAGATTGGAAACTTCCCACGAGGACAAGGTCTTGAGAACGGCACATTCCGCATGCACGTAAACGTCATCCCTCGTGGCATAATCACTACCCCTGGGCTTTCTTCCGGGAATATCCGTGCAACCCTTTGGACTGGCGCAAACGTGAGCGACTTCGTATTGACAGAAGTAAGGGGTTACTTCGCACCGGAAATCGGGGATATCACTGTTGACCCCGTGACCATTGAGGACGTGCCCGACTTCCTGAACGAAAGTGGCAACCAGCTGGACATCAAGAATCCTTGCATCAAACTCGTGTTCAAGAGCGACGCACCCATTAATGTGAACTTGCAGGGAAAACTCATCCGCACAAAAGATGGCCAAGAAGACATCAATGCCATCACCATCGGCGACCCGAACCCTGACAGTGAAAACGCCATCATCCTCCGCCATAAGAGAGAAGGCGTTGAAGGGCTGGACTCCACGACTTACTACCTTTCACGCGAAAGCATGGGTCGTCCGGATGATGAAGAGAAGCAGATTTATTATATAGAAGTGCCGCGTATCGGCGAACTCATCAGCAACATCCCGGATGAAATCAAGCTGGAAGATGTGACGGCCGAAGCCTTGAACGAGGAATACACCATTGCCCTTGATGAAAACGGCAACGTTACCACTTACACGGTTGAACCCAAGTATGAGCTGAACGCCCCGTTGCAGTTCGGCCCGGAATTGCGCATCGAATACAACGACACCATCAACGACTGGCAAAGCGACTTGGAAGACATCACCTTCAAGCAAGCCGTCGTGGAAATGACCGCGCTGAACGGCATTCCCCTCAACTTCGGTATCGAAGCCACGGCCATTGACGTAAACGGTGATGATATTCCCAACGTAAAAGCTGAAGTTGAAGGCAACATCAAGCCGGGCAACAAAATCAAGGGCGGCGAAGGCACAGCCACCGAAAGTCCCATCACCGTGAGACTCCGCAGCGAGAGCGGAAACATCGAAAACCTCGACGGCTTGAGAATCAAGCTCATCGGCAACACGGAAGGGGCAGCTGATGCCGTACTGAACAAAAACATGTCGTTGCAACTCACCAACATCCGCATCCGCATCGAAGGCGGCGTGACGATGGACCTGAATTAAACGGGAACTTAACACAAAAAAGCAAGAAAACATCATGAAGAAAACTAATAAAATAGCAGCAGCCCTCCTCCTGGCTTTGGCTGCACCGGCCACTTCCATGGCCCAAAACAGCCTGCGGTCGGCCTACTTCACGGAAGGCTACATCTACCGCCACCACCTGAACCCGGCCTTTGCGGGCGAACGAAACTATGTGAGCATGCCGCTCATCGGTTTGGGCAACTTCAACATCGGCCTACAGTCCACTGTCGGCGTGTCGGACTTCATCCACAAACTCCCCGACGGAAGCCTCACCACCTTCCTCAACGAGGCCGTGGATGCCAACGAGTTCCTCGACGGACTGAAGAAACGCAACCGGATGAACTTGGATTTCGACATGACGCTCCTTTCTTTCGGATTCCACAAGTGGGGCGGCTTCAACACCTTCGACCTCTCCATCAAGAGCGGCACACGCATGAACCTGCCCAAAGACTTGTTCGCGTTTGCCAAGATGGGACAGAGCGGGGCCACCACCTACAACCTGAAAGACATGGGCATATTCACCAACAACTACGCGGAAATCGCCCTCGGACATTCGCGCAAGATACTGGACAACCTGACCGTGGGCGCGAAGGTGAAGTTCCTGTTGGGCATTTATAGTGCCGACTTTCACGTGAACGACATGCAGCTGACCCTTTCGGACGAGAAATGGGCCGTGTCCGGACAAGGCGAGTTCTCGTCTGCCGGCATCGTGGACATCCCGACCAAGCTGAAGGAAAAGACCGACAACGGACAGACCGTCCAGGAAGAAGAACTTGACTTCGACAACATAGAAATGGGCGACCCCATCGGCGGTTTCGGCATGGCCTTCGACTTGGGTGCCACCTACAAGGTGCGCGAAGACTTGGAATTGTCTCTCGCCCTGCTCGACTTGGGTTGGATCAGCTACAAGAACGCCACCAAGGCTACCATGGCAGCCGAACCGTGGAGCTTCGAGGGATTCACCAACGTGCCGTTTGATTCCGACAATCCGGGCAACAACATCTCCATCGAAGACCAAATCGACAACTTAGAGGACGAATTGGAAGACTTGTTCCAAATGAAAGCGCAGGGCAAGGATAAGCACACAAAGGCTTTGGGCGCGACACTCAACATCGGTGCGCTCTACACCTTCCCCTACTACGACAAACTGAAGTTCGGTTTCCTGGAATCCACGCGCATCAACGGGCGTTACTCCTGGTCGGAAGGTCGCTTCTCGGCCAACGTGGCACCGGTGAAGTGTTTCGACGCTTCCATCAGCTATGCCGTGTCTTCCTTCGGTCATTCTTTCGGCTGGATTCTCAACTACCACGGACGCGGCTTCAGCCTCTTCCTGGGTAGCAACCACCAATTCTTCAAAGTGACCCCGCAATTCGTGCCGGTGAACAACGCAAACGCAAACTTCAGCATCGGCATCAACTTCCCGTTCGGCGACATCAAGACGCTCTAAACAAAGGGAAGAATCCATAAACAACAGGACATCCGCCTACCTGTGACCTGCCGAAGGCACAAGTGGGCGGATGTCATTATCACAAGGAATATGGAATACGACAACAATGGAATCAGGCGGCAAGACCGTCTTTTGGACAAAGAAAACGCCTACGCCCTGCTCCGCACGGGCGAATACGGCATCCTGTCCATGGTGGGAGAAGAGGGCGAAAGCTATGCCGTGCCCGTCAACTACGCATGGGACTGCGAAAATGCCATCTACATCCACTGCGCCCCGCAAGGCCGCAAACTCCGCTGCATCGCCCTCCATCCCCGCGTGTCTTTCTGTGTCGTGGGCCGAACTCACGTGGTTTCCCGTAAATTCACCACCGGCTACGAAAGCATCATCCTGACAGGACATGCCCGCACCTGCCTACCCGCAGAAGAACGCATGCAGGCCCTCCGCCTCATCTTGGAAAAATATGCGCCCAACGACCTAGAAACCGGACTGAAATATGCCGAAAAGTCCTTCCGCCGCACGGAAATCATCCGTATTGACCTTGAAAGCATGAGCGGGAAATGCAAGCGGGTAAACTTTTGCATCACCGATACCAAGCATTCCGCCACCACGGGCACCCCTTAGTGGCCAAAAGAAACTAACCTTCCAAAAAGAAGATATACTGACTTGGCAAAGTAAGATATACTTCGAAGGGCAAGTAAGATATCTTACTTGCCCTTCGAAGTATATCTGCGTTTGTCTCACCTGAAACTTGGGATATCGGACACATAACCTTCAGGAAGAGCCTTTGACCTGAGCTCCACGAACACCGGCTTGTCCATGCCCTCCACATCGAAACGCAACCGGATGTCGCCAGGCGTACGGGTAGTCTGCACGACGGCCATCGCCCGCCCGAAATAAGTGTCATCCTCATGGGAAGTGAAAGGCGTCTTGCGGCGCAAGTCGCTATTGATGAAACCGACGAGCCGTCCTTCACCTTCGATTGAAGCTTTCACGTGGCGGTTGACATGTTGCACCAACGTGCTGTCCTTGTCCAGCAATTCCACCTGCACGTAACTCAGGTCCTGACCGTCGGCCACCAACTCTGCGCGATCGGCCACTGCGTGCAGCACCACTGGCTCTCCAGCCGTGCGGATTTCATAAACAGCCACCGTGTCCGTGCCATTGATGCCCTTGGCCACCAATGTCCCGGGTTTGTAAGGCAGGCACCACGTGATGGTGTGGTTCGGATAATCTGCCGTGCGGCGGATTCCCATCTCGTTTCCGTTATGGTATAAAGCCACACGCTCACAGTTTGTGGTGGTGTTCACCTCGATGACCAAGCCTTCATAACTTTTCGGGAAATTCCACATCGCCGCCATGTTCGGCCACTGCCAAAGATCGCGCCCATGGTCAATATCCAAAGCATTGTCACGCACCGCGATGTGTACCATCGGTTCATCGTTCCACACGGCACGATGGAAAGCCGCGCGCGGCTTTTCTACCAGACAGATATCAAACAACCCCGTGGGCCAACCATGGCTGGGCCATCCGGCCTCTCCGATATAATCCACTCCGGACCAAATGAAACCACCCGCGATAAAATCATTTGCGGCCACGATGTTCCAAGGATTGTTCGTGTCATAACTGCGGATGTTGCCCTCTGCCCCACAATAATAAGGTAGCTCCTCCGTCACCAAGAAACAACGTTCGGGAAACTTCTTATGGTCGGAAAGCATACGCTCCTCCAAATAATTATATCCTACCACATCCGTCACCCCAGAAAACTTTTCATTGTGACGGTTTTGTGCGGCAAGGCAAACCTTGCGCGACGGTTCTAGTTCATGCACAAAGTCCTGCAACATCTTGGCACGGCGGCATCCCGTGTCGCTCTCGTCCCACGCTTCCTGCAGCTCATTGCCTATGCTCCACAACACCACGCAGGGATGATTGCGGTCGCGCACTATCATGTTCTTCAAGTCTTCCTTCCACCATTCGTCAAAATACTCCTCATAAAAACCAGACTTCCACTTGTCGAACGCCTCGTCGATGACCACAAAGCCCATCCGGTCACAAAGGTCGAGGAACTCAGGTGCGGGCTGGTTGTGGCTGCAACGGATGGCATTCACGCCATACGCCTTGACCGTTTCCAGTTTACGCTGCATGGAACGCAGGGGCAATGCCCGGCCAAGACAGGCATCATCCTGATGCAGGCAAAAGCCCTTCAGTTTCATCCGCTTCCCGTTCAGCAGGAAACCGCGGTCTGGCGTAAACTCGCAAGTCCGGATACCGAACACAGTCTCGTAGGTGTCCACCAGCTTCCGGCCTTCATATAAATAGGTATAAAGCGTATAAAGGTTCGGGTTGTCCGTGTCCCAAAGCAAAGGCCTGTCCACCGTCATCTCATGCCCGGCATCAGTCCGGCCGCCCGCCGCAATCTCCAAACGCTTTTTTCCACCCTGTGCCACGGTATGCCCGTCTTGGTCCACTACCTTTTGACTCACAGACAACACCTTGCCCTCGCGCCCGTCATTAACCACCGTGGTACGCACTTTCACCGTAGCACTTTCTTCCGACACCGTGGGAGTCGTCACGTATGTGCCATATAGGTCAATATGCGCGTCCGCCGTTTTCAGGAGCCAGGCATGACGGTAAATGCCCGCCCCCGTGTACCAACGTGCCACGCTGTCGTGTTCCAGCGGATTGTTCACCCTGACGGCCAACACATTCTCCCCGTCATAATTAAGGTAAGGCGTAAGGTCATACTGCAAGTAACAGTAACCATACGGACGGAAGCCCAAGTGCGTTCCGTTCAGATACACATCGCTACGGCAATAAATCCCATCGAACAGAATGGATATCCGCTTGCCCTTGTCTGCTCCATCCATTTTGAACGTCTTCCTATACCATCCTACGCCACCGGGCAAGTGGCCGTTGCTCCCGCTCAGTTTCGGGTCGAAATTCTGCGAAATGCTCCAGTCGTGGGGCAACTGGACGTCCTCCCACCCTGCCTCCGATGCGTCCGGTTCCGCATTTTTCCGGTCATCCGCGTTCAAAACGAACTTCCAACCGAAGTCAAAACCCACCTTCTCCCTTCCACGATTTGCTGCAGATGCCGGATACAGGCACATCACCGCCAAGGCTAACACAAGCCAGCGTCCAATACTTTTTCCTTTCATTTCTTTTCTGTTTTTATCATCCGTGTGGATAAAGTTAAATAAACAAATCCAAAACGCGTTTCGCTGGTATTACCAATAATTTTCTTTTTGTATC
Organism: uncultured Paraprevotella sp.; assembly: GCA_944319925.1. Lineage (GTDB taxonomy): Bacteria > Bacteroidota > Bacteroidia > Bacteroidales > Bacteroidaceae > Paraprevotella. Next base: position 9,886 of record CALUFQ010000071.1, read on the forward strand.
ACAAGCATTTCCATATAACACACACCAAGACATGTTACAAAATCAAAAGAGTAAGTTACGTTAGAAAAATAAAAATAAGAAGCATGTAACCAAAAAGAAAGAATTGGAAATACAAGAAAAAAAGCCTTCCACCAATCTTTTGTAATTTTGTCCATGCGGCATATTGCCAAAAAGGAATGCCAACAGAAAAAACATCCAATAACTCAAAAACATCTAAAATGAGAAAAAACAGAATGACTAAAATGTGGATTAGCCTGCTCATGCTGCTCCCGCTTGGCGCACAAGCCGCCGACCAGTTCGTCACCTTCGACCCCGCCGGCGCATGCATGCCATTGTCCACGGAAGGCAAGGCTGTGGAAATAGCCGTAAGCACGGAAGACCACAAGGGAGTGCTCATCGCGGCAGAAAACCTCACGGAGGATTTCCTCCGCGTGACCGGGCAAAAGGCCACCATCAACGGAGAAGCCACGGCGCAAACGAAAATCATCATCGGGTCGATAGACAAGAGCCCGTTGGTCAAACAGCTCGTCAAAGGCAAGAAAATCGACGGGAAGAGCCTTGACGGCAAGCGTGAGATGTATCTCATCACCACCATCGACAACGCCGAAGGCGGCAAGACCATGGTCATCGCCGGCAGCGACAAACGCGGCACGATATATGGCATCTATGAGCTGTCGGAACAAATGGGAGTCAGCCCATGGTACTGGTGGGCCGACGTTCCCGTGGAAAAACACACGGCACTCTACGTCAAGCCAGGTACCTATACCGACGGCGAACCGGCCGTCTATTACCGCGGCATCTTCCTGAACGACGAAGCCCCCTGCCTGACCACATGGGTGAAGAACACCTACGGCACGAACTATGGCGACCACCGTTTCTATGCCCAGGTGTGCGAACTCATCCTGCGCCTGAAGGGCAACTTCCTTTGGCCGGCCATGTGGGCGTGGGCGTTCTATGCCGATGACCCGCTCAACGGAAAGACCGCCGACGAGATGGGCGTCATCATCGGCACGTCGCACCACGAACCCATGGCGCGCAACCACCAGGAATGGGCGCGCAAGCGCAACCAATACGGCAAATGGGACTACACCACCAACAAGGAAACGCTCGACCAGTTCTTCCGTGAAGGCATCGAGCGCATGAAAGACACGGAAGACCTCGTGACCATCGGTATGCGCGGCGATGGCGATGCAGCCATGAGCGACGACGTGAACGTGAAACTGTTGGAAGACATCGTGGAAAACCAACGCAAAATCATCAAGGATGTCACAGGCCGCCCGGCCAAGGAGACCCCACAGGTGTGGGCTTTGTACAAGGAAGTGCTGCAATACTACGAACAAGGCATGCGGGTGCCCGACGATGTCATCATGCTCCTCACGGACGACAACTGGGGCAACGTGTGCCGACTGCCAAACGAGAAAGAACGCAGACACCCGGGCGGATGGGGCATGTACTACCACGTGGACTACGTGGGTGCGCCGCGCAACTCCAAGTGGATCAACAACACCCCGATACAGAACATGTGGGAACAACTACAACTCACCTATGACTACGGCGTGGACAAGCTGTGGGTGCTGAACGTGGGCGACCTCAAGCCCATGGAATACCCCATCACGCTGTTCCTCGACATGGCATGGAATCCCAAACAATACACGGCATCCAACCTCCTGGACCATCCGAAGAAGTTCTGTGCCGCCGCCTTTGGCGAAAGCCAAGCCGAAGAAGCCGCACGCATCCTGAACCTTTACTGCAAATATGCCGGGCGCGTCACGGCGGAAATGCTCGACCACAAAACTTATAACCTGGAAACGGGGGAATGGAAAAAAGTATCCGACGAGTTCGTCAAACTGGAAGCGGAAGCCCTGCGCCAGTACATCTCCTTGTCCCCCGAATACCGCGATGCCTACAAGCAGCTCATCCTCTTCCCCGTGCAGGCCATGGCCAACCTCTATGAAATGTACTACGCACAGGCTATGAACCTCAAGCTCCATGCCGAGAACAACCCCGAAGCCAACGAATGGGCCGACGTGGTGGAACGCACATTCCAGCGCGACAAGGAACTGTGCAACGACTACAACCACAACATCGCCGGAGGCAAATGGAACGGCATGATGATCCAGAAACACATCGGCTATACCTCGTGGAACGACAACTTCAAGGAAAACATCCTGCCCGAGACGAAACGCATTGATACGGCCACACAGGCCGCCGGAGGCTACGTGTTCACGGGCGAAGACGGCTATGTGGCCATGGAAGCCGAACATTTCTTCGCCCAAACCGGTGCCGCAGGTGCCGCATGGACCAAGATACCCTACGTGGGCCGCACCCTGAGCGGCATGGCCCTCATGCCCTACACGGCTGCCACCGACGGCGCGTCGCTCTCCTACCGGATGCAGATTCCCGCCGACGTGAAGGAAGTCACCGTGCATGTCATCGTGAAATCGACCTTGGCATTCCACAACCCCGAAGGCCACCGCTACGGCATCGGCTTCAAGGGCGGGGAAGAGACCGTCATCAACTTCAACGGCAACCTGAACGAGAAGCCAGAGAACGTCTATTCGGTTTACTATCCCACCGTGGCGCGCCGCGTCATTGAGAAGAAGGTTGACCTGACGCTTCCCGCTGCGGAAAACGGCATGCAGACGCTCGTGTTCCGACCCATCGAACCGGGCACCGTGCTGGAGAAAATCGTCGTGGACTATGGCGGCTACAAGCCTTCCTACCTGTTCATGGAGGAATCGCCCTGCAAGAAACAATAAACCCAACCAGTAAAACATCTATTACATGAAACACCTTAAAAAAGCATTTTTCCTGTCTGTCGCGCTCGCCGCCGGTCTTCCGGCGGGAGCGCAGACAGTCGCCATTGACCCCGACACAAAGTACCAGCACATCGACGGTTTCGGAGGCTGCGGCATGAACGGCCAGTGGGGCGATGTATATACCAAAGAGAAAGTGGATCTCCTTTGGGGCAAAGGCGAAGATGCCATGGGCTACAACATCATGCGCATCCGCATCAGCCCGAACGAAAGCGGATGGAACAGTTATGTGAATCCCGTCAAGTGGGCCAAGGCACACGGCACCACCGTGTTCGCCACACCGTGGACACCGCCCCACCGTTTCAAAATCAATGCGGAACAACCGTGGGGCGACCAGACTTCCATCAGCGGGAATCCCAACCCGGACAGCCTGGAGGTCTATGCCCAATGGCTGGAACGCTACCGCCAGCACATGGAGGACGTGGGCGCACCCATTGACATCCTTTCCATCCAAAACGAGTGCGACTATGACACCGACTATGAAAGCTGCGTGTGGACGGTGGACGAAATGGCCGAAATGGTGCAGCATGCCAAGAAATACGTGCAATGCCCCATCATGGCACCGGAATGCTTCGGCTGGGGGCAACACACTTTCAACCTGCAACTTGCCCAAAAATCGGCAGCCGTACGCGCCAGCATTGACATTTGGGGAAACCACATCTATGGCACCAACGACTGGTCGTACATCAAGACTGTGACCGACCTGACCCAGAAGCCCATGTGGATGACCGAATTCATCCAACAGGATGAGACCAAGCTCGGAAAATGGAGCGACGCCTGCGAATTTGCAGAACAAGTGGACTACTGCATGCGAATGGGCTTCAGCGCATACGTCTATTACAACATGCTCGACCACTTTTTCGGCGACGGGAAAGGCGGCGGTGCCACCTCGCAACCCGGAAAAGCGGCTTATATCCTCAGCCATTATGCCAAATTCGCCACCGGCATGACCCGCATCAAGGCCACGTTCAACGGTACCACCATGAACGGCACAGCCTACATAAGTGCTGACGGAGACACCATCAGCCTCTTCGTGCTCAATCCCGACGAACGTTCCACCCGGTTGAGTGTGCAGCTTCCTTTCGCAAGCAAGCAAGTACGTTCCATCATGACAAACGAGTTCCGCAATTTCTACCAACAGGACGTGACCGAAGAATACGCCGGAGTCACCAACCCCAGGCTCACCATCATGGGCGGCGCGATATACACCTTCCAGTTCATCAGGACGGAAACTGCGGAAACTCCCGACCCGCAACCGGACGAGATGACCCCGCTCAAAGCCTACAAGCAGGCCACACAGTCCAATCCCCTTCACCCGCTCTTGTTCTGCGCCGACCCAACGGCCATCGAACACGACGGGCGAATTTATGTGTATGCCACGAACGACCAGCAACAGTTCGAAGCTACCGACGGATTGGAAGCCAATGACTGCAGCCACATCAAGTCGATTGTCATGATGTCATCCGCCGACCTGGCCAACTGGACCTACCACGGAACGATTGACATGCCGTCCCTCTGCGGGACCTGGGCGACCGCCTCATGGATGCCCTCCATCGTCTCCCGCGTGGAAGAAGACGGGCAGACGCACTTCTACCTCTACTTCGCAAACGGTAACGAAGGCATCGGAGTCATCACGGCCACCTCGCCCACCGGGCCGTGGACAGACCCGCTCGGTCACGCCCTTGTCTCGACCGACACGCCGGGCCTCGGCCTGTGCTCAAACCCGTCCGACCCGGGCGTGGCTATCGACGAAGACGGCACGGCATGGCTCACGTTCGGTTGCGGCGACCCGAACACGGAAGGCACCGCCTTGATGCCGGGCAACGCCCGCATCGTGCGTCTCGGCGAGGACATGATTTCGCTGGACAGCGAAATCGTTCCCATCCCCGCCCCCTACCATTCCGGTGCCAATGAACTGAATGCCATGCGGCGTGGTATCATGACATATAGCTACTGCACCAACGAAAGTGAACGCACAGATTGGACGACATACGGAAGCAAGGAAGACGCGCCGACCCAGGGCAGCATCTGCTACATGACCACAACCGACCCGCTCGACCCGGAAAGTTGGAATTATGGGGGTGAATATTTCGCCAATCCGGGGCAGTCCGGTTACGCAAAGGGAACCAACCACACCCGCCTGCAAAAATTCGGCAGCACCTTCTACCTCTTCTATCACACCCAATGGCTCGAAGGGGCGATGGGTATCAGCGGAGGCTACCGCAGCGTGGGCGCAAACCGTTGCACAATTAATGAAAACAGAGGCATCATCAACCTTGTAACTCCATCCAACACGGCCACCCTGCAACTGACCAGCAAGCGACCTGAACCGTTTGTCCTCCAAACAGCAGAAACCCTCTGCACGGCTGCGGGCATCCAACCCGGGACCGAGGCGGACAACCTGTTCCTCTCCATGGCCGACGGCGGATGGACCATGGTGAAAAGTGTCAACTTCGGCAACGATGGCGCAGGGGATTTCACCGCCCGCCTGAAAGGGGAAGGCACAATGGAAATCCGATTGAAAGGTCTCGACTCCATCCCAATAACCACCATTGACTTCTCGACTGCCGACTGGCACGAATACACAGTGTCCTGCGACAGCATGTTAATCGGTGCATACGACATCTATTTCGTGTTCAAAGGCGTTGATGGAAACATGGCATTCGACACATGGCAATTCACGACAAAGGCAGAAGGCACAGGCATACGGCAAACCGATGCCACAGACAGGATACCCATGCGGTATGAATACTATACCATCGACGGTATCCGCCTCAAAAAGAAGCCCGATTCCGGCATTGTCATCTGCCGCACATATTATTCCGACGGCAGCATAAAGACCAAGACGGAAATCGCAAAGTAACCACACTCCTCCCCCTTCACGAGAACCGCTTCCGGACGTATCCATACCCACGGAAGCGGTTTCTTTTTCCAAACAAAACCGCACAACGCGAAAAACTGGGCCAAAATCATCACACGACAAACTCAAAAACAGGCACTTCTGCCATAAAAACCGATGAATTTGTTTTGTCCTGCGCTTGGTTTGCATTATCTTTGCAGGAGTGAACCGGAAAAACAAATCATTATGAGCGAGTCGATGCAAGACAGGTATATCCGCTTTGACTGGGCCATCAAGCGGCTGCTGCGGCAAAAGGCCAATTTCGGCGTGTTGGAAGGCTTCCTGACAGTTTTCCTGGACGAGCCTATCACCATCGTGGAAATCCTGGAAAGCGAGGGAAACCAGTCTTCAGAGGACGACAAGTTCAACCGGGTGGACATCAAGGCGCGCAACAGCAAGGGTGAAATCATCATTATCGAGGTGCAGAACACCCGCGAGCTGTACTACCTGGAGCGCATCCTCTACGGCGTGGCCAAGGCCATCACGGAGCACATCAACCTGGGCGACGCGTACAGCGAGGTGAAGAAGGTCTATTCCATCAGCATCTTGTATTTCGACCTGGGCGTGGGCAGCG
>CALUFQ010000072.1 GCA_944319925.1 uncultured Paraprevotella sp.
TTTTGCCTCCGGACGGACAAACCTTTGTTGCGATGGATCTCAAATCTGTCGCAGCATATCAGCGGGGTAGCATGAAAACGTTTCCCCACTGAATTTCTACTGACCCCAAGAAAGCCCGGAGATGGCTCAACCCCGTTCAATGAGCACCGTGGCGTAGGCTGCGATGCCCTCCTCGCGCCCGGTGAAACCCAGCCGTTCGGTCGTCGTGGCTTTCACGGACACGTCCTCTTCCTCCACGTCCATGAGGCCGGCCAGGCAAGCCTGCATGGCGGGAATGTGCGCTTTCAGTCTGGGACGCTCGGCACAGACCGTGGCATCCACGTTGCCCACGCGGTAGCCTTTCTCCGCAATCAGCTCCACCGTCTTGCGCAACAGCACCTTGCTGTCTATGCCCCGGAACTCTTCCGCCGTGTCGGGGAAATGGTAGCCGATGTCGCGCAAATGGGCCGCGCCAAGCAGCGCGTCGCAGATGGCGTGGATAAGCACGTCCGCGTCGCTATGGCCCAACAGCCCCATCGTGTGTTCCAAGCGTATGCCGCCCAGCCAAAGCTCGCGTCCTTCGACCAAGCGGTGCACATCGAATCCGAAGCCTACCCTGATTTTTCCCATGACTGCCTCCTTTCGTCCTCTTTACCTGCGCCGCCCGAACAAGTCCTTCATGCCGTCGAGGTCGAACCCGAGCGTGAAGCGCATCGTCTGGTCGAGCGGGTTGCTCTGCGCCGTGGAGAACACGTAGCCCGCATCGAGCGAGAAAACACTCATGCGGAAACCCGCGCCGAAAGTGAGATACTTGCGGTTGCCCTTGTTTTCGCTCTCGTGATGGTAGCCCGCACGGAGCGAGAAACGGTCGTTGTACACGTATTCCAAGCCCACGCTCCACTGGATTTCCTGCATCTCTTCCTTGAAACCGTTCGGCGCATCGCTGAAGCTCTTGAAGATGCCGGCGATGGGCGAAATGTCGTAGTAGTCGCGCTGCACACGGTCGGTGTAATCCTGGTCGGCTTCGCCCTCTTCCTGCTTTGGATAGGTCGGCACCAAGAGCTTGTTGGCATCCGCCGCGATGGAGAATTTGTTGTACTCGTTGATGGGTACCAGGAAATTCAAGCCCAAACGCAAGTTGGTCGGTATGAACTCGGAATTGTCGTCTCCCCCATAGGAGATTTTACTACCGATATTACTGATGTTCAAACCGATACCCATATTCCACTCGCGGGTGCGCCCCACGAAGTAACGGTTCCAATACAGCGCGATGTCTGCCGCGAACGCCTTGCCGGGAGATGTCTCCTCGGAATAATCATAGGTGATGTCCGAAAGGATGAAACGCAAGGCCACCGCCGCAGAGAAGGTCTCGCTCAACATGCGCGAATAGGCTACGTCGAACGACATCTCGTAGGGACTGATGGTCATGTCGGCGCCCTCGTCCAAGGAGCTGCTCGTGGACACCTCGCCCAAAGAAAAGTAGCGCAACGACGCGCTCACGGCCTGGTAGTCGCCGATGCGATAGAATCCACTCACGTAGGCCAAGTTGATGTCGTTCACCAACTGGCGCAACCACGGCGTGTAGTTGACCCCGACCCCCGCCCGGGCGATGCAGAACGGATATTTGGCCGGATTCCAATATTGGGAACTCACATCCGGCTCGGTAGCCGCCCCGATGTCGCCCATGGAGCCACCCCGCGCGTCCGGAGCAATGGATTGTGAAGTCACGCTGGTCGTCACGGGGTTAAACATATTCCGCTTGTCCTGGGCATGCAAAGACGCCGACAACCCGCACCACAAGCACAAAGCCGCAAACAAATATAGCTTTTTCATCTTTATCTCTTTACTCTCACTACACATGATAAAATAACGCCCGCCACGCCTTCTTTATTGCCTTAGCACAACGATTTTATTCGCACGGGACACGGCCTTGCTCTCCGGCGTGGACACGCTGACGCGGTAAAGGTAAACCCCGGTGGACAACGGCATGCCGGAGGACGTGGTCAGATTCCAATGCACCTGATACACGCCGTCCTCGGACGTGCCCTGCTCGGTATGCGTCCACAGCTTACGCCCGGCAAAGTCGAACACTTCGAGCATGAAGTTGCACTCCGTGCCCGGATAATCATAGCGCACGATGAACGTGGTCTGTTCGCGAGCGGGATTTTGCGTACAGGACAGGCTGATGAAATCCGGGCTTCGGCTGCCATCCACGTTGAAGTCCAGCGTCACCGAAGACGAATTGTTCATCACGTCCCAAGCGCGGAAAGTCAACGTGTGCGGCCCATTCGGCAAAGCCGGAATGACATAAGCCAGCTGGCCGCGGGTATAAGAGCCGAACTCGTTTTCATATTCATCATTCAGGATGTATGTCGTGGCAGGATTGCCGTCAATGGAAAGTTCCAAATCGTGCCCCACAGCGGTGTTAGTCACGTTGATGCCACTCTCGTCCTCCAGCATGGCCACGAAATAAGGCGTGGCGTTGACCGTGCCGCCCGACACGAAGTCCTCCCGGTTGAGGTAAGCCGTAATCCGGGGACCTTCCGTATCCCCGGCCAAGTCCGTGCCTGTGCCGCCCACCGTCACGCGCTCGGAATAACCGTTCGCTTCACGACGGCGGCCATTGTCAATCGCATACAAAGACACACGCCCCGACTCTCCGGAATACTTGATGTCCATCGGGACAGGGAACACCATCTCAAACTCCCCGCGCACGACGGAATCGTTGCCTACATAAAGCTGTTTGTCGCGCGTATAGAACGTCAACGGTGGGTCGGCCTCCCCGTCATTGTTCAAACAAGTCACCTCGCTCTCGCTGTCATACACCGTGAGGGACACCACGCCGGCATAATCGGGCAACCTGTTTCCCTGCGCGTCGGCCACATGACCGTTCACCCGCGCGATGCTGCCGGCCTCAAAATTCGCCAACGGAAAATCTTCGCCGACCTCCTGCCCGTTGATGCTATCGACCACCAAACGGTATTCCGGCACTCCCAGCTTCAAGGCGGGGTCGCCCAACAACACAAAATGAAGCTTGTTCACCGTGTTGTCCAACAACGTGTCTTCCTTCTCTTGCGGCGGGTCGGGAGTCAGTAGCTCCACCTTGGCCAAACGCACGGCATCACCGATGGTGTTTCTCCGCCCGTCCAGGTCGCGCCCCAGCACATGCCGCGTGAAATAACGGTTCATCGAACTGTTCCTGTCGGAATACACCGTGCGGGTTGTCCCATAAAAAGCCACGGCAGAGCCGGTTTCGTGCAAAACGGCCGTCTCGCCGATGTTATCCTCCAGCATGTCAAAAGGATTCACGTCGCAAGCCGCCGTCACCCACAAAGGCACACGGTTGGATTCAAACGCAGCGAAGTCGCTCAGGCGGAGCACGTACTCGTGCGAAAGCTCGCGCGGGTTGCCATGCCCCGTGTAGTTCATCATCAGGCACCCTTCCTCCATCTGCCTGTAAATGTCCTGGGTCGCGCCGGGATAGGAATAGTGCGTGGCATCCGTCTCGCGCCTGTAAGCATCCCAAAAAATACGGTTGACCTGCAGCGCAGGATAATCGGCTTCCACCTGGCTGGCCAGCCGCTCGGCCTTGAGGATGTGGTCGTTCTCATCCCCGTCGTCGCCCATCACGCAGACCACGTTGCGCCACGCCCCTGCATGCTTGTTTTCCATGTAGTCGATGGTCTTGTCCACCATGACACGGGCCTGTTCCTCCGTGGTGACGGGAAAACGCCCGATGCCCAAATCCACCTTGTCACCCGTCAAGTTTCCGCCCTCGCCGTCGTCCAACAGGCCGAAATAGTCCTCCATGACATAACTGGACACTTGGCTGAGCGAATTTTGCGACTCGTAGCACAGGAGGTAATCATCGGGATTCAGGCCGCGGGTGGCCGCAGTCACCATGCGGTTGTCCCAAACGCCGTCACCGAAAAGAAGAAGATAACGGGGCATGTCAGCCTCCGTCGCCGCCCGGTCGTAAAGCATCTTCATGAAACGCCGGTAGGCCGTGGCATCCGGCGTACCGGACGAGAACTCATTGTAAACTTGGTCAGCCCGCACGACTGCCACCCGCAAACCGTCCAAGCTGCGATGCGCCTCGGCCAAACGCTCGGCCTGCGCATACAGCTTGCCGCTGGCCGGAATGAGGACAACCATGTCCAATGCCCCCATCGCATGGAGATTCTGGTTGCCCACCTCGCCTATATAAGAAGGAGCAGGATAGTCCGCATCCACGTCCACTGCCACATATTCCCATGAGGCATCGTCCACTGGCACTGTATAAGTATTCCCGGAGCGGACCCCTTGCATTTCGGCCATCGACTGCCCGCGCCGCCCCAGCCGCCACAACTTCACATTGCCACGCCCATTGGTGTTGATGACAAAGCTGGCTGCCGACGCCTTGTTGTCGCGGATATACAGCCAAGGGTCGCGCATGAAAAGCTGCCTCCGGTAGCACAATTCCAAATATCCCAGCCGGGCATCCATGCCTGCGGGAGAAGTCAAAGTGACCTGCACTCCAGTCGTACCCTCCTGCAAAGAAGACAACTCATAAGTCACGCTTCCTTCCCGCGCCTTGTCATATTCCCCTGAATTTGAAATCCTGACGGATGTGGCCATTTCCCTTCCGTCCACCGACACGTCCACATTCCGGACAGTCGCCCCGGACGAAGTGAAATGCCCTGTAAAGTTCACCCTAAGTGAGCCTCCGAGGGATGTCACCGGATCGACAGAAGCCAAATGGTAAGTCTGGGAATTGGAAGAAGCGTAGTTCAGGTTTTCGTAGAACATGGAGCCGCTGGACATCCACGAATATTCCTCTTTGTGGTACACCACGTGGGCATACGTATAGTCCAAACTTCGCGAAGGCGTCACCCCGGCCTGTGCCACGGCAATGGCTGCCGGCCCGTCTCCTTCTGTCAGGAAATAACAGGCCTGCCGGGCAAAGGTGTTGACTCGATGTGATGCGCGTCCGCGGGAATCGGGGGCCGACCATGAGACAAGCCCTTTGCCATAGAACAACAAACCGCGGCTGTCACGATAGAGGGGGACTTCCTCCAAATCATCGAAATCCGCATCGGCATCGATTTCCTCGTCTTGCACATGCCCGCCATAGCCGTAGAGTTTCACCCGCGACGGGTCGGAAAACCCCATCTGCTGCAAGGCGGCTGGCGTCAGACGGTACACCCCGTCTTCCGTGATGCCGATTTTCACCCACCGCCCTTGCGAAAGCACGGAGTTGGACGCATAACGCTCCGCCGCCGAGAGCCGATGGGAAGCGGCAAGAAGCGCGCGCTTACCAGCCTTGGGGTGGCGCAGGATGTTCATCTTGAAACTTGTCAGCCTGTAATATTTGCCATTCCGGCGGACAATCGGCACGAAAGAGACATCCAACATGCCTTTCTTGCGGGCCACGCCCACATGGGAAACCACCCGGGGCGTGGCAGGCAAAGCCTCGCCCCACGCAGCCACGCATTTTGCCTCTTCAGCCGTCAGACGGGCATATTCCGGATAGTCCAAACGGACTTCGTAATCGTAGCCGGAATAATCCGTTTCCAAAGGAATCACCTCTTCGTAGCGCACCGGAAAAGAATCCGCTTTCAGGATGTCCCAATCAACGTATGTGAAATCCTGTGCCGCCATGCGGAGGACACAGGCGAAAAGCAAAAAGATGACTGCCCTTAACTTCATTCCTTATCGTATATTAAAGTCCAGAACCTTCTCGTCCCGGAGATACCCCTCCAAATGCTGGCCGATTTGCACCGGTCCCACGCCTTGGGGAGTCCCGGTGAACAAAAGGTCGCCCATCTTCAAGGTATAGAAACGGCTCACGAAAGCCACAATCTCGTCCACGGCAAACAACATGTCGCCTGAAAAGCCCTTCTGCACCGTTTCTCCATCAATATCCAAATGGAATGGGATCTGCTGGATGTCGGGCAATTTCTCCTTGGCAACAAACGTGCCGATAGCCGCCGAACTGTCGAAGCCCTTGCAAAGTTCCCATGGCAAACCTTCCCTACGGAACTTGCGCTGCAAGTCGCGCGCCGTGAAATCAATGCCCACCGTCACCGCATCGTAATAACGATGGGCAAAACGGGAAGGGATGTTCTTTCCCAACCTGCAGATTCGCACCACCAGCTCCACCTCGTAGTCACATTCCTTCGTGAAATCTGGGATAAAGAAAGGTTTCCCGTCCTTCAACAAGGCCGAATCCGGCTTGGCAAAAATCACAGGTTCTTCCGGTTTATACAACGTGCCGTCAAGTTCTTTATTGTGCTCGGCATAGTTCATGCCCACTGCCAGTATTTTCATGGTTCCTCCCCTTTATTTTAAATGTTCACTCCTACAAAAATACGGAATTTATTTCCTTTTATTATCGGCCAAAAGGCGAAAAACGCATTTTTAACAAAAAAGACGCGACTTTTTCACAAAAGCCGCGCCACATTAAAATCTAACTTATCAAAAAATTATGAAATCAAATATGCTTCTTCTTATTCAGCACGCAGGGTGAAACGCTTGAAAGCCGTTGCCGTGCAATCCTTGTCGGCACTCTTCAAGTAGTCCGCCACGCTGATTTTGTCGTTCTGGATGAAAGCTTGCTTCAGCAGGCATTCTTCCTTGAACAACTTATTCAGGCGACCCATGGCAATCTTCTCGATCATGTTCTCGGGCTTGCCTTCCTGACGGGCCTTTTCGGCTGCGATTTCCTTCTCCTTGGCCAAGACATCGGCAGGATAGTCGCTCTCATCCAGCGAACGCGGGTTCATGGCGGCCACTTGCATAGCCACTACATGACCGTACTCGTCGTCCACCTTCTTGTTCAAGGCCACCATCGTGCAAAGTTGGTTCTTGTTCTGGTGGTTATAAACGGAAATGTTCTCGCCTTCGATAGTCATATAACCGTCCAGTTCCATCTTCTCGCCCGTGATGCCGCTGCGGTCAACCACCGCATCGGCCACCGTGCCCTTACCCATCGGCAAAGCCTTCACTTCGTCCAATGTCTTGCACTTGTTGGCCACGGCCAAGTCAAGGATGTCCTTCGCCAACTTCACGAAATCTTCGTTCTTGGCCACGAAGTCCGTCTCACACTTCAGGGCGATGATAGCACCGAAACCATTCTCCGCCTTCACAACCACGCAACCTTCGGCAGCTTCGCGGTCAGAACGCTTCGCAGCCACGGCCTGTCCTTTCTTGCGGATGATTTCCATCGCCTTTTCAATATCGTTGCCGGCTTCTTCCAAAGCCTTTTTGCAATCCATCATACCAGCACCCGACAACTGACGGAGCTTGGTGATATCAGCCATTGTAACAGCCATAATCTTTTTTCCTAATTTATTAAATGAATAAACTCATTATGCCTCTTCAGCCGCAGCGGGTTCTTCTGCCTCCTGGGCCTCGGCTACGGGTTCTTCAGCAGCGGGAGCGGCTTCTTCCGACTTCTCCACACGTGCCTTTGCGGAACGCTTGCGGGGCTTGTTTTCGCCTTCGCCGGCAGCTTCCGTATCTACTTTCTCAGCCTTACGCTCTTCCAAACCTTCTGCAATCGCCGTGCAGCAAGCGTCCAAGATAACCTCTACGCTCTTGTTGGCATCGTCGTTGGCCGGAATCACGAAATCCACATTGTTCGGGTTGGAGTTAGTATCCACGATGGCAAACACGGGAATGCCCAAGCGGTTTGCCTCGCGCACGGCAATCTGCTCCTTCAACACGTCCACCACGAACAAGGCAGACGGCAGACGGGTCAGGTCAACAATCGAACCCAAGTTCTTTTCCAACTTGGCGCGCTGACGGGAAATCTGCAGGATTTCGCGCTTCGAAAGGTTCGCATACGTGCCATCGGCCGTCAGTTTGTCGATATTGGCCATCTTCTTCACCGCCTTGCGGATGGTGGGAAAGTTGGTCAACATGCCGCCCGGCCAACGTTCGATGACGTAGGGCATGTTCACAGCCGCAGCCTTCTCGGCCACGATTTCTTTGGCTTGTTTTTTAGTAGCAACAAACAAAATCTTCTTACCGGATTTTGCAATTTGTTTCAACGCCTCCGCAGCCTCGTCAATCTTGGCCACGGTCTTATGCAGGTCGATGATATGGATGCCGTTGCGCTCCATGAAAATATAAGGAGCCATTGCCGGATTCCATTTTCTCTTCAAATGCCCAAAGTGGCAACCGGCTTCCAATAAAGTCTCAAAATTAGTTCTTGACATTGTTTTCTTTTTTTAATCGTTTACTTTCTTTTTTGTTTCTTCAACCAACCTTCGAGTAGTCCCTTCGGGGGAATCCCGGAAGTTTAGATACTAAACGTTCATTGATGCAGCTCGATAAACGGCCGATATTAACGTTTACTGAACTGGAATCTGCGACGTGCTTTCGGACGACCCGGCTTCTTACGTTCAACCACACGGGAATCGCGCGTGATAAAGCCTTCCGCACGCAAGGTCTTCTTGTCTTCCTCGTTGATTTTCACCAAAGCGCGGGCGATAGCCAAGCGCAGGGCTTGGGACTGACCGGTAAAACCGCCACCATAAACATTCACCTTGATGTCGTATTTCTCTTCCACGCCGAGTGTCATCAACGGCTGCTTCACCACATATTGGAGAATGCTAGAAGGGAAATAGGTAACAAGATCCTTCTTGTTAATGGTAATCTTTCCTGTACCCTCGCTGACATACACGCGAGCCACGGCGCATTTACGTCTGCCTATTGCATTTATTACTTCCATCGTTGTTTATTTATACAGGTTTATATCTATCATTTTGGGTTGCTGGGCCTCATGCTTGTGCTCGTTGCCGGCATACACATACAGGTTTCTCATCAGCTGGGAAGCCAAACGGTTCTTGGGCAACATGCCTTTCACCACTTTGCGCATCAAACGCTCTGCGCCGTTCGGACGCGACATCAAACGAGCCGGAGTCATCTCGCGCTGCCCGCCGGGGTAGCCCGTGTAGCTCAAATATACGCGATCCGTCCATTTGTTGCCGGTCAGTTTCACCTTGTCGGCATTGATGATGATCACGTTGTCGCCGCAATCCACATGAGGGGTGAAATTGGGTTTGTACTTACCCCTCAACAATTTTGCCACCTTTGAACCCAAACGACCCAAAACCTGGTCTGTGGCATCCACAATGACCCATTCCTTCTTCGCAGTCGCCCTGTTGGCCGAAATGGTCTTGTAACTTAAAGTGTCCATTTTCTAATTTTAAATAATGTTACTACTAAAAACTTTAATTCTTTTGCTGCGATTCACTAACCGTCCCTTCAGGCCAATGGAGGAACTATTAACACGCAGGTTTCAAGGCTTTTAATGCCTTGCAGATAATAATCGGCTTGCAAAATTACTATTTTCCAGCCAAACAGCCAACAAAACTGCAAACTTTTTTCGGCAACCGTCATTGGCGGGAATCCATTGACGGCAAACTTGACGGCAATGGCGTTCCAAACGGAAATGCGCAGGAAAACGCCCGCCCTCCGCGCAAACATTTTGCCGTTCCCGACAAATTCCGAAAAAAACATTTCCCGTTTTCCGACAAAAAAAACCAAAAACATTTCCCTGTTTCCGACAATTTTATTAGTTTTGCAAAGGAAACCAACAACTTACGAAGATGGAAGGAAACGTGTTCAAACGCAAAATCTACAAACGGATGCTCCAATGGAAAAAAGAAAGCAATGGGAAAACGGCACTTCTAATAAAAGGAGCACGACGGGTAGGCAAATCAACCATCGCCGAACTATTTGCACGACAGGAATATGAAACATATATCATCATCGATTTCTCCATTGCGGACAAAGCTGTCAAAGAACTTTTCTCACAAATCTCCGACTTGAACTTTTTCTTCCTAAGGCTTCAATCGTTGACCGGCGTGTCTCTACATGAGCGAAAATCGGTAATCGTCTTCGACGAAGTGCAACTTTGCCCGCTTGCCCGCCAAGCAATCAAACATTTGGTCAAAGACCACCGATATGACTATATTGAAACCGGGTCGCTCCTTTCCATCAAAAAGAACGTAAAGGACATCGTTATACCAAGCGAGGAAACACGTGTCGCCATGTATCCCTTGGACTACGAAGAATTTTTGTGGGCAACCGGCAAGACACCGGCATACGAGCTCATCCAATATGCATACCAAAACTATAAAGCATTGGGAGATGATGTCAATCGCAGCATGATGCGCGACTTCAGGTTGTATATGTTGGTAGGCGGTATGCCGCAGGCCGTAAACGCTTATTTGGAATCGAATGATTTCTCGACCGTGGATGCCGTGAAACGGAACATATTGGAACTCTACATGGATGATTTCCGCAAGATTGACCCATCGGGGCGGGCATCGCGATTATTCCTCTCCATACCATCCGAGCTCTCCCGCAACACAATGAGGTATAAAGTGGGAAGCGTCATTGAGAATGCGACGGCTTCGCGTCTCGCAGGATTGTTGATGGACATGGCCGATTCCATGACCGTGAATTTTGCCTACCATGCCAACGACCCGAGCACCGGCTTCTCGCTCCATGCCGACTACAACCATTTCAAAATGTTCCTTTCTGACACCGGTTTATTCATTACCTTGGCTTTCATGGACAAAGACTACACCGAAAATGAACTATATCGCAAGCTTCTTTTGGACAAGGTTGGAGCAGATTTGGGGTATGTATATGAGAATGTTGTTGCCCAAATGTTGAAAAGTGCAGGAAACGAGCTGTTTTATTATACGTTTAGTGAGGAAGACTCACAAGCGGCCAAGCATGGGACAACACGCAACTACGAGATTGACTTTCTCCTGTCCCGCAAAAACAAGGTTTGCCCAATCGAAGTAAAATCTTCCGGATATAAATCCCACAAGTCGCTAGATAAGTTCCAAAAGAAATTTTCCGCAAGAGTCTTGCAACGGTATCTGTTGTCAACCAAAGACATGCGAAAGGAAGAAGACATTCTATGCCTACCAGTTTATATGGCGGCATTTCTTTGACACTCTCCTTGTTTCGGTCATCAAAAAAACGCGCCCGCAAAACATTTCCGTTTATACTTTGCGGGCGCATTTACATCTCTTTGTCAAGCAACTGCAATATGCTGCTTTAGAAATTCAATCCAGCACGGAGACTGAACGTGCCGAAACGGGCTTCGGGGGCCAACTTGTTGAAGTCGATGCCGTAGCCTATGCCGAAATTATAGCGTTGGTAGTCGGCCGTGACACCGATTTGCCAGCCGAGCTGGAAACGCTTCCAGTCGCATCCGTCCTCGCCATACACGCTATAAGAGTCGCTGGAAGTGTTACCTTCCACCCCGGCCTCGTATTTCTCCTTGCCCAGCAGGCCAAGGCGCAGATAAATCCCCGTATAGGGCTTCAAGGCGATTTTATCGTTGATGGCGATTTTATAAACCACATTGGCAGGAACATACAGCCCGAGCAGGTTGTGCGACGTTTTCAAGGTGACGCCGTCCGCCGAGCTGTCGAAACTGTGGCGCGAGAAACTCAAACCGCCGCCCGCTTCCACGAAAAGCGGCAACCGGTTGGCGATGCTCCAAGACTGCACGTAGGCCAAAGTGAAACCGTTGAACCCTTGCTTCAATTCGCTTTCCTCTGCAGTGGACTTCAGAATGGAACGGTCATAAGAGAAGCGCAACCCGCTCCAAGTGGAACGGTCGCCCTTGGTAAGCGCGTTCTTGGCTTCGTCGATGAATTGTGCGCGGGCGATAGCCGGACCGCACAGGAGGCAGGCCGACAGGAATAATATCTTGATTGCTTTCATTTGTGTTTTGTCATTTTAAGTTTGCCATTCTTTGTGCCATTCTCTCTTGCAGCCGTTTGCGGGGGCTGAGCGTCTTGCGGGGCTTGCGCACACCATTGTCCAAGCTTTTGGTCAGGCGTTGCGACATGAAAGATGTCCAATCCTCGTCCCACTCTTGGCCATAACGGAAATAGACGTGGCTGCTCGCCCCCGTGCTGTTACCACCCCAACTGCTGGTGCGGTCGTAAATGGAATGGATACTTTCGATAGAACCGTCTTGATTATAGTTTACCCCCGTGGTCGTATAAACATAATAATCCTCATCGAAATACTGGTTTTCCTTAAATGTCAAAGGAATGTTCTTCGTGGACCTGCCCAACAATCCGGCATAAAGGAATGCATCATAAAAGCTATCGTTACCAACAGCACCGAGGTCATAAAAATGCCAAACGCCGGTATTGGGATAGCGCGTTTCGTCTTCATCGTAAGTCATTTCCTCCGTGTAACGCCAATCCACTCCTTCCTCATCTTCATCGTCAATTGACTCCCAGACCCATTCCGTTTTAATAAGGTTTCCATCTTCCCAAGTGTAAGTAGTAGTTCCGTTTTCCCAATAGCCATCCACATCAGTGAGATGATATTTCTCAAGAATCCTATGCCCTTCACTATCGTATGCAAGTGTGTAAGTACAATGTTCCATGTAATCTTCATCTTCATCTATTTCATGGTACTCGCATTCGCACGAAGTGATAAAGCCGTCGCTGTTCACTTTGATATTTTTATATTCCTCTACCTCCTCAACATAAGATGTTTTCCGAGATATTCTTACCGTTAACGGATTAGATGTGATTTCAATCACTTCATCGTTCAGCCTTTCATACCCTCCAGTCATGCGCCCATCCCGGTAAGTATATGCTTGTCCCAAACTGCTATTCCCGAAACCGCTGCTATAACCATGATAAATCCCCGTAACCGGGAACTGAATACCTGCGTTGGCCACGGGTGGCACCTCGGAGGCCAGTTTCCCGTAGCTGATGGTGCCGCCCGACTCTTCGTCTTCGTTGCTGCACGAAGGCAGGGCTGCGGCCAACAAGCCCGCCGCACAAACGAAAACGCACTTCTTTAACTTGAAATCCATTTGTTTAAGTTTTTATGTGCCTATAGAACGCCCTGAGATTTGGCTGGTTAATGTATAAAACGAAAGACGTGGGCATCTGTACTTCCGCTCATCCCGTAGTCAGGCCTTCGCATTGCCCCTCTCAAAGGATGAGCAACGCAGCCAGCCCACGTCAAGATGAAATTATGCAAAGCACGGAAAAGGCTTCGTGAAGAAGCCCGCCCGGACAAGGTATAATACACCCTACGTGGACGTCTCGTTGCCGTTTCTTCCTTGAGAGTGCAAAGTTGCGAAGTTTGACTACAGAAGAAAACGTCCGTAAACGTCCTTTTACCATCAAAGATGGACAGTGCCCACCCCTCCGGGCTGGCTGTGTCCAATCGCAAAATTACTTGTTTTTCACTTAAACAAACAAATATTTCAACTGTTTTCCATAAAAAAAGTAAATTGTGCCCGTCATCCCCAACAGGCAAAAACGCATCGGGGAGAGATACGCCGATTTACCGTCAAAGGTCAAGCCGCATGATGTAGTCGTTCATGTAGAACCCGCCGCCGATGTCAAAGTCTCCTTTACGGTTGATGCGCATTCCCATACGGCGGTAGAAGCCCAAAGCGGGATTCTGGCGGTTCACGTTCAATTCTATGGCACGGGCTTGCGGGTCTATCCCTTTCACATAGTCCACCACCTGGCGGAACAACAGGCTGCCCACATGATGTTTTTGCACCTCGGGCAACACATAGATTTTTTCCAAATGATAGATGCCATCCCCGTCCGGACGCACGGAAACATAACCCACCGACTGCTCGTCGGCATCTTCGGCTATGAAATAGACATGCCCCTCCTGCCCCATTTGCCGGGCAAGGCTGACTTCGCTATACATCCAATCCATCATGTACTCCGTTTGTTCACGGCTCAAAATGCCCTCATAGGTCTGCGGAAAAACCTTCCAAGCCAACGTATGAATCAAAGCAATATCCTGCGTAGTCGCTTCTCTTATCTTATACATTACTATATATTACTGTTCAGCATTCAAAAATACGAATAAAGAATGAAAAAGAGGACGAAAAAGCACAGATTAACACAAGAACCCGCCTTGGGCAAACAAATGGCAGCACAAAAACGCCCCCAAAAACCTTTCCATCCTACAAATTCCAAATTTCGCATACGATTTTGACCGAAAATCCGTACCTTCGCAAAACAACAACTTCTTTTGCAATGGAAACTACGACCATCACCATACGACCCGCCACGGCATCCGACGCACCCATCATCGCATCCGCACTGGCCATGGCGCTCGGCGAAGCCTCAATGAGGATGTATTGCGGCGAGAATTACCGGGAAGTACTCGAAGAACTGGCTCGGATGGCACACACACAATACAGCTACCGCAATGCACTCGTGGCGGACATTAACGGACATCCGGCCGGCGCAATCGTGGGATATGACGGCGCACGGCTGCATGAACTGCGCAAACCGACACTCGCCCTGATTCAGGAACGCACCGGACAAAGGTTTGAGGGAGTTGAAGACGAGACCTCGTCCGGTGAATACTACCTCGACTCCCTTGGTGTGCTCCCCGAATACCGCAACCTTGGCATAGGCAGGAGACTGCTCACGGCATTGCGGGACAAGGCATTCGCCGAAGGACACGAAAAAGCCGGCCTGCTGGTGGACAAAGAAAACCCGGACGCGGAACGCCTGTACCTTTCACTCGGCTTCCAACGCGTTGAAACCCGCAAACTGTTCGGGCACCAAATGTGGCATCTGCAAGCCACGAAGCCCCTCAAACCAGCCCCAACTACCTGAATCCCGTTTCTAATAATGCGAACTGAGGAGATATGCAAGGCAGGACGCAATGGAGTTGCAAGTATCCCGTTCCCTTTTCACGTTACCTTTTGACCGAACAGACGGCGAAAGTCAACACTGGGTTACAGGTGTAGCCCACTCCATCTTTCCCTTGTCTCTTTTTGTTATTCAATCTCCGAAAAAATCATCCAGTTGGTCTTCATTCCATCCATGCCCTAATTCCCAATGCTTGCCAATCTCGAAGACGAAATCATCCGGCAGGTTGAAGGCGTCTTCTACAAGTTCCCGTAATTCAGCTTCGTATGGCTCATACCAAGAACCTACCTTTACGATAAAATTCCCCTTGTCATAAAATACCCTGCCTCTAGGTACTTGGGTATAATCTTGATAATAGACGGAGTTTCCTTTTCCTTTGGCCCTGTCCCTGCATTTCTTGGCTTGCCATACTGTTTTATGGAGCTTATGGTAAGTGGTACGTCCATTTACCATTTTCGATTGTGACAGTGAAGAAGCGTAAACTTCAAACAAGCGGTGTTCTTCGGGTAAAAACCAAAAGATGCCTACCATAGGCTCGATTTCTTCCGCTTCGAAATCTTTCATCAAGTCGTAATAGTCGGTTTCTTTCATATTCAATTATTGAGAAGTCACTAACTTCCGGTATAAAATTATGGTCTTTCTAAAGCTACATTCACATAAATTGTTTCTCCTATCCACAAGGGAGATTTGTTTCCTTTATGGCAATGACCGAATAGGGCGTATTGCGGTGCGAGCGATTGAATCAGATTTGTTAAATCCTTGCATCCTTTTCCTCCTTCATCCTGTATGCCGAAGGGTGCTCCGTGTGTAATAAGCACATCTACCGGCTCTTTTTCTACCCAACATTGCAATCTGGGTCTCGCGGCAATGGAAGCAAATATCACTCCTTTAATTTGGATAAGGTTATTCTCCAGATAAACGATGTCTTGAGGTATCATCTTTTCTAAAGACGAATTGGCGGTTTCAAAATTCGTATCATGATTTCCTGACACGAAAATCTTGTATTGTGCGGGTTGTTCTTGATACCAGTCGAAAAAGTCTTTTAGTTGTTCTTTATTCCCAAAGTCACAAGCGTCTCCGGCATGAATCAATACATCACAAGGAGGAAGCGGTATGTTTCGATGCAGTCCGTGTGTATCAGATAAGGCTATGACTTTCAGTCCTTTGATTTTAAATTCAAACATGAACTTCTCGTTTTAAGAAATAACAATCTCTACATTCTCTATTTGTTCCGATGATTCGATAATGGGAAACTCTTGGGCTATATCCAATGATTGATAGCTGGACAAAGCTTCTTTATGAATCGGGATAATGCCCAACCGGGGACGGAGGATGCGGCATGCTTCTTCCAAGGTTTTCACATCGGCATGTCCGCTGGTATGGAATCCGTCGTAAACTCCATCCAAAATGCGGTCGGGGAATAATCCGCG